>NZ_JBTOPV010000054.1:0-12740 GCF_055284355.1 Pseudomonas sp. HP_01 | reverse complement strand
CCCCCCCCCCCCCCCCCCCCCCCCCCCCCCCCCCCCCCCCCCCCCCCCCCCCCCCCCCCCCCCCCCCCCCCCCCCCCCCCCCCCCCCCCCCCCCCCCCCCCCGCTCCTACACTGGCCAGCGGCAGATGATCAGGTCCCGTGGCGTACACACTGGCCCCTTCCCGGCTGAACCCAGTCCTACAGATACACCGCGATCATCCCGCAGGACTCGCATGAGCGAGTCCCGCTGACACCCTCGCGCTCACGACTATCAACCTGCTATCACCCTCAGGCAAAATGCCGGACCTATGTAGGAATCATCCCCAGGAGTGGTCGGAATGCGCTTGTTCAGTTTAAGAACCCTGCTGGTCTGTACCGCGTTGGCTTCATGCCTGGGCATGGTCGGCGCGCAGGCCGCGACCAAGGCCAAACCCGCGCCGAAACCTTCTGGGCAAAAAGTCGCGATGCTCGGCGGCAAGTTCGCTTTCACCCTGCCGAAGGACTACGTCAAAGGCCCGATGGAAGAGATCGACGCCAAGGCCAGGGCTGCCGGCGTGACCGGCTCGCTGTACATGAACAAGCCGGCCAAGCGCGTGGTGATCATCACCGAAGCGCCGCTGCCCAATGACCAGAAGGTCGGCGCCAACGACAAGCAAACCCTTGACGGGATCATCGCCGACACGCTGCAACAGCAGCAGTCGAGCTACAAGGACTTCAAGAAGCTGGGCGAGAAAAAGATCGTACGAAAAGGCCTAGGCATGCGTCAGCTGGATATCTCAGGCAGCGTGGACGGCGGCCGGGTATTGAGCACGACGATTACTGCTGCCTACGGTAAACGCACGGCGATGGTCAACGTGATCTCCCTGGCGAAAGACGCCAAGGCCCACGCCGAGGTGGTGAAGGGTGTGACCGGCGGGAAATAAGGATTGCTGCTTTTTCGGCGGCGATTGCAGCCGGAAAAGCAGCGATTTCAGATCTACCGCCGTAAGATGTCGGCGGGCAGCAACCGGGGCTGATTTACTCGGGCAACGTCAGTTTTGTTCCGCCTGGATGCGCCTTGATGACGCTGTAAGGCAAGACCGACCATTCCGGACTTTCACACGCGCGCATGACGCGGGGGAAGGACGGGCCGAAAACGATGCCTTTTTCAGTCAAATGCCACGACGGAAATTCCCAGACCGACGGGTCGGTGTAGTCGCAATCGTCTTCGGTGGCAGGCTTCTGCATGTCTGCCGGGTGCGCGGCCTTCAGTTGACCGACCAGCCAGGGGGCGAAGGCTTTACCGCGGTAATCTGAATACGTGTCGAAACTCGTGCCACCTTCTTCATCACGTTCGTAGTGAAACGGCGCGCCCTTGCCGACCCACACCACATCTTCCAGCGTCAGCTCCTTCCCCGTGCTGGCATCCAGATTAAGCGGCGAGTCGCCGAAGTCCGGGTGTGCACCGCCGCAATCGTAATCGGTGAAGACGCTCAAACTCACGATGCCGGGCGTCAGCAAGTGCGGCGTGACCGTCTGCGCAAAATCACCGCCATTGCGGCTCGCGTTGAGCATGCACTGGTGGTAGCTGACAACCTCCTGCCAAAAGCGCGAGCGCAGTTGCTGATTAATAGCGGCGGCCTGCTCCGGTGAGTAACCCGAAGTGATTTCAAACATCGAAACACCTGACTCCGGCTCGACCCACCACTGCAGTCCATGGCCCATGAACGTGGCTTTTTTATCCGCCTTGAGCGGCAGGTGCGTGAGCCGCAGGTAGTCATAGGCCGACTGTTTGTAAATGGCCTGCCAACCCGATTCAGCGGAAGCATCCGGCGCGGTGATGGCGTGTTCGGCCAGTTGCACCTTGTAGGACTTGCCCTTGCTGCTCCAGTCCCCGGTCCAGCTTGCATCCGAATTTTTATGAAGGACCAGCTTCGGCAACCTGGCCTGATCGTCGTAGCTCAGGCCTTCGGTCAGCGTCAGATCATTCCCTTTCGAGGTACCAGAGAGCGGCAGGTCCTTGTGGTATTTCTCGTAGAAATAGCGTCCAGTCACCTCTTCAGCGCTGGTGAGATCAAGCTCCACGACGATGGGCGATTTACCCAAAGTGCCTGTCAGAACATGGACCGCATTCTCGGCGTGCAGGGTGAATGGCGCGACCAGCGCGGCGAGGCAGGTGATACGCAAAACGGAGAGAGAAAAAGGCATCAGACGTCCCTTGTGATGATGCTAACGAGTGGGGCCAGTAATCTCCCGAATCGCGGAGCGTCTGGCAAGGGCCAGCCGTGTTTTCCTCAACGCGTGACAGCGCACTCAACGCCTGCCTTCAACCGCCATCCGCACCGCGAACCCGAACAACACCGTGCCCATCACCCAGCGCTGCAGCGCCGCCCACCCCGGTTTCTGCGTGAGAAACGCTGCGATGGAGCCCGCCGCCATGGCCACCATCGCATTCACGCTCAGGCTGACCAGAATCTGCGCGCTGCCCAATATCAGTGACTGAGTGAGCACGCGGGTGCCGTCGCCGACAGTAATGAATTGCGGCAACAGCGACAGGTAAAGCACCGCCACTTTGGGATTGAACAGGTTGGTCATCAGCCCCATCAGGAACAGCTGCCGGTTGTTGTCCTGCGGCAACTCCTTCACTTGAAACGGCGAACGACCGCCCGGTTTCACGGCCTGCCAGGCCAGGTACAGCAGATACACGGCACCGGCCATGCGCAGTGTGTCGTAGGCATAAGGGACTGCCATCACCAACCCCGTGATGCCGAACGCCGCGCACAGCATGTAGAAGATAAAGCCAACCGCCACGCCGCCGAGGGAGATCAGACCCGCCTTGGGTCCTTGTGAGATGGATCGCGAAATGACGTAGATCATGTTCGGCCCTGGCGTCAGCACCATGCCGAGGGCAATAAGGGAAAAAGCGATGAGGTTTGAGAGTTCGGGCATCAGAGGCTCCTGCCGGGGTGACGGAATGCACATCCGGACAGCGCCGAATGGCCGCCATATTTCAGCCAACCTGCGTAGAACGGTCTATACACAGATGGCCGGAAAACACGCCATGACAGACGGCACCCGTCACTTATCCAAACGGCACCTGCGCCCACGCACCCTCCAATGGCGACCGGCGTGAATTATTTCTCCAATAGTGGCTAAATGCTCTTCCCAGTACCCCGTCGGCGGAGGACACTCGCAGCGTTGGTCGTGACCGATGTAGCCGTCGGGATGCTGCGTTATTACCCAGTAGAGCGCTATGAACACTTCGGTCCAAAAAGGTCTCTCCTTCGCCAAACGCATGCACTTGCCCCGCAGCATCGGCCTGGGCATTGGTTTCTTCGCGGTGGCTGCAGCGCTGTACCCTTCCCATCCGCCGGCCTGGGTGTGGATCGCCATGATCGCTCACGGTTACGGCTGGCCGCACATGGCTTACCTGCTCGCCAAGCGTTCACGCCAGCCTTATGCCGCCGAGCGCCGCAACCTGATCTACGACTCGCTGGGCGGCGGCTTCTGGGCGGGAGCGATGGGTATCAGCCCGCTACCCACCGTGACGGTGCTGTCGATGATGGCGATGAATAACATCGCGGCCGGTGGTTTACGTCTCTTCGTGTTGGGTTCGCTGGCGCAGATCGCCGGCGCACTGGTGGCGTACAGGATTTTCCTGCCGGCGCTATTCCCCCACGTCACTCAGCTGCAGCTGTTCGCCTGCCTGCCCATGCTGGTGATCTACCCGATGGCCATCGGTCTGGTCTGTTATCAGGTCGCGGTGCAACTCTCCAGAAGCAAGAAAGCACTGGAAAAACTCAGCGCCACCGACAGCCTCACCGGTCTTATGAACCACGGCGCGTGGAAGGATCGACTGGCGCTGGAGTTCGATAAGTGCCAGAAGCTCCACCGCCAACACAGCGTCGCGCTGATCGACATCGACCACTTCAAGACCATCAACGACACCTACGGCCACATCACCGGCGATAACGTGCTCAAGCAACTGAGCAACGCGCTGTCCGCCAGCCTGCGGCAGACCGATCTGGCCGGCCGTTATGGCGGCGACGAATTCTGCGTCATCCTCCCCGACACCACCCTGGCCCAGGCCACCGAAATACTCGAACGCCTGCGCCGTACGGTTCATGACCACGCCCACTCGGCCCTTCCCGATCTCAAGCTGAGCCTGAGCATCGGCGTCGCGGCGTATGGCGCGCACCAGACCGACGCAGGCCTGTGGCTGCACGAAGCCGACATGGCCCTGTACGACGCAAAAAGCGCCGGGCGCAATCGGGTCACGCCGGCGCAGCCATCCAGCGACGTGCGCGCGCGCGAGGGTGCGGCGTTGGAGTAAATTCAGCGCTTCGTGCGCATCAACGTTTCGAACAACGTAGGAACACTCGTGTCCTTCAGGTAGGCGCCGATGATCTCTCGAAGGGAGCGTGAAGGCTCTCTATTAAAAGGGGCCGTTTCATCCGCTGATTCGCGCGTCGCAAGCGCGGCGCGACTATCAGGCGTCGTACCTTTTAGGAAAGGTACGACGGTAGAAATATCGTATGTTTGCTCTGAAACGTTCTTGATCCAGTTCTTATGATCAAGAGAAAAATGATCAAACTGCCGGCCGAAGTCGGGTACAACGTCCCCTTTTTCCGAGAACCTGTTGACGATCTGCTCCAGGAAACGAAAATTCAGACTACTCATCGGGCTGTAATCGACATCCAGTGCAAAACGCAGAAAGCCGCGATCTAAGACTGTCGTACTGAAAGCACTTCCATTCAATATCCGATGGGCCGTCTTGGCGCTTTCCTCATTGAAGGAATAAGACACCTCGTGCCCTTCAGTATCAAACCGTTTGAGAGGCCGCTGCGGGATGATTTCGCATCCATTGTCCGATTTCCGGTAATAAGCAATGGACCAAGCCAGATCGTCCACGTAGGCAAGGTCGGCGCCTTTTACATTTGCAAATTCATAAACCGCAGAGAGTAGATTTCGATCTTCGGGTAACAGGAACAGTGTGGGGAATAACGTCGATAAGTTAGGATCGTATGCCACTGTGGTGGGCTCAACCGCATGCCCTTCGAAGAGCCGCGACATCATCAGCCCCCTTCCGCTGAGAGTGACAGGCGACTCGGGGGTTTGCTGCGCTTCATGACGTGAGGCGCTCACAACCCTCTTGATTTCGGGTTGGGTGATCGTCATCAAAGAGGTGGACTGAACATTGGTACTTTCTGGAATTGAAATGCTCATCGCACATACTCCGCTGGCGGCCGTCTTCGCCTAGGTGAAGACGGCCTGAGCTTTACTCAGTTACATATTTTTGCGTTAATCCGGGACCAGGTGCCCGGAAATCATGGAAGCATCTCTGCCGAGTTGTGAATCTGGTTGAGCAGGTCTTTAGGTGTGACTGTTTCAAATATCGCAATAAGGCTGTCGCCCAGCATAAGCGGCCCATACAACCCTTCTTCCCGATCCAGATGCGTTTGCTGCACGTCGCGGTAGGCCTCGGGGTAGATGCTTTTCTCAATGGGCAACAGCCGGTCGTAATGTTCCAGCAAACCGTGGAACACGATGCGCCGCTCGGTGACGCCGCGGGTGGTGGCGATCAGTTTGATGAAGAAATCCGAGTCGCTCTGACGCATAGCTTCGTACGCGGCGTATCGCTCCGCCAGGGTGTACGCGCAGGACTCGTCGAACACCACGCAGCACAGGTCCTGACGCGAGCGTGAGCCGAAGGGGTTGTTGGTCGCGCGGCGGCGATTGCTCTGCGCCAGCGCAAAGGCGACCGCCCGTTCGGCCTGATTCATGCGCTCTGGGCTGCCCAGGCTGGAGAGATCGTCCAGCGCGGGGGCCTGACGTCCCAATCGCTCGACCTCCGCGCTGAAGGTGGCAAACACGCCGTGGGGCCCGAGCCATTGCTTGTGCAGCTCGCTCAACTGCTCTCGGGACAGTTGGCTTTGCTCATCGACCAATCGCTGGAACGCGCTTGACGCGTCCACATTAAAGTCTGCATCGATGCACGGTTGCTTCAAGGGCTCAGACGTTGCGATTTGAAGGGTCATCGATTTCATCCTTATTATTGATCGTTATTGTGGGTGCATCATCGCGAACACTTCGCGGGGACACATCGAAGTGCCGAAAACAGGGTCATCACTCAAAAGACCACTTATTAAGACGCCAGCGTCATCGCGGCAACGTAGAGGTCGAAGACAGCTTTAAAAGTTTGGTTATTAAATCGGGTTAATTATGCACTTACCGCTCGACGGAACAATCCGTCAGATGTAGGGGTATTGCCAGTTTTTTCTTGCGTGGGGCCGAAACGTGCAGTGCCATGAGCTGCGCTCGATTTCTGACTTCGTTCTTCCTCAGCAACGACGACACGTGGTCGCGGGCCGTGTAATCACTGATCCCCAGCCGCTGGGCGATGGCTTTGTTGGTATGGCCCTGGAGCACTAGCTGAAGGACTTCCTGCTCTCTGGGGGTGGTTTTTTTCAATGGTCTACGTTTGCGTTGTTCTTCTATCATTGGCCCTCAACAGTCTCCGCGACTTGCCGACCCTGGTCGTTAAATCAGCCATGGCCGCAACAGTGTTCTTATTGATTTGAAGTCTCTAACCATTAGAGAATTTGCACAGTCAAGCCCGGTTAATAACCGAACAACGATAAGTAAAGTTTCCTACAAATATTAGCGAAGCATCCCCACTGAGCCCGCAGACAATCTATACAGACACGGCCCCGTGCAAGTCCATGGGATATATAACAGCGGGTCAGTTGTATAGACGGGGACAATAAACGCTGCAAATGATAATTACAATCATCTGTTACAAATCAGCGGATCAATCGTTTCAAATGCTGCGGATTGCGAACCCGCAGCATTGAGTCTTTAAGAAGGGACGCCATTGCGACATCCCTCCCCCTTCAGTTTCCCGCCTGTACCACCCGCGGATCATCGACCTGCATGCCCTTGCGCAGGCCAAAGAACATGGCCGTCACCAGACCGACCGCGCCCATGATCACGCAATAGCCGACGCACACCCACGGACTCCACGGCATCAAGGCGATCAGCGCCAGTGGCGTGGTGCTTGCCCACAGCGCGTAGCTGATGTTGTAGGTCAACGAGATGCCGGAGACGCGAATGTTCGCCGGGAACAGTCCGACCATGACCGAAGGCACGACGCCGACAATGCCGCAGGCCAGGCCAGCCACCGCGTAAGCGAGGCTCAACGGCAACCAGTGACTGACCAGACTGGCGTAAAGCACGCCGACGCCGACCGGCAGCAGCAGGCTGTAGAGCACCACCCCGCGCCAGGCGCCGATACGATCGACCAGCATGCCGGCCAGGACGCAGCCGATGTTGAGGAAGACGATACCGACGCTGCTCAAAGCGAACGTGTCGCTGGGGCTCATGCCGAAGCGCTGCTGCATCACCGTAGGCGTGATAACCACCAGCGTCACGACGGCGGAGGTCAGCACGCAAGTCAGTAACGCAGCCGGCAGCAGAGATTGCCGATGCTGGCGCAGGACAGCGCGCAGCGGCAGTTCAGTCATGCCTTCACGCTGGGCATGCATCGCCATGAACACCGGCGTCTCGCTGAGCCAGCGTCGCAGCCACACACCAATAACGCCGAACACGCCGCCCAGCAGAAACGGGATGCGCCAGGCGTAATCGAGGATTTCCGCGTGGCTGAACACTTTCGCCAGCCAGGTCGCCGTCAGCGCACCAATGAGGTAGCCGAAGGTCAGACCCGCTTGCAACACGCCCAATGCGTAACCGCGATGACCTTTCGGCGCGTGCTCGGCGACGAACACCCAGGCGCTCGGCACTTCACCGCCAACGGCGGCGCCCTGAAGGATGCGCAGCGCCAGCAGGATCAGCGGTGCCCAGTAGCCAATTTCGGCATAGGTCGGCATCACGCCGATCAGCAGACAGGGCAACGCCATCATCAGGATGCTGAGGCTGAACACGCGCTTGCGCCCCAGTTTGTCGGCGAAGTGCGCCATCAGAATGCCGCCCAGCGGACGCGCCAGGTAGCCGGTGACGAAGATGCCGAAACTCTGCAGCAAGCGCAGCCACTCGGGCATTTCCGGCGGGAAGAACAGCTGACTGAGCGTCAGGGCGAAAAATACGAAAATGATGAAATCGTAGATTTCCAGCGCCCCGCCCAGTGCCGCCAGACCCAGGGTTTTGTAGTCTCCCCGGCTGATGGGTTGTGGGCGCGGTCGAAGAATGGCTGTCATGAAAGACCCCAAATCACAGGTTGAAACGCACGCGGGTGCGACAAAGGCGCGCAGGATAACAAAGCTGACGGCTTGCGGGCGGATCGCTGACGGCTGACGCGTTTCAGCGGCTGATTTAAAAATTCACCGTCGCCGAAACCCGCGCCGTACGCGGTGCGCCGAGGAACAGGTAATCGTCCCCCAGGTATTCGCCCGCGTCGCGCCAGTAGCGCTTGTCGAACAGGTTGTCGACGGTCAGGCGCAATACCGTGTCGTAGCCCTCAATTTTCGTACTGTAGCGGCTGCCCGCGTTGAACACCGCGTAGTCATCGACCTTCACCGAGCCTTCGCGATTGGCGAACTTGCTGGCGCTGTATTGCACGCCGCCCAACAGCGCCAGCCCCTGAATCGGCAGGGCGTAATCGGCTGACAGGCTGCCACGGAATTTGGGCACGTTGATCGCCTGATGATCTTCGTAAGCCGCGGTGCCGCTGTCTTCAACCCGCGCGCGAATGGCGGCGACGCTGGCCGACATCTGCAACTGCGAGGTCACGTAGCCATTGGCGCTCAGCTCGACGCCAGTGTTTTTCTGCTGGCCCTGCTGGACGAAAGTGAGGGTGCCGTCGTCGTTGGGTTTCGAATACTGATACGCCTGTCGGGTTTGAAACACCGCTGCGGTGAAGCTCATGCGGCGCCAGTCGTACTTGACCCCGGCTTCCAGTTGGCGAGAGATCGTCGGCGCGAGGATTTCCCCGATATTGCTGTCGAACACCGACGCCGTGCCGCCCAGGGACAAGCCTTTGCTGTAGCTCGTGTACAGCGAAACGTTATCGATCGGCTTATAGATCAGCGCAGCCTGGGGCAGGAAGATCGACCGCTCGGTGTGACGGTTGTCGCTGCCGTCCTCGTTGTAGGCCTTTTCGTCGAGCTTCACTTCACGCCCCCCGATGACCGTTTGCCAGTGTTCGTTGAAACTGATGCGATCGGTGGCGAAGAGTCCGTACTGGCGACTGTCCAGGCGCCGTTCAGTGTGGCCCACGGAAAGGTCCGACGGCGCGAAGCTGTCCGGCGTCTCGTGGATGTTGCCGGAGCCTACGTAATCGCTGAAATACGGCCGGGTGTCGACCGTGCGCCGGAACGCGCTGGTGCCAAACGTCAGCTCATGCTTGAGCCAGCCGGTGTCGAACAGGCCGGTCATCGACGCTTCGACTTCATCATTGCGTCGCGTGTCGTCCGGGCTGCGGAAATCGTAGATGTCGTAACCGCCGCTCGGCGTGAAGTGCCCGGTCAACGGCTCGGCAGGGCAGTCACTCTGGTAATAGCAGCCGTAGGCGAAGGCGCTGTAGTCGTCGATGACCACGCGGCTGCGTGAGGCGCTGAGGCTGGCTTTCCAGTCGTCGCTGAGGCGGTATTCGTAACGACCGGTCATGTTCAGCGAGTCGATGCCCACCGGGTTCGAGCCGCTTTGATAGCCCAGCAATTTGCGCGGCGAGGCGTCGTGGGGCAGCTCGGTGCCGCCCAGCAACTGATAGCCCGGCACCGAGCGCTGTTCTTTGGTCTGGTATTCAACGTCGAGCTGCAGGGTGGACTGGTCGTTGATGTTCCAGTCGAAGGCCAGGGAGGCGAAATCCCGCTGACCGTTGGCGTGCTCGACGTAGGAGCGAATGTCCTCGTGGGCAACGTTGGCGCGCAGGCCGAATTGCTTCTCGCTGCCGAACCAGCCGCCGACGTCCGTGGCGATGTAGCGCTCGCCGTGCTCGTTGGTCGAAAGCGTCACTGAGCGCACGTCTTCCGGGCGTTTGGTCTTGTAATTGATCACACCCGCCGGCTCCGACACGCCGCTCTGCAGGCCCGACAGCCCCTTGAGCAGCTCGACCTGTTCCTTGTTCTCCAGCGCCACGTTTTGCTCGCCGGTGATACTCCGCCCGTTGATGCGGTAGCTGTTGGCCGCGTTGAGCGAGAAACCGCGCACGACGAAATTCTCGTAATAGCCCACCGGCGCATAACTGTCGCCCACCGACGCGTCGTTGCGCAAAACATCGCTGAGCAGTTTGGCCTGCTGGTCCTTCAGCCGCTCGGCGGTAAACACCGATATCGACGCCGGCGTATCCCGCAGTGGTGCTTCGTTGAACCCGCCCACCGAGGCGCCACTCGCCTGATAGATCGACTCCTGCTCCCCGGTCACCCTTAGCGCGTCCAGTGTCACCGGCTCGACTTCCTGGGCTGCCAGCCATGGCGAAGCGAAAGCGATACTCAGCGGCAGCAGCCGACGGGTGAAACCGGCAGCGGGACGGGACGAGGTGATCATCGGCGGTTGAATTCCTGGAGAGGGGCAGTCGGGCAACGAGAAACACAGGCCAGTTCGGCGGCGCCTCTTTTACGTTCTGCGCGGCATTTTTACAACCGGGATTGGTGTGGAATTCGGTGTGCAGGTGACTTTTGTATGACCGGCTTCAGCCGGGAAGACTGCGCCATTGGCGAAACAAATGCGTCGGATGTACCGGCCGCTTCCCGGCTGAAGCCGGTCCTACGGTCCCTTTCTGGCCGACATAGCAATTTCGAATCAGACGAGCTTTTGTAGGACCGGCTTCAGCCGGGAAGGCTGCGGCATTGGCGAAACAACTGCGTCGGATGTACCGGCCCCTTCCCGGCTGAAGCCGGTCCTACTAGATGCAGTTAACCAAGCGCTTGGGCGATAATTTCAAGGTAGGGCTATTGCTCCACCTTCAACCCGACCTTCAACAGCTTCCCGTTATCCTCGTCCGTCAGCACATACACATACCCGTCCGGCCCCTGCCGCACATCGCGGATGCGGGACTTGAGCTCGCCGAGCAAACGTTCTTCATGCACCACCTTGTCGTCTTTGAGCTCCAGACGAATCAGCTCCTCGGACGCCAGCGCGCCGATGAAGACGTTGTGGTCCCATGCTTTGAACGTGCTTGAGTCGTAGAACGCCATGCCGCTGACGCCCGGGGATTTCTCCCACACATGGAAAGGGTTTTTCACGCCCTCGACTACCTTGCCCTTGGACTCGGAAATCGGCTCACCGCTGTAGTCGATGCCGAAGGTCGAGATAGGCCAGCCGTAATTGCCGGCGCGTTCGATGATGTTGATTTCGTCGCCTCCACGCGGGCCGTGCTCGTTGGTCCACAGCGTGCCGGTCCAGGGATTGAGCGCGGCGCCCTGTTGATTGCGATGACCGTAGCTCCAGATTTCCGGGCGCACGTTTTGCTGGCCGACAAAGGGGTTGTCTTTGGGAACGGTGCCGTCGGGGTACAGGCGCACGACCTTGCCCTGCAGTTTGTCGAGGTCCTGGGCCGTGGCCCGGTCGTTGTTTTCACCCAGCGCGATGAACATGTAACCGTCGCGATCAAAGACGATGCGCGAGCCGAAGTGGTTGCCCACCGACAGTTTAGGCTGCTGCTGGAAGATGCGCGTGAAGCCTTCCAGCTTGGTCATGTCTTCCGAAAGCCTTGCGCGCCCCGCCGCCGTGCCGCCGGTTTTTCCGTCGCTCGCGGCCTCGGAGTAGGTGAGGTAAACCATGCGGTCCTTGGTGAAATCCGGCGACAGCTCGACGTCCAGCAAACCGCCCTGCCCTTGCACCCAGACCTTCGGCACGCCGGAGATCGGTGCAGACAGCTTGCCGTCAGGCGTTACCCGACGCAGGTTGCCGGTGCGCTCGGTGACCAACATCCCCTGGGAGTCCGGCAGAAACGCCACGGCCCATGGATGCTGCAACCCGCCGACGACCTCATCGACTGTCAGCGTGCCGGTCTCGCTTTGGTAAGTCGCGGCAGTTGCTTGCATGGAGAAGCCCAGTAATGCGGTGGCGCATAAGGTCGCCAGCAACGTTTTGCGGAGGGCGAGCGTGTGAAAAGGGGTGGCGCGCAACATAGGCAATTCCTTCTGAAATGGAAGAGAGGCTGGCAGTCGTTTCAATTGCTGCGGCGTTCGGCATCGCCGCCAGGCCGAGCGGGTTGTTGTCGGGTCGGATAACCGTTGCCGATGCCACCGTTTTCGAGGGTGGGCGGACGGGTCTGAGTCGGGCCCAGGTTAGGGCCACCGATACGCGGCGCGATGGACTCGGTGCCCTGACGGCTGTTGGGATTGGCGCGGCGCACGGCGCCGTTGTCGGGAACGTTGATCGAGCGGCTCGGATAACCGGCGGCCGCCAGAAGCGGCGGCGAGTGCGCGGTGTGATCATCGGCCTGCGCCAGCCCGGCCGACAGGAGCCCGCCGAGCAAGAGGACGGCGAGGCGTCGCGGAAAACTGTTCATCATTTACCTTCTGTGGGATGGGTAACGATTCCGGTCTTTGATGGCGATCAAGCGCGTAGGTTCGCGCTGTCACGGTGGATGAGCAACGTGTAGGACCTTTCGCTTTGTAACAAGAGTAGTCGGCGGGCCTGTCGAACAGACGCCCTGGACAGGCGACGCAATGGTGTGGGTTCACACTATCCCCTGTAGGAGCGGGGGGGGGGGGGGGGGGGGGGGGGGGGGGGGGGGGGGGGGGGGGGGGCCACGGCCGAGACGCGGCACCGCGCCACCCACGCACCACCCGCCGACGCGGGCGGCGGGGGGTGGGCGGGGC
>NZ_JBTOPV010000053.1:0-13816 GCF_055284355.1 Pseudomonas sp. HP_01 | reverse complement strand
AACCGTGTTGTTGGGGGCGGCCGCCGGGGGGCCCGGCCCCCGGGCTTTGGGGTGTCGGCCCCCCCCCCCCCGCCACCCCCCCCACTCCTACAAGGTTGCGATCTGCTCTCAGGCCTTCGCGATCATATTCCCGGCATGCAGCCCGCATTCCTTCTGCGTCGCTTCTTCCCACCACCAGCGGCCTTCGCGTTCGTGCTGATTCGGCAGGACAGGGCGTGTGCAGGGCTCGCAGCCGATGCTGATGAAGCCGCGCTCGTGCAGGGCGTTAAACGGCAGTTCGAGCATGCGGATGTAGTTCCACACATCGGCGCTGCTCATCTGGGCCAGCGGGTTGAATTTGTACAGCGTGCGTTCCGGAGTCGAGAACGCGCCGTCGATTTCAACCACGGCCACGTTATTGCGCGTGCTCGGGCTCTGATCACGACGCTGGCCGGTGGCCCAAGAGGTAACGCCGGACAGCTTGCGGCGCAACGGCTCGATCTTGCGGATCCCGCAGCACTCGCCGTGGCCGTCGCGGTAGAAGCTGAACAAGCCCTTTTCCTTGACCATTGGCTCGAGCTTTTCGCGGTCCGGGCTGACGATGTCGATGTCGATTTTGTACTGCTCGCGGACCTGATCAATGAAGCGATAGGTCTCCGGGTGCAGCCGGCCGGTGTCCAGGCTGAACACCTTGACGTTCTTGTTGATTTTCCAGGCCATGTCCACCAGCACCACGTCTTCCGCGCCGCTGAAGGAAATCCACAGGTCGTCGCCAAAGTGCTGGAAGGCGAATTTGAGGATGTCGGACGGGGATTTGTTGGCAAAAGTGGCGGCGATGTCGTCAACGTCGAAAGGGTGGTTCATCTGGGCGGCTTCCTGATCAGGGCTGGCGCTTAGGCGCTCGTAATGGCGCAGATGGTAACAAAAAACGTCGGGGCGTTTGGCTGAAAGCGGGGGATTGGGTTGGGCTTGGAGCTTGGCAGTTGGCGCAGAGGGCGGATCAGCGGGCGGCGCTGATATCCCGGCTGACCCCATAACCTGTAGGAGCGCGCTTGCCCGCGAAGACGTCGGCAAGTTCAACACCGTATTCACCTGACACACCGCGTTTCGCGGGCAAGCGCGCTCCTACAGACCGTATTCCGCCGAATTTGCGGGGTGGATCCCAGCGACTTTTCACGCGTTAGAAATACTGATTTGCGATAGCGGCAGCGCGGTTAGCCAAACCTCACCGACACACCCTGATCCATAGGAGCCGGCTTGCTGGCGAACGCGGTGGGTCAGAACCGGGGGGGCGACTGACGAAACCGGTTCGCTAGCAAGCCGGCTCCTACGGGGCTGCGAGTGCTCACGTGTGATGGAACCACCCCAGACCCAACGATTTGCGTCAGTGAGCGGGACCTGCCACTCACAACCCCTCAAGCGTCTGCATCAACACCCGAACTTTGGTGAAGGTCTCCTGATATTCCGCTTCCCACTGCGAATCAGCGACGATGCCGCCGCCGCCCCAGCACGCCATCTGGCCGTCTTTTGCCAGTAGGCTGCGGATGGCGATTGAACTGTCCATGCTGCCGCGCACGTCCAGGTACATCAACGAGCCGCAATACAGCGCCCTCCGAGTGGGCTCCAGTTCGTCAATGATCTGCATCGCGCGGATCTTCGGCGCGCCGGTGATCGACCCACCGGGAAAACTGCCGCCAATCAGGTCCAGCGCGTCCTTGCCGTCGGCCAGTTCGCCCGTCACCGCGCTGACCAAATGATGCACGTTGGGATAGCTTTCCAGGCTGAACAACTCCGGCACGCTCACCGAACCGATCCGGCAGGTGCGGCCCAGATCGTTGCGCAGCAGGTCAACGATCATCAGGTTCTCGGCGCGATCTTTCGGGCTCGAAAGCAGCTCCTGAGCAAACGCGGCGTCCTCATCGGCATCCCGTCCCCG
Source organism: Pseudomonas sp. HP_01 (assembly GCF_055284355.1). Taxonomy (NCBI): domain Bacteria; kingdom Pseudomonadati; phylum Pseudomonadota; class Gammaproteobacteria; order Pseudomonadales; family Pseudomonadaceae; genus Pseudomonas; species Pseudomonas sp. HP_01. The sequence goes on along the minus strand of NZ_JBTOPV010000053.1, from coordinate 11,901 downwards.
CGGCCGCGTGCCTTTGATCGGCCGTGTCTCGACCTGACGCTGACTGACTTTGACAAACCGCTCCGGCGACAGGCTCAACACCGCATCGCCCGCTGGCAGCGCAAGATACCCGGCGAACGGCGTGGGGCAGGCCACCCGCAGTGCTTGATACGCTGCCCACGGATCACCGAGGTACTGCGCACGAAAGCGCTGGGCGAAATTGACCTGATAACAGTCACCGGCCTGGATGTAGGCGTGAATCCCCTCGATGGCCTGCTGGTACTGCTCGGCATCGATGTCCGGCGCGAAGGGCGCTGTCAGCTTGAACGAGGCGTCCGCTTGCGCCCCCGGTTGCTCGAACAGCGCGATCAGCCGCTGGCGTTCGGCGTGGTCAAGGGACGGGTGAAACACCAACTGGCTGGTGCGCTCGTGGTGATCGCTGATCAGCGCCCAGGCGTACAGCCCCAGCCGCGCCGAGGGCAGGTACAAGTCATCAATGGCTTGATCGGGCAGGGGCTCGAACAGACGACCGAAGTCGTACGCCAGATAACCGATCAATCCGCCAGCGAACGGCAGCGCGCAGTCCTCTGGCAGATCGGCTTCACCGAGGCGGGCCAGTGATTCACGCAGGCGCTGAAGAAAGGCCGGACCGGATTCGTCCGCAACGGGCAGCAGGGCTTCCATCGGCCAGGCGCTGAGCAGATCGAAGCGGCCACGGTCCGCCGTCGGGCGACCGCTGTCCAGCAGCACGGCGCCCGGGGCAACGCGCACGCGGGCGAAGTAACCGCTGGGGTCAGCGTGATAGGGCAGTGGGTGTACGGAACAAGTTGGCATGCGAGGCGTGGATCAGTCAGTGCACGAGGACGGCGATTGTAGTCTTCCCCAAGGTCGAGTCCTAGGGGGCAGTCGCTGGCGGCTCACCGTGCAAAATTCTCTGGGCATCTTCGGGCGTCAGCGGGTAATCGAAAAAGCGCCGGTAGAAGTCCACCGTCTGTGCCGCGATGTCCACGTCCGTAAACAACGCGGGATGCAACTGCTGCGCCGCCCACGGGACCTGAAGCGCCACTTCGGTGCCGTACCGATCCCAGGGGAAAACCCCGGCCGGATTGCGCAGGACGCGTCCGTTGCGCACGGCCTCAAGCTGATTCAGCAGTTGCGCTTGTGCCGCTTGGTCCAGCCGGCCTGCGTTCGCTGCGAGGATGAGGACATCCGGCTGCCAGGCCAGCAACTGCTCGGCCGACACAATCTGCAGATTGCCCTTGAGCCCCGTCGCGGCATTGCGGCCTCCGGCGAGCTTGATCCAGTCGTCGATCAAGGTATTGGTGCCGTCCACTTTCAGCGGATTGACCGACGCGATGTGCAGCACTTTCGGCCGCTGCTCCGCCGGGATGCCGGCCACAACGTCATTGACCGATGCCAGTTGCTGATCCAGAAACCCGTTGTAGGCGAGGGCCCGCGTGCGTGGCTCGGCACCGCCAAGGGCCTCGGCCGTGTTGAGCATCGAGCGTTTCAGCCCGGCAAGGTCGGTGTAGCCCATCTGCATGACCGGCAGGCCAAGCTGTCTGTAGGCAATGGCCTGCCGGTCGCCGAGGGCAGTGAACACCAGCTCGACGTGCCCGGCCAGCAGGGTCTCGGCATTGAAACCCGTACCTTCGATGGCCGTGGCCTGGTTCAGGGCGGGAAGGACCTTGAACATCCATGGTTGGCTTTCAGGATGGTTGACCGTCGCAACGATGCGCGAGCCGGCGCCCAGCGTCATCAGCAGTACGTGATCGGCATACCAGCCATCGGCGATCCGCGCGGGTGCTGCCGGGACGTTGACCTGTTGTCCGCCATCGTCCTGCACCTGCCTCGATTTCAGCGGGCTGGCCTGAATGGTCTGGCCCTCGTCGCCCGGGTCAGCGAAGGCGCTGGCACTCAAGCTGGCCAGCAGCAAACCGCTCAGCAAACGGCCCATGCCGACTCGCTGCGTGTTCACAGGTCCACCTGAATCGACGCCTGCACCATGCGCGGCGCGGCCGGTGTGGCGCTGGCTTGCCCGGCACCGGTGTAGCCGTTCAGCCCGCCGGGGACGATGTTGGTCCAGTAGCGTTCGTTGGCCAGGTTGGTGACTTCGAGGCGGTAGACCGTGTCGCGCTTCATCAACCGGGTGCTGTAGCTGGCGCCGGCGTCGAAGGTCTTGTAGCTGCCCACCCAGTGATCGTTGCTGTCGTCGGTGGGGCGGGCGCTGGCGTAACGGGCGTTGAGGTTGACGGCGAGGCCCGGCACCTGGTCGATGCGGTATTCGGTCAGCAGACTTGCCGTCACCCGCGACAGCCCGACGATCCGGGTGTCTTCCGTGCTGTCGTTGCCGGTGGACAGCAGCTTCGGGTCCAGCCAAGTGATGCCGCCGAACATCTTGAGGTTTTGGCTCAGGTCGCCGTCGGCGAGGAATTCCACCCCGCGATTGCGTTGATCACCCGCCACGGCATAGAGGTTATCGGGCTGGGTGTAGGCGAAGGGGCGTTTGATCTGAAATGCCGCCAGCGACAGGTTGACCCCGCGCGCGACCCATTTGCCGCCCAGCTCCCACATGCGGCTGCGGTACGGTGACAGGATCGCCCCGGCGTTGCTGCTGCCAGCCGCGGCGCTGTCGCCCTGTTGCAGGCTGTCGGCGTAGGTCAGGTACAACGTCAGGTCGTCGACCGGTTTGTACATCACGCTGCTGGCCGTGCTGATGCCCGAGTCCTGCGATGAGGTGTGGACGCCGGCTTGAGAATAGTTGTCGGCGGTCAGGCGACTCTGGCTGCCGCTGAGCATCAGGCTCCATTTCGGCGTGAACGTCAGGGTGTCGCCCAGCACGAACGAGCGCTGGCGGGCGTTGGCCGAGTGGTAGCGGTCGGTGAAATCGGGGAAGTCCGGCCCGTCGAAGGCGATCGGGTTGTTCAATGACGCGGTGCCGAGGGTTTTCGTGCCGCCGGCCACGGGGTTGTAGTTGTCCCAGTCAAAACCGGTGACGCCGACGGTCAAATCATGGCGAATGCCGGCGGTGTAGACGCTGCCATTGAGGTTGGCCAGATAGCTGTTGATGGTAAAGCGGCTTGCAGTGGCGCTCGCCACCGAACTGCGATAGGTGCCGGCATTGTTGATCAGGGTGTTGGTCACTGCGGTGGATTCGCGGTCGGCGATCTGCCGCAGTGCGCCAATGTCGAGTTTCCAGTTGCCGTCGAAGTCGTGCTTGAAATGCGCGCTGGCGGTGTCCGTGGTGTTGTTGTCGCCGGAATAATTTTGCCCGAGATTGCTGCGGGTCGGGTCCGGCGCGTGGGGCAGCGTCACGCCCGAGGCGACGGCGAACTTGCCGGGCAGGCCCTTGGACAGGTAGTCGTAGTGGCTGAAATTGGTTTCGATGACGCTGTCATCACTGATCTGGAAATCGGTCGCGAGGCTGACAAGCTGCCTGCGCAATGTGCTGCCGGGCGCATAACTGTGGCCTTGTTCGTCGGCCACGTTCAGGCGGTATTTGATCTTGCCGTCCGGGTCGAACGGGCCGCTCAGGTCGGCTGCCTTGAGCCAGGTCAGCCCCGTGCCCACGCCGACGGTCACCCGATTGCGGGTGAAATCGGTCGGGCGTTTCGACAGCAGGTTGAAGGTGCCGGCGGGATTCGCCGGGCCATACAGCGACCCCGACAGCCCGCTCAGCACTTCGACGCCGCCCAGTTGCTCGGCCGGGTAATCGGTGGTCGACACCACGTTGAGGCCGTCGAGCCGGCTGTTCTGCACCACGCTGCCCTGCAGGCCCCGGGTTTGTGGCCGGGCGCCGTCGGCCTGCACGGAGGGCATGTAGCGAATGATGTCCTTGAAGCTTTTCAGCTGCTGGCTGTCGATCAGGTCGGAGGACAGCACGCTGATGGAATAGGGCGTGTCCAGCAGCCTGCGCTCACCCATGGGGCCGAGGGTCGCCGACTTCTCACGCGCCTGATCGGCAATCGACTGGTCGGCGCTGATGTCCAGCGGCGCGAGGGTCATTTCTTGCGCCAGGCTGACCTGAGCGAAGCCGCCAAACAACAGCGGTGCGAAGGCCAGGCGCGATGGGAAGGATCGGGTCATGTAAACACTCGGCAAGGAATAAAAAAGCGGTGGCCGCCGGTGTCGATCTGCTCGACGGCGACCTGGTAAAGACGCGCCATGAGGGCGCTGTCGATGACGTCGTGAGGCGCGCCGTCGGCGATGAGTCGGCCTTCGTGCAGGACCAGCGCGCGATCGGCCGAAGCGAGAGCGTGTTCGGGGCGATGGGTGCTGGACAGGAGGCTGATGCCTTGGGCGGCGAGGCGCTTGAGCAAGGCCAGCAGGCGCAGCTGGTGGCCGTAGTCGAGGCCGGTGACCGGCTCGTCGAGAATGATGATATTGGCGCGCTGGACCATGGCCCGGGCGATCAGCACCAACTGGCGCTCGCCGCCGGATAGCTCGGTGTACGGCCGTTCACTCAAGTGAAGAATGCCCAGGTCGGTCAGGGCCTGCTGGACATAGGTTTGGTCGTCGCGGCTCGGTGCATGGCTCAGGCCCACGGTGGGCAGTCGACCCTGGCCGACGATGTGAGCGACGCTGAACGGAAAGCTCGGCACGTGGCTCTGCGGCACGTAGGCGATCTGCCGGGCGACGGCGCGGCGCTTCATCGAGCCCATCGGCTGGCCGTCGATCAGCACCTCGCCGGCGTGGGGCCTCAGCAACCCCAGCAGCAGCCTCATCAACGTGCTTTTTCCGGCGCCGTTGGCCCCCAGCAGGGCGATGTTGTCGCCGGCTTTTATGTCCAGGCAGACATTGTCGAGGATCAAACGGTCGCCGATCCGATAGCTCAGTTGGCGGGCCTGCAAGCGCTTCATAGCCAGCCCTTGCGCACGCGATGCAGCACCAGCACAAAGGCGATCGCGCCGAACAGTTCGGTGATGATGCCGAGGGGGATTTCTCCCGCCGACACACTGCGAGCGACGCCGTCGGCCGCCAGCAGGAAGATCCCGCCGAGGCAGGCGCTGAGGGGCAGCAGACGCGTATTGCCGGGACCGACCATCAATCGCGCCAGGTGGGGAATCAAGAGGCCGATCCAGCCGACCATGCCTGCCAGACTCACAGTGAGTGCGCAGATGAGGGTGGTCAGCACAATCAGGGCTCCACGAATTTTCTCCACCGGCACGCCCAGGCTCAGGGCCTCGTCATCACTCAGGGACAGCGCATCGATGGCGCGGCCGGTCAGGCACAAGAGCACGATGGCCACGGCCAGAATCGGACCGATGATCCACAGCGCCTGCACGTCGACGGCGCTGAGGCTGCCGAGCAGCCAATAGACGATGCTCGGCAACTGATCCACCGGATCGGCCATGTATTGGGCAATGGACAGCAAGGAGGTGAAGAGGGCGTTCGCGACAATGCCGCCGAGCACCAGCAGCAGAATCGAGGGGGACTCAAACATATGGGCAATGCCCAGACCGACCGCCACGGCGGTCAGTCCGGTCATGCACGCGACCAGCGCAATCGCCAGGGGCGGCAGGTGCCAGATGATCCCCAACGCAGCGCCGAACGCGCAGCCGCTCAGCACCCCCAGCAAACCCGGCGACACCAGCGGATTGCGGAACACGCCCTGATACGCCGCGCCTGAGACGGAAAGCCCGGCGCCCACCAGCACCGCCGCGACGACCCGGGGCAGTCGCGCCTCAATGATCAGGCTGTGCAGCAGGTCGTAGCGCTGCGCCGGCATGTCGCTGAGGCACAGCAGGGTTGCGATGAACGTGCTGAGTTCGTGGATTGAAATCTCATAGCGACCCAATGACAGCGCGCAGAGGGCCGTCACGATCAACGCCAACAGGCTGAGCAACAGAGGGGTATACAGCTTGGAAGGGAACATCTGTTGCTCATTGTTTCGGTGTGTAAAAAACTATACAGCGATGGGCGAGGGTTCTCTAGGGACGGGATGCCGCATGGGGTGAATCTTCATCTAGCAGGGAGTAATGGGTGACGAGTTCGGCTCGGGTTTTGCGGAGTGACGCCTGACGTCTTCCCGGCTAAAGCCGGTCCCACAGTCGAGGTCCAGGCAGTCCCTCAGTCGGCGCTCCAACCGGTTCACTGACTGCGCGCGGTATCGAGTGGGACCGGCTTCAGCCGGGAAGAGGCCGGTATGATCGACATCAGATTTGCGGTGTAGCGCGTGACGTCTTCCCGGCTAAAACCTGTCCCACAGTCGAGGTCCAGGCAGTCCCTCAGTCGGCGTACCACCCGATTTCACTGCCTGCGCGCGGAATCTAGTGGGACCGGCTTCAGCCGGGAAGGGGCCGGTGTGATCGCCATCAGATTTGCGGTGTGACGCCTGACGTCTTCCCGGCTAAAGCCGGTCCCGCAGTCGAGGTCCAGGCAGTCCCTCAGTCGGCGTTCCACCCGGTTTCACTGACTGCGCGCGGTATCGAGTGGGACCGGCTTCAGTCGGGAAGGGGCCGGTGTGAACGCCATCAGATTTGCGGTGAAACGCCTGACGTCTTCCCGGCTAAAGCCGGTCCCACAGTCGAGGAACAGTCAGTCCCACAGTCGGCGTACCACCCGATTTCACTGCCAGCGCGCGGAATCTAGTGGGACCGGCTTCAGCCGGGAAGAGGCCGGTGTGAACGCCATCAGATTTGCGGAGTGACGCCTGACGTCTTCCCGGCTAAAGCCGGTCCCACAGTTGAGGTCCAGGCAGTCCCTCAGTCGGCATTTCAGCCAATTCCATTGACTGCACGCGGCATCTAGTAGGACTGGCTTCAGCCGGGAAGGGGCCGGTGTGAACGCCATCAGTTTATCGGCGAACACTGATCAATCGACAAACCTCAAACGTGCCCGAACAAGCCCTGAGCAAACTTGACCCGCTCTTCCGGGCTTTCCTGAATACCATCCGCTGCCAGCTCTTCGAGCCGCTTCTCCACGGCAACCGTGCGGTGAGTCAGCCCGCAGTCATTGGCGATCTGGATGTTCAGCCCCGGCCGCGCATTAAGCTCCAGAATCAACGGCCCGCGGTCCTGATCCAGCACCATGTCGACGCCGATATAACCCAGGCCGCACAGCTCGTAGCACTCTGCCGCGAGCTTCATGAAGCCGTCCCAATTCGGCAGTTGCACGCCATCCACCGCATTGGTGGTGTCGGGGTGCTTGCTGATGATGTTGTTCAGCCAGGTGCCGCGCAGCGTCAGGCCGGTCGCCAGATCGACGCCGACACCGATCGCGCCCTGGTGCAGGTTGGCCTTGCCGCCGGACTGCCGGGTGGGCAGGCGCAGCATGGCCATCACCGGGTACCCCATCAGCACGATCACGCGAATGTCCGGAACGCCCTCGTAACTGATGCTCTTGAAGATCTGATCCGGTGTGACCCGGTATTCGATCAGCGCGCGATCACGATGGCCGCCCAGGGAATACAGCCCGGTGAGAATGCTGGAAATCTGATGCTCGATTTCGTCGTGGCTGATGATGCGCCCGGAAATCGTACGGAAGCGCTCTTCGAAACGGTCGGCGATGACCAGAATGCCGTCGCCGCCCGCGCCCTTGGCGGGCTTGACGACGAAGTCGCTGCGACCGCCGATGATCGTCTCGAGCTTGTCGATTTCCTTTTCGGTGGAAATGATCCCGTACAGCTCGGGCACATGAATGCCCGCCGCGATCGCCCGCTCCTTGGTGATGATCTTGTCATCGACGATGGGGTAGAGGCTGCGCTTGTTGTACTTGAGCACGTAGTCGGCGTTACGCCGGTTGATGCCCATGATCCCCTTGGCTTCCAGCGCCTTCCAGGTTTTCCACCAGCCGATCATTTGTGGTTTTCCCGCTCGGCGTCTTCTTTAAGGAAGGCCTTGAAGCGGACCAGTTCGGTCAGCCGATAACCGCGATAACGCCCCATCGCCAGCATGAAGCCCACCAGGATCAACAGGATCGCCGGGAAGGTGAACACGAAGTAGATGAACTCCGGGATGCTCATGATGATGTGCGCCAGAGACGCCGCGAACAGCGTGCCGATGGCGACTTTCATCGCATGGCCGCCGCCGCGTTCTTCCCAGGTGATCGACAGGCGTTCGATGGTCATGGTCAGAATCACCATCGGGAACAGCGCCACCGAAAGCCCGCGCTCAAGGCCCAGCTTGTGGCTGAACAGGCTGATGGCGGCGATCAGTACCACCACGAACGTCAGCACCACCGACAGCCTCGGCAGCATTTGCAGCTTGAGGTGTTCCAGGTACGAGCGCAGGGACAGGCCCAGCGCGGTGATGATGGTAAACAGCACGATGCCGAAGCCCAGCTGGGTCTCGCGGAACGCCAGCGCGATCAGCACCGGGGTGAAGGTCCCGAGCGTCTGCAGGCCCACCAGATTGCGCAGGATCAGGATCACCAGGACGCCGATCGGGATCATTACCATGATCATGAAGGTCTGCTGGGTTTGCAGCGGCAAGCTGTACAGCGAGTATTCGAGGAAATCGGCGTCGGTGCTTTCATCGGTCAGCTTGGCCAGACGAATCGCGTTCATCTCGCTGTTGTTCAGGCTGAAACTCACGGTGGCCTTCTTGCCACCCTCAACGGAGATCAGATTGTCGTTGCCGATCCACCACAGCAGGCGGTCCTGGGGCAGACCCGCTTCGCCGGTTTCCGGATTGAAATACAGCCATTCCTTGCCATTGAAGCTGCGCAGCCACAGTTCGGGTGACTGCGGCTGGTCGGCCACAAGGCGAATGGTGTGGGCTTTCTCCACCGGCACGTGGGCGATGGACAGCAAGGTTTCGGTGATCCGTGCCTTGTTCTGCACTGACGTATCGCCAGCCAGCAGCAGCTTGACGTTGTCGTCGCTCAGATTGTTGACACGCTTGATGGCTTCGCTGACGAAGGTTTCAACGTCGGCAGAATGCTGCCGGATCGGCGCAAGCAGGGCGTCGGCGGCGATTTTTTCCGGGCCTTCGACGACGATACTGTCGCGGAAGATCGGCCCTTTGATCTTGGCTTTCTCGCCGCTGTAGCGCTTGGTCAACACCAGCCGGTAGTACAGCGTCTGGTTGCCGTTGGCCCGGCGCGCGGACCAGGTGACCTTGCGGTTACCGTCGGCGCGGTTGACGTTCACGCCATAGTTGTTGGAGATGAAGCTTTCATTGAGGCTGATGTAATCCCGCGAAAGAGGCGGCACGTACATCTGCACTTTGACCGTGTCCTTGGGGTTGGCGACGAACTCGACCTTGGCGTCGATGTTCCACAGGTCGTCGGTTTCGTCTTCGGTCACCGGGATGCCGAGCACCAATATCTGATAAGCCGTAATCGCGATACCCAGCGTGACGAGGGTCGCGATCAGGATCTTCAGATGGAGGGTAAGAGAGCGCATGTCGTTACTCTGCGGTTTGAGCATGGGTGACGCAGGCAGGCTTGCCGGCTGCGTATTTCAGGCTTGGATCAACCAGCGCATCGAAGTGCTTGAGGGCTTCGGAGCCAATCAAAAGCGGGTATTGGAATGCGCTGCGGTCGGTCAAGTTCACTTCTATGGTGCGCAACGCTGAGCCCATGCAGACATCCAGGCTGATGACCGGGCGAGCGGTGTATTTCTTGTCGTCGTCGGCGTCGATGTCGCCGGCGCGGCGCTTGATCTTGCTGACTCGGGCCAGGGGGCGTTCGATGGGATGTTCGTGGGCGTCGTCGATGGCCAGGTAAAAACGTACCCAGGAGTCGCCATTGCGCTTGAAGCGTTTGATGTCACGGGCGCTCAGGGAGGCAGTTTTGGCGCCGGTGTCCAGTTTGGCGGCGACCTGCAGGTCGATGTCCGCCAGCTCGGCGTATTCGTTCAGGCCATACACGGTCTTTTCAGCGGCCAGGGCCAGTCCGGGCAGAAAAAGCCCGGAAAGAAAAAGTCCGGGCAGAAAGAAGCCTGGCACGTACAGGGATAAAAGGAAGAGAAGAGGGTGGCGGCTCATAAGTCCAGGCGCGATAAAAAGTGAAAGAGCTGCTTTGACGTCGAAATGGGGATTTGGTTTGACCCAGGGTGCCGCTCCTGCAGAAGCCGCCTGCGCGCGTGGGCGGTCTGAGGCGGGCGGCATTCTAGCATGAAGCTTTTATGGCGCGAGCGAAGGGCGGCGGGGATACGTGCTGTCAGACACTTCGTCAAAATGGGTCGCTATTAGACGATTGTCGACAATCACCCATTTAGCTTTGACGGAACTGGCTTCTTTCGCTAAATTTGCTGGCATTCAGTCAATAGGTGTCAACAATGTTGGATGCCGCAGAAACCCTGCCTGCCCCGTCGGTCGATGCAGAGACGCTGTCCGAGAACGTCTTTCGCCGTATACAGGCGGCCATCGTCAAAGGCGACATCGCCCCCGGCAGCAAGATCTCCGAGCCCGAGCTGGCGCGCACCTACGGCATCAGCCGCGGGCCGTTGCGCGAGGCCATTCACCGGCTCGAAGGCCAGCGCCTGTTGGTGCGCGTTCCCCACGTTGGCGCTCGCGTGGTTTCCCTGAGCCATGCCGAGCTGGTCGAGCTGTACGAAATCCGCGAATCCCTGGAAGGCATGGCCTGTCGCCTGGCTGCCGAGCGCATGACGGTTGAAGAAGTCGATGACCTGCGCCGCGTGCTGGAAACTCACGAACGCGACAGCGCCTTTCAGGCCGGCGTCGGCTATTACCAGCAGGAAGGCGACTTCGACTTTCATTACCGGATTATCCAGGGCGCGCGCAACAGCACGCTGACCCAGATGCTCTGCGATGACCTCTATCAACTGGTGCGCATGTACCGCATCCAGTTCTCGACGACGCCCAATCGTCCGCGCCAGGCGTTCGCCGAGCATCACCGTATTCTCGATGCCATCGCCGAGCGTGACGGTGAGCTGGCCGAGCTGTTGATGCGCCGACACATCGCCGCGTCCAAACGCAACATTGAGCAGCGCTTTCAAGCTGCAACTGCCCGAGGTGAACAATGACCACAAGAACCACTCCTGGCCAACGCTTCCGTGACGCTGTCGCCAGCGAACATCCGCTGCAGGTGGTCGGCACGATTAACGCCAACCACGCGCTGCTGGCGCAACGGGCCGGCTTCAAGGCGATTTACCTGTCCGGCGGCGGTGTCGCGGCGGGTTCGCTCGGCGTGCCGGACCTCGGCATTACCGGCCTGGATGACGTGCTCACCGACGTACGCCGCATCACCGACGTCTGCGACCTGCCGCTCCTGGTAGACGTCGACACCGGTTTCGGTGCCTCGGCGTTCAACGTGGCGCGCACGGTGAAGTCGATGATCAAGTTTGGAGCAGCGGCGATGCACATCGAGGACCAGGTTGGCGCCAAGCGTTGCGGTCACCGGCCCGGCAAGGAAATTGTCTCGCAGCAGGAGATGGTCGATCGTATCAAGGCCGCGGTCGATGCGCGAACCGACGACAGTTTCGTGATCATGGCGCGCACCGATGCGCTGGCGGTGGAAGGCCTGGAATCAGCTCTGGATCGCGCCGCCGCGTGCATCGAGGCGGGTGCGGACATGGTCTTCCCGGAAGCAATCACCGAGCTTGATATGTACAAGTTGTTTGCTTCGCGGGTGAAGGCGCCAATCCTGGCGAACATCACCGAATTCGGCTCGACGCCGCTGTTTACCACCGACGAGCTGAAGTCCGCCGAGGTGGCGCTGGTGCTCTATCCGCTGTCGGCGTTCCGGGCGATGAACAAGGCCGCGGAAAACGTATACACCGCGATTCGCCGCGACGGCACCCAGAAGAATGTCATCGACACCATGCAAACCCGGATGGAGTTGTACGAGCGCATCGACTACCACGCGTTCGAGCAGAAGCTCGATGCATTGTTTGCCCAAAAGAAAGGCTGATCACGGCCCATTGCAGGAGCGGGGGGGGGGGGGGGGGGGGGGGGGGGGGGGGGGGGGCGCAAGGGAGCGAGGGCCGGCCAGAACGGGGAGCAGCCGCCCGCAGGA
>NZ_JBTOPV010000052.1:0-18131 GCF_055284355.1 Pseudomonas sp. HP_01 | reverse complement strand
GCATTCTTCCAGCTGACCTTACAGGTGCTGACACGACGCTTTCGCGGGCAAGCGCGCTCCTACAGATAAAGCATCTCGCGTACTGGAAAGAATTGCCGATTCCCACACAACTACAAGACTGGAGACAGCAATGGCTGAAGCAAAAGTATTGAGCGGCGCAGGCCTGCGAGGCCAGGTGGCCGGGCAGACCGCGTTGTCCACCGTGGGCCAGGCCGGCGCCGGGCTGACCTACCGCGGTTATGACGTGCGTGAACTCGCCGCCGACGCCCGATTCGAAGAAGTCGCGTACCTGCTGTTGTACGGTGAACTGCCGACCCAGGCGCAACTCGACGGCTACCTGAAGAAACTCCAGGGCCTGCGTGACCTGCCCCAGGCGCTGAAAGAAGTGCTCGAGCGCATTCCCGCCGACACCCACCCCATGGACGTCATGCGCACCGGCTGCTCGATGCTCGGCAATCTCGAGCCCGAAGCCAGCTTCGCTCAGCAGCTCGATTCCACCGACCGGCTGCTTGCCGCGTTCCCGGCGATCATGTGCTACTGGTACCGCTTCAGCCACGAAGGCAAGCGCATCGACTGCGTCACCGACGAGGTGTCCATTGCCGGGCATTTCCTGAAACTGCTGCTGGACAAGGCGCCCAGCGAACTGCACCGCAAGGTCATGGACGTGTCGCTGATTCTCTACGCCGAGCACGAATTCAACGCCTCGACCTTCACCGCCAGGGTTTGCGCATCGACCCTGTCCGACCTGTTTTCCTGCATCACGGCGGCCATCGGCACCCTGCGCGGGCCTTTGCACGGCGGCGCCAACGAAGCGGCGATGGAGATGATCCAGAAATTCGCCTCCGCTGAAGAAGCGACGAAGGGCACCCTGGCGATGCTGGAGCGCAAGGACAAGATCATGGGCTTCGGTCACGCGATCTATAAGGACAACGACCCGCGCAACGAGGTGATCAAGGGCTGGTCGAAAAAGCTCGCGGAGGAGGTAGGCGACACGGTGCTGTTCCCGGTCTCCGAAGCCATCGACAAGACCATGTGGGAGCAGAAGAAGCTGTTCCCCAACGCCGACTTCTACCACGCTTCGGCGTACCACTTCATGGGCATCCCGACCAAGCTGTTCACCCCGATCTTCGTCTGCTCGCGCCTGACCGGCTGGGCCTCCCACGTGTTCGAACAGCGCGCCAACAACCGCATCATCCGACCGAGCGCCGAATACATCGGCGTCGAACAGCGCAAATTCGTGCCCATCGAACAGCGCTGATGGGGAAAGGAGAGTTCCACGGGGCTCTCCACCCGTAACTTTTCCGTGATCGAGTCCTGACGATGAACACTGAATACCGCAAATCGCTGCCCGGCACTGCGCTGGATTACTTCGACGCCCAGGCGGCAGTCGATGGGATCAAGCCCGGCGCCTATGCCACGCTGCCGTATACCTCCCGCGTGCTCGCCGAAAACCTGGTGCGCCGTTGCCATCCGACGACGCTGACGGCCTCACTCACGCAGTTGATCGAACGCAAGCGTGATCTCGATTTCCCGTGGTTTCCGGCGCGCGTGGTCTGCCACGACATTCTTGGCCAGACCGCGCTGGTTGACCTCGCCGGCCTGCGCGACGCCATCGCCGACATGGGCGGCGACCCCGCCCAGGTCAATCCGGTGGTGCCGGTGCAGTTAATCGTCGACCACTCGCTGGCCGTTGAATGCGGCGGCTACGACCCGGATGCCTTCAGCAAGAACCGGGCGATTGAAGACCGTCGCAACGAGGATCGCTTCCACTTCATCAACTGGACCAAGCAGGCGTTCAAAAACGTCGAAGTGATCCCGCCGGGCAACGGCATCATGCACCAGATCAATCTGGAGCGAATGTCACCGGTGATCCAGACGCTGAACGGCGTCGCCTTCCCGGATACCCTGGTTGGCACCGACAGCCACACCCCACACGTGGATGCTCTGGGCGTCATTGCCATCGGCGTCGGTGGACTTGAAGCCGAGAACGTCATGCTCGGCCGTGCCTCGTGGATGCGCCTGCCGGACATCATCGGCGTCGAACTGTCGGGCCGTCCGCAGCCGGGCATTACCGCCACCGACGTGGTGCTGGCACTCACCGAATACCTGCGTCAGCAAAAGGTCGTCGGCGCGTACCTTGAGTTCTATGGCGAGGGCGCCCGCGCGCTGACCCTTGGCGACCGCGCGACCATTTCAAACATGGCCCCCGAATACGGGGCGACGGCGGCCATGTTCAGCATCGATCAACAGACCATCGACTACCTCAGGCTGACCGGTCGCGAAGACCAGCAAGTGCAGCTGGTTGAAACCTTCGCCCGCCACACCGGGCTCTGGGCCGATAGCCTGGTCACCGCCGAATACGAGCGCGTGCTGCGTTTCGACCTGTCCAGCGTGGTGCGCAACATGGCCGGGCCGTCCAACCCCCATGCGCGGGTGGCGACCGCTGATCTCGCGGCCAAAGGCATCGCGGCGGCCTGGGAAGAGACTCCGGGCGAAATGCCGGACGGCGCGGTCATCATCGCTGCCATCACCAGTTGCACCAATACCAGCAACCCGCGCAACGTCATTGCCGCAGGGTTGCTGGCGCGCAACGCCAATCGTCTGGGCCTGACGCGCAAACCCTGGGTCAAATCGTCCCTGGCGCCCGGCTCGAAAACCGTCGCGCTGTACCTCGACGAAGCGGGTCTGACCACTGAGCTGGAGCAACTGGGTTTCGGCATCGTCGCGTTCGCCTGCACCACCTGCAACGGCATGTCCGGCGCGCTGGACCCCGTGATCCAGCAGGAAATCATCGACCGCGACCTTTACGCCACGGCGGTATTGTCGGGCAACCGCAACTTCGACGGACGCATTCATCCTTACGCCAAGCAGGCCTTTCTCGCCTCGCCACCGCTGGTGGTGGCCTACGCCATCGCCGGAACGATCCGCTTCGATATCGAGAAAGACGTGCTGGGCCTCGGCCCCAATGGCGAAGAGATCCGCTTGAAAGACCTCTGGCCAAGCGACGCCGAGATCGATCAGGTGGTGAAAGCTTCGGTCAAACCGGAACAGTTCCGCCAGGTGTACATCCCGATGTTCGCCATCCACGAAGACACCGGCCCGAAAGTCGCGCCGCTGTACGACTGGCGCCCGATGAGCACCTACATTCGCCGCCCGCCGTACTGGGAAGGTGCCCTGGCCGGCGAGCGAACCCTGCGCGGCATGCGTCCGCTGGCGGTGCTGCCGGACAACATCACCACCGATCACTTGTCGCCGTCGAACGCGATCATGCTCGACAGCGCGGCCGGCGAATACCTGGAAAAAATGGGCCTGCCGGAAGAGGACTTCAACTCCTACGCCACCCATCGCGGCGATCACCTGACGGCCCAGCGCGCCACGTTCGCCAACCCCAAACTGTTCAATGAAATGGTGGTGGAGAACGGCAAGGTCAAGCAGGGTTCCTACGCCCGCATCGAGCCGGAAGGCCAGGTCACGCGGATGTGGGAGGCCATCGAAACCTACATGGCGCGCAAGCAGCCGCTGATCATCATTGCCGGCGCCGATTACGGCCAGGGTTCGTCCCGGGACTGGGCCGCCAAGGGCGTGCGTCTGGCGGGTGTCGAAGTCATCGTTGCCGAAGGCTTCGAACGCATCCACCGCACCAATCTGGTGGGCATGGGGGTGCTGCCGCTGGAGTTCAAACCGGGCACCAATCGCCTGACCCTGGGTATCGACGGCAGTGAAACCTACGACGTGATCGGCCCGCGCACCCCGGGCGCCACGCTGACGCTGATCATCAAGCGCAAGAATGGCGAACGTGTGGAGGTGCCGGTGACCTGCCGCCTCGACACGGGTGAAGAGGTGCTGATCTACGAGGCCGGCGGCGTATTGCAACGCTTCGCCCAGGACTTCCTCGAATCCTCGGCCGGCGCCTGAGCCGCCGCGCGCGCTATATGACGTGCGCTCTATATAAAAAGGAACAGTTCCATGGCTTCCACGGCACAGATCAAGATTCCCGCGACGTACATGCGTGGCGGCACCAGCAAGGGCGTATTTTTCCTCCGGAACGACTTGCCCGAAGCCGCGCAAACCCCCGGCGCGGCCCGTGACGCCTTGCTGCTGCGGGTGATCGGCAGCCCTGACCCGTACGCCAAGCAGATCGATGGCATGGGCGGCGCGACGTCGAGCACCAGCAAAACAGTGATTTTGTCGAAGAGCGAGAAAGCCGATCACGACGTCGATTACCTGTTCGGCCAGGTGGCCATCGACAAGCCCTTCGTCGACTGGAGCGGCAATTGCGGCAACCTGTCAGCGGCGGTCGGCCCGTTCGCAATCAGCAACGGTCTGGTTGACCCGGGGCGCATTCCGCAGAACGGCGTGGCGGTGGTGCGTATCTGGCAGGCCAACATCGGCAAAACCATCATCGCTCACGTGCCGATGACTGACGGCGCGGTGCAGGAAACCGGCGATTTCGAGCTCGACGGCGTGACCTTTCCGGCGGCCGAAGTGCAGCTGGAGTTCATGGACCCGGCGGCGGACGAGGAGGGCGCAGGCGGCTCGATGTTCCCCACCGGCAATCTGGTGGACGAGCTTGAGGTGCCGGGCGTCGGGACGTTCAAGGCGACGATGATCAATGCCGGCATCCCGACGATCTTCGTCAACGCCCAGGACATCGGCTACACCGGCAGCGAACTGCAGGACGCAATCAACAGCGATCCGAAGGCCTTGAGCGTGTTCGAAACGATCCGGGCCCATGGCGCCGTGCGCATGGGGCTGATCGGCACGGTCGAGGAGGCCGCGATGCGTCAGCACACGCCTAAAGTGGCGTTCGTGGCCGCGCCCGCTGAATACCTGTCTTCCAGCGGCAAGCGGGTCACGACGGAGGACACCGATCTGTTGGTGCGCGCCATGTCCATGGGCAAGCTGCACCACGCGATGATGGGCACGGCGGCAGTGGCCATCGGCACAGCGGCGGCGATTCCGGGCACGCTGGTCAACCTGGCAGCGGGCGGCGGCGAACGCAGTGCAGTGCGCTTCGGCCACCCCTCCGGGACCTTACGCGTCGGCGCTGAAGCGGTATTGGTCGACGGCGAATGGCAAGTCAAAAAAGCCATCATGAGCCGCAGCGCGCGGGTCTTGATGGAGGGATGGGTGCGCGTGCCGGGTGACAGCTTCTGAACGGAGCGCATGGCCTGCTCCGGCCAACTTGCAGCTTGCAGCTTCAAACTTGCCGCTGCGCAGCTACTTAAACCGGCGCTCGACGCCTTTCTCCACCAGCACCTTCGCCGAGATTTCCTCGACCGAGAAATGCGTGGAGTTGATGTGCGGGATGTTTTCGCGGCGGAACAGGCCCTCGACTTCGCGCACCTCGAACTCGCATTGGGCGTAACTGGCATAGCGGCTGTTGGGTTTGCGCTCGTGGCGAATCGCGGTCAGGCGGTCAGGGTCGATGGTCAGGCCGAACAGCTTGTCCCGATGCAGTTTCAGCGCGGCGGGCAACTGCAGACGCTCCATGTCGTCTTCGGTCAGCGGGTAATTGGCCGCACGGATGCCGAACTGCATGGCCATGTACAGGCAGGTCGGGGTTTTGCCGCAGCGCGACACGCCGACCAGGATGATGTCGGCCTTGTCGTAATAATGGGTCCTGGCGCCGTCGTCGTTGTCCAGGGCAAAGTTCACTGCCTCGATCCGCTCCATGTAGTTGGAGTTGTGCCCGATGGAGTGGGATTTCCCCACCGAGTAGGACGAGTGTGAACTAAGCTCCAGCTCCAGCGGGGCGAGGAAGGTCGAGAAGATATCGATCATGAAGCCGTCGGAGGTCGCGAGAATCTCGCGGATATCCTGATTGACGATGGTGTCGAAAATGATCGGACGCGCTTCGTCCTTCTCGGCGGCCTTGTTGATTTGCTGCACCATCGCCCGGGCCTTCTCGACACTGTCGATATAGGGCCGCGTGAACTTGTTGAATGTAATATTTTCAAATTGCGCCAGCAGACTCTGGCCAAGGGTTTCGGCGGTGATGCCGGTGCCATCGGAGATGAAAAAAGCGGATCGTTTCATTTGCGCCCCGGGGCCTTAAGCTGAAGACAATTTGTGGATATGATAGGCCGGCTTGCGGGCCATGACTGGCCGCATTCTACCTGTTTTCAATCGCCGCGATTCCCGCACCAAAAGCGTTCCCAACAATAACCGGTTAGTGGAGAGATCACCTTGGTAGAGTACGTAGTTTCCCTCGATAAGCTCGGCAAACATGATGTTGAGCACGTGGGGGGCAAGAACGCATCCCTCGGCGAGATGATCAGCAACCTGGCGGGCGCAGGCGTGTCCGTTCCCGGTGGTTTTGCCACTACCGCTCAGGCCTACCGTGATTTTCTTGAGCAGAGTGGCCTGAACGATCAGATCCATCAGGCCCTCGACGCTCTGGATGTCGACGACGTCAACGAGCTGGCCAGAACCGGCGCGAAGATTCGTCAGTGGATCATGGAGGCTGAATTCCCCGAGAAGCTCAACGCCGAAATCCGTACCGCCTTTGCCGAGCTCTCGGCGGGCAATCCGGACATCGCCGTTGCCGTGCGCTCTTCCGCCACCGCAGAAGACTTGCCCGACGCCTCCTTTGCCGGCCAACAGGAAACCTTCCTGAACATCCGTGGCGTCGAAAACGTGATCCGCGCGGCCAAAGAAGTCTTCGCGTCGCTGTTCAACGACCGCGCCATTTCCTACCGCGTGCATCAGGGTTTCGACCACAAGCTGGTGGCGCTTTCCGCTGGCGTGCAGCGCATGGTGCGTTCTGAAACCGGCACCGCCGGCGTCATGTTCACCCTGGACACCGAATCCGGTTTCCGCGACGTGGTGTTCATCACCGGCGCCTACGGCCTGGGCGAGACCGTCGTGCAGGGCGCGGTCAACCCGGACGAATTCTACGTTCACAAAAACACCCTTGAAGCCGGTCGCCCGGCGATCCTGCGCCGCAACCTCGGCAGCAAGGCGATCAAGATGATCTACGGCGAAGAAGCCAAGGCCGGCAAATCGGTCAAGACCATCGACGTCGACCTGGCTGACCGCGCGCGTTTCTGCCTCAGCGACGAGGAAGTCAGCAACCTGGCACGCCAGGCGATGATCATCGAAAAGCACTACCAGTGCCCGATGGACATCGAGTGGGCCAAAGACGGCGATGACGGCAAGCTGTACATCGTGCAGGCGCGTCCGGAAACCGTAAAAAGCCGCACCTCGTCCAATGTCATGGAACGCTACCTGCTGAAAGAGAAGGGCACCGTTCTGGTGGAAGGCCGCGCCATCGGCCAGCGCATCGGCGCCGGCAAGGTGCGGATCATCAAGGACGTGTCCGAGATGGACAAGGTCCAGCCCGGCGACGTGCTGGTCTCCGACATGACCGACCCGGACTGGGAACCGGTCATGAAACGCGCCAGCGCCATCGTCACCAACCGCGGCGGTCGCACCTGCCACGCCGCGATCATCGCTCGCGAGCTGGGCATCCCGGCGGTAGTGGGTTGTGGCAACGCCACCGAGCTGTTGCAGGAAGGTCAGGGCGTCACCGTGTCCTGCGCCGAGGGCGACACCGGTTACATCTTCGAGGGCGAACTGGGCTTCGACATCAAGCAGAACTCTGTCGATGCCATGCCTGACCTGCCGTTCAAAATCATGATGAACGTCGGCAACCCTGATCGCGCCTTTGATTTTGCTCAGCTGCCCAACGCCGGCATCGGCCTGGCGCGTCTGGAGTTCATCATCAACCGTATGATCGGCGTGCACCCCAAAGCGCTGCTCAACTACGCCAACCTGCCTCAGGACATCAAGGAAAGCGTCGACAAGCGCATCGCCGGCTACGACGATCCCGTCGGTTTCTACGTCGAGAAGCTGGTTGAAGGCATCAGCACCCTGGCGGCGGCGTTCTCGCCCAAGAAAGTCATCGTGCGCCTCTCGGACTTCAAGTCCAACGAATACGCCAACCTCATCGGCGGCAAGCTGTACGAGCCGGAAGAAGAGAACCCGATGCTGGGCTTCCGTGGCGCGTCCCGTTACATCAGCGAAAACTTCCGCGACTGTTTCGAACTGGAGTGCCGCGCCCTCAAGCGTGTACGCAACGAGATGGGCCTGACCAACGTCGAGATCATGGTGCCCTTCGTCCGAACTCTGGGCGAGGCGAGTCAGGTCATCGACCTGCTCGCCGAAAACGGTCTGGCCCGTGGCGAGAACGGTTTGCGCGTGATCATGATGTGCGAATTGCCGTCCAACGCCCTGATGGCCGATGAATTCCTCGAATTCTTCGACGGATTCTCCATTGGTTCCAACGACCTGACCCAGCTGACTTTGGGCCTGGACCGTGACTCCGGGATCATCGCCCACCTGTTCGACGAGCGTAATCCTGCGGTCAAGAAGCTGCTGTCCTACGCCATTCAGGCCTGTAACAAGGCCGGCAAGTACATCGGCATCTGCGGTCAGGGCCCGTCCGATCACCCGGATCTGGCACGCTGGTTGATGGAGCAGGGCATCGAAAGCGTTTCCCTCAATCCTGATTCGGTACTGGAGACCTGGTTCTTCCTGTCCGAAGAGGACGCTCCAACCTGATGCAGATCGAGTAAGATGCCGGCCCGTTTCCATGGGCCGGTTTCCCGAGAGGGCGGTTTTTAACGAATCCGCCCTTTTTTGTGGGTGATTTTCAGCGCGCTGGCAGCGTCAATCTGCTGTTCCGGCGATATGCCAGCCCCTAATCTTTCAAGAGCGTCCAGCAAAAGCACCATGCAAAGCAGCAGTCATCTCTTCCCCGTGGCCTTGATCAGTGCCGAGCGTCGTGGCGACCTGACCGAGGACGTCTACCGTTTGAAGCCCGGCAACAGCCCGGATTTCACTGTCGAAATCGCCGTCACCCGGCTGGGGCTTGTGTCGGCTCCGGATGCCCGAGGCGTGCCGGTGGTGCTGCTGCACGGCAGCTTTTCCAATCGACGGTTCTGGTATTCCCCCAAAGGCATCGGCCTTGGCGCCTACCTGGCCCGTGCCGGGTTCGATGTGTGGATCCCGGAAATGCGCGGGCACGGTTTGTCGGCGCGCAACAGTGCGTACAAAACCAATTGCGTCGCTGACTATGCGCGCTTTGATCTGCCGGCCATCGCTGCGTTCGTGCGCGAGCAGACCGGCGAGGCGCCCCACTGGATCGGCCACTCCCTGGGCGGCACAACCCTCGCCGCGGCATTGGGCGGGCAGTATCTGACGGCGGACGACGCCGCGTCGGTGGCGCTGTTCGGCAGTCAGGTCACCCGCAGCCACTGGCCGCTGAAATTGCCGCCGCTGCAATGGACCGCACGGCTGCTGCTCAAGCGCTTCGAGCATGTTCCGGGCCCGCGTTTCAAGCGCGGCCCGGAAGACGAACCCATGGGCGTCCTTCTGGAAAGCATGCGCTGGCATGGCCTGTTCGGCGGTTTCGGGCACAAGAAGGATGACTGGTGGGCCGGGCTGCAACAGGTCACGGTTCCGCTGCTGTGCGTGGCCGGCGCTGGCGATCATCAGGACCCGGAATGGGCCTGCCGCGAGCTCTTCGAGCGGTTCGGCAGCGACCACAAGGCGTTTCTCGTCCTGGGTCGTGAACACGGCTTCAGCGAAGACTTCGGCCACGTGCCGATGCTGGTCAGCAAAGCTGCGCAAACCCAGGTGTGGCCGCGCGTGGCTGACTGGCTGAACCGCCATGTTCCCGTGGTAAAGGCTGAATCAACGCTGAACATGATGGCAACTCCCTGATTGTCACCGGCGCAGCCATTCCTTGGGCGCCAACTTGGCGATAAGCTGCACCCATTCCCGACACCGGAGCCGAACGGCAGGTGGCGACTCGTTGGTCAGATTTTTCGGATCTGCGTGAGGTGCTATATAAGGATGCAATGCGCGTGGCGCGTCGGTTGTTAAAGCAGGCCGTCTATCTTCGTAGCTGTCTATCCTATTAGCTGTCTACCCTCATCATAGAGCTTTCCTGACAGGAGTTACCCATGCACTACATCACCCCGGACTTGTGCGACGCCTACCCTGAGCTGGTTCAGGTCGTAGAACCGATGTTCAGTAACTTTGGTGGCCGTGATTCATTCGGCGGCGAGATCGTCACGCTCAAGTGCTTTGAAGACAATTCACTGGTGCGCGAGCAGGCCGACCAGCCCGGGCAAGGCAAAGTATTGGTGGTGGATGGCGGAGGCTCACTGCGCTGCGCGTTGCTCGGCGACATGATTGCGGAAAAGGCCGCGAAAAATGGTTGGGAGGGCATGGTGATTTTTGGCTGCGTGCGCGACGTCGATGTTCTGGCACAGACCGATCTCGGTGTGCAGGCTTTGGCCAGTCACCCGCTCAAGACCGAGAAGCGCGGCCTGGGAGAACTGAACAAGGTAGTGACCTTCGGTGGTGTGACGTTCAAGCCGGGCGAATTCATCTATGCCGACAACAACGGCATCATCGTATCGCCCAGCGCACTGAAGATGCCGGACTGACCGGCCTTATTATTCTTCACACGGCGACCGATTCACTCAGTAAGGACATGAATGTTCGACGAAACAAACGCGCAGTGGGGGCTGGTTCATGCCCTCGTTCTGGACGGAAAGGGCGGGGCGCGTTCAATCCCCCGAACTGCACTGGAGGGTCTGCAGCTGGAGCCCCACGAAAGTGTGTGGCTCCATTGGGATCGTAGCCATCCGCAGACCCAGACGTGGTTACGCAAGACCAGCGGGCTCAGTGAGTTCGTCTGTGACCTGATGCTGGAAGAGAACACCCGGCCGCGGCTGCTGGCCTTGCCGGATGACGAATTGCTGTTGTTTCTGCGCGGGATCAACCTGAACCCTGGCGCAGAGCCTGAGGACATGGTGTCGGTGCGGATTTTTGCTGCCGCCCAGCGGGTCATCTCTTTGCGCCTTCGTTCGCTGCGGGCAACCGACGAACTGATCGCGTCATTGAATGAAGGCAAGGGCCCGAAAACAGCCTCGGAATTGCTGCTGTATCTGGCTCAGTTTCTCACCGACAAGGTTCAGGCGGTGGTCAGCGAGCTGACGGAACTGGTCGATGACATGGAAGAACGCATAGATGCCGACGAACGGTATCTGCCCGAGCACGGCAACATGGTTCACATCCGCAGGCGTGCGGCGGGGCTGCGCCGATTTCTGGCGCCTCAGCGCGAAATCTACGCCCAGCTGACGCGCAGCAAGATGCCGTGGTTCGTGGAGGACGATGCCGATTACTGGAACGAATTGAACAACAGCCTGACTCGTTATCTCGAAGAGCTGGAATTGACCAAAGAGCGCGTGGGGCTTGCGCTTGAGGCCGAAGACAGGCGTCGCAACGAGCGCATGAACAGGACCATCTATCGGTTTGGGGTCATCACTGGCATCTTCCTGCCGATGAGCTTCCTGACAGGTTTGTTAGGCATTAACGTGGGCGGTATCCCGGGATCGGAAAATCCCTACGGATTTGTGTACGCCTGCCTGTTGATACTGGTCGTCGCGGTGGGGCAAATGTGGTTGTTCAAGCGATTGCGCTGGGTGTGAGTGTAAAAAAACGGAAGGCGCACACGAGTGTCGTGTGACTCCAGCAGAATTGGCTGCGTCTTTCAGTGACATTGCGTGAGGTGCCTATGCACGACCCGTTTGAAGAATCACTGCGCGACATGCTCAACGCTTCGTCCAGCAGCCGGGACGATGATGCCGTTCTGGGCCGAGTGTTGAAGACCGCCAACCGTCAGGTGGGCGCCGGTGATCTGTTCAGTCTTCTGGGTCGTTGCACACAGGCGTTGATGATTGCCGTGAATAACGGCTCCGCTCACGTTTCACCTGTTTCCCGCCGCAAGGCGACCGGTTCCGGTACTACGTTTGCCGGGACCGCTGCACAAGACAAGGCTGATTGAATATGGAATTGGATCTCTGGACGCAGAGCCTGGTTACTGCAATGACTGCGTTGTGGACCAAAGTCGCGAACTTCATTCCGAATCTGTTCGGCGCGCTGGTGGTAGTACTTCTGGGTTTCGTGGTGGCGAAGCTGCTCGACACCCTGCTTTCCAAGCTGTTGGCCAAACTCGGTCTGGACCGCCTGATGGGTGGCACCGGTTTGACCAAGCTGATCAGCCGCGCGGGCATTCAGGTCCCGATTTCGACGCTGATCGGCAAGATCGTCTACTGGTTCGTGCTGTTGATTTTTCTCGTGTCGGCGGCAGAATCGCTGGGGCTGGAGCGGGTTTCCGCGACGCTGGACATGCTGGCGCTGTACCTGCCGAAGGTTTTCGGCGCCGCGCTGGTGTTGCTGGTCGGGGTCTTGCTGGCGCAGTTGGTCAACGGTATCGTTCGCGGCGCTGCCGAAGGGGTAGGGCTGGATTACTCGGCCGGCCTGGGGCGAATCGCCCAGTGGCTGGTGATCATCATCAGTATTTCGGTGGCGATCAGTCAGCTGGAGGTCAAGACCGACCTGCTGAACCATGTAATTGTTATCGGATTGATTACCGTTGGTCTGGCAGTCGCGCTGGCAATGGGCCTGGGAAGCCGCGAAATCGCGAGCCAGATCCTGGCAGGAATTTATGTACGTGAGTTGTACCAGGTAGGGCAACAAGTGTGTGTGGGTGAGGTCGAAGGGCAGATCGAAGAAATTGGCACGGTGAAGACCACCCTGCTGACCGAGGAAGGCGAGTTGGTGTCTTTGTCCAACCGGATCCTCCTCGAGCAGCGAGTGAGCAGCCGTTGAGCCGGCGAATCTGCTAATGTATGCCGCCGCAAAACCCGGGCGATTCCCGGGCGCGGCGGACATCTACCCGACTGTCGGCACGACTTGTTTTGAATAACGTTCAATCGCCCTCTCTGCGCTACGACCCACGCGAGCTCTCCGACGAGGAGCTGGTTGAGCGTTCGCACGCCGAGCTGTTTCACGTAACGCGGGCGTACGAAGAATTGATGCGTCGTTACCAGCGGACACTTTTTAACGTCTGCGCACGGTATCTGGGGAACGATCGCGATGCTGATGATGTCTGTCAGGAAGTGATGCTTAAGGTGTTGTATGGCTTGAAGAACTTCGAGGGTAAATCGAAGTTCAAGACCTGGCTCTACAGCATCACGTACAACGAATGCATCACGCAGTACAGGAAGGAGCGGCGAAAGCGTCGGTTGCTGGACGCTTTGAGTCTTGACCCCCTCGAGGAAGCGTCGGAAGAAAAGACGCCAAAACCAGAAGAAAAGGGCGGGCTTGATCGTTGGCTTGTGCATGTGAACCCGATCGACAGGGAAATTCTGGTGCTACGATTTGTCGCAGAGCTGGAATTTCAGGAGATCGCAGACATCATGCACATGGGCCTGAGTGCCACGAAAATGCGTTACAAACGGGCACTTGATAAATTACGTGAGAAATTTGCAGGCGTTACCGAAACTTAACTCGGTGCAAATATCTCTAACGAGCAGGCAAGTTCTGATAGACTTGCCGACGAGTTGTCTCTCGCTAAGGGGGACTGCTTTACAATCACCAGATGGGGATTTAACGGATGAAACTGAAAAACACCTTGGGCTTGGCCATTGGTACTATTGTTGCCGCAACTTCGTTCGGCGCTCTGGCTCAAGGCCAAGGCGCAGTCGAAATCGAAGGCTTCGCCAAGAAAGAACAGTTCGACAGCGCTCGTAACTTCAAAAACGACGGCAACCTGTTCGGCGGTTCTGTTGGCTACTTCCTGACCGACGACGTTGAATTGCGTCTGGGCTATGACGAAGTGCACAACGTCCGTAGCGACAATGGCCAGAACATCAAGGGCGCGAACACCGCTCTGGACGCTCTGTACCACTTCAACAACCCGGGCGACATGCTGCGTCCGTACGTCTCGGCTGGTTTCTCCGATCAGAGCATCGATCAGAACGGCAGCAACGGTCGTAACCGCTCCACCTTCGCCAACATCGGCGGCGGTGCCAAGCTGTACTTCACCGACAACTTCTATGCCCGTGCTGGCGTTGAAGCTCAGTACAACATCGACCAGGGCGACACCGAGTGGGCGCCAAGCGTCGGTATCGGTGTGAACTTCGGCGGCGGTTCGAAGAAAGTTGAAGCTGCACCGGCTCCAGTAGCTGAAGTGTGCTCCGACAGCGACAACGACGGCGTTTGCGACAACGTTGACAAGTGCCCTGACACCCCTGCAAACGTGACTGTCGACGCTAACGGCTGCCCAGCTGTTGCTGAAGTTGTTCGTGTTGAGCTGGACGTTAAATTCGACTTCAACAAGTCGGTTGTGAAGCCAAACAGCTACGGCGACATCAAGAACCTTGCTGACTTCATGAAGCAGTACCCACAGACCACCACCACTGTTGAAGGTCACACTGACTCCGTCGGTCCTGACGCTTACAACCAGAAGCTGTCCGAGCGTCGTGCAAACGCCGTTAAGCAAGTTCTGGTTAACCAGTACGGTGTTGGCGCTAACCGCGTAAACTCGGTTGGCTACGGTGAATCCCGCCCAGTTGCTGATAACGCAACTGACGCTGGCCGCGCTGTAAACCGTCGCGTAGAAGCACAAGTAGAAGCCCAAGCTAAGTAATTAGCCTCGCTTCACGAAAAACCCGGCTTAGGCCGGGTTTTTCTTTGCCTGCGATTTGACCCTCTGCAATCCTCGGTGAGTCGCTGTCTGGCGGACTAAGCCAAGCGACCGGGATGAACGTGGATCCATCCAGCCAAGTGCCCTTGAGCGACTAAGTCCACACTAGTTTTTAAGCAGCAATACCCACAAAACCAGATTGATCAGCAGCGACACCAAGGCAACTGTGCGCCAGACCTTCAGCGGTTCGCGCTCCAGCAGTGGCGTCGTACGGGTGTTCAGCGGGGAAAGTTCGCCCTGTTGAAAGTGCACGAGCCAGTGTTCTGCGGTCTCGAAGCGCTTCAGCGGATCAGCCTGCAAGGCGCGTTGCAGATGCTGTTCCAGCCACTCCGGCACATCGGGTCGGTAACGACTGACCGGCAGCGGCTGGCCGAAACGGCGGCGCTGGAAGGGTTCGATCTCGCCATAGGGATAGTGGCCGGTCAGCAGGAAGTACAGCGTGATGCTGGCCGCATACAGATCAAAGTCAGGGCTGGGTTCTGCGCCTTCGAAGGCTTCAGGGGCCATGAAGCTGGGCGTGCCGGGCACGTCGCCGCTTTGATCCGCTGACAGGCCCGGGCTGTAGGCGAGCCCAAAATCCAGAATGCGCAAGCCTCCTGCCTTCTCAATCAACAGATTGTCCGGCTTGATGTCTCGATGAATGATATTGCGCCGGTGCAGCAGACCGACGCCAGCGATCAGTTCTTGGGCCAGACTCAGCCACGGCGACAGCGCCATCGGCCCCTCCTGATCGAAGATTTCAGCCAGGGTCTGGCCTGAATACTCGCGCATCACGTAGTACAGATGCTGGCGCTGGCCTAGGGGGTGCACTTCTGGAACGAAGCGACCCGCAACGCGACGCAGAAACCATTCTTCCAGCAGCAACGCCTCCGCCGCGCCGGCCTCGTCAAGGCGTGAGGGCGGCAGCGTCTTCAATAACCATGGTTGCTGTTGGCAGTCGCGTACGCGATACATCAGGGACTGCCGCGAGTCGCTCAAACGTGTCTCGACCTGCCAGCCTTCAAACGTCTGGCCTGCCTTGAGAAAGGGCGGGACGGGCCATTGCTGAAGTTGCAGCAGCGTTTCGCCCAGGCTGTCCGAGCCCAACTGATCGACCTGTATGAGCAAGGCGCTTGCGTTATCGGCGCTGCCTGACAGATGCGCAGCGTTGACCAGCGTTCGGACAGCCGTGTCCAGATCTGCCTGTTCGTTGAGAATCGAGGCGATTCGTTGATCGCCCAACGTTGCCCACACACCGTCGCTGACCAATAGCAAGCGCTCGTCCTGGCGCAGCTCGCCGTCCAGATAATCCATGACCACGTATTGATCCAGACCCAGTGCGCGTTTCAGCACATGCTGCATGTCCGGCTGTTCCCACACGTGGTCCTGGCTGATTCGCTGGAGCAGGCCTGAGTGCGATCGGTACACGCGGCAGTCGCCGACATGGGCCAGGGTGAAACGACGCCCGCGCAGGACCAGCGCACTGAGTGTGGTCAACAAGCCGTTGGCGAGCAGCCAGCGATTCTGTGCCAGCAGCAGGCGGTCGAGGGCCTGGGCGACGCTCCAGGTTTCCGGCGTCGCGTAGTAGTCCATCGCCAGCGCCTGAAGCGTGGCCCTGGACGCCAGTCCGCCATCGGCACATTGACTGACCCCGTCGGCGAGGGCGAACAGGTGACCCTTGCTGGCGGCCAGCGCCGGAGCAGGGGTGACCACGCGAAGGGCGTCCTGATTCTCGGCCCGCGGCCCGGTCGCGCTGAACTCGGCCACGCGCAGTTGCAGGCCGGTCGCAGTGGGCGCGACCGGCGTCAGCGGCTGATTGACGCTCACGGCCTAGACACGGGCGGCGGTGACGGCCGCCGAGCCCCAAGTGGTTCTCCAGCGACGCTTGACGTTCATCAGGCCGAACCAGGCCAGCACGCCAAGAAACGCAAACAGCCACAGGCCCAGTTGGTACTCGCCGGTGTTCTGCTTGATCGCGCCGAGCCCGGCTGCCAGCAGGAAACCACCGATGCCGCCGGCCATGCCGATGAGGCCGGTCATGACGCCGATTTCTTTGCGAAAGCGTTGCGGTACCAGCTGGAACACCGCGCCGTTACCAGCGCCGAGGCCGAGCATCGCCGCGACGAACAGCGCCAGCGCGGCCCAGGAGCTGGGCAGGTTGAAACCGACGGCGGCGATGCAGATCGCCGCGACGGCGTACATGCCGGACAGCGTGCGGATGCCGCCGAAGCGATCGGCGAGGGCGCCGCCCAGTGGTCGCATCATGCTGCCGCCAAAGACGCAGGCGGCGGTGTAGTAACCCGCGGTCACCGGGCTCAGGCCGTATTGATCGTTGAAATAGCCGGGCAATGCGCTGGCCAGGCCGATGAAGCCGCCGAAGGTCACGCTGTAGAAGAACATGAACCACCAGCTGTCGCGGTCGCCCAGGGCTTTGAAATAGTCAGCCATGGATTTGGCTTTGGGGCGTTCCGGAGCGTTTTTTGCCATCAGCGAGAAGGCGATGAGGGTCAGCAGCAGCGGCGCCACGGCAAAGCCGAACACGTTGTTCCAGCCGAAGCTGGCGGCGAGCACCGGTGCGATCAGTGCCGCGAACACAGTGCCGGAGTTGCCGGCGCCGGCGATGCCCATGGCTTTGCCCTGATGCTGCGGCGGGTACCACTGCGAAGCCAACGGCAGCGCCACGGCGAACGAGGCGCCGGCCATGCCGAGGAACACGCCCAGCAACAGCGCCTGTTCGTAACTGTGAATGCCCAACTGCCAAGCGACGAGCAGCGCGGCGATGACGATAACCTGGCCGATGATCCCGGCAGTCTTGGGCGACAACTGGTCGGCGAGCATGCCCATGATGAAGCGCAGCACTGCACCCGCGAGAATCGGCGTCGCCACCATCAGGCCGCGTTGTTGAGTGGTCAGGTGCAGGTCGGCGGCAATCTGCACGGCCATCGGGCCGAGCAGGTACCAGACCATGAAGCTCAGGTCGAAATACAGGAACGCTGCGAACAGTGTCGGTTTATGGCCGGCTTTCCAGAAACTCGTGTTCATCTAACACCTCATCTGCAGGGATTCGTGATCGGTGGAGGTGTTGCTCGCACCGCTACGGGTCAGGTCATGCAGGCGAAGCACCAGACCGGCACTCCACCCGCCTTGACGTGTTCAAGGCAAAAACGAAAAAACGCCGCAGCCCTGTGCGCTTGCGCGAAGGGTGCGACGTCTTTGTCGTGAGTGGGCAACCGCCGTTGGCTACCTGTGAGGTGTATCTAGCAATACATGGGCCAAATGCGCGCCAGACTCCGGGTTGGGATGAATCCGGCAGGCCCTGGGCATTTTTCGTAGGAGCCGGCTTGCTGGCGAAGGCAGTGGGTCAGCAGCGCAGTCGTCAGCTGACACAATGGGTTCGTCCGATCGCGGCCCGCAGCAAGCCGGCTCCTGCAGTGGGCGTGCGTCAAACGAGCAAATGGCGTCGGCCACTCAACCTGTAGGAGCGCGCTTGCCCGCGAAGGCAGAGTGTCAGGCGATGGGTTCGTCACAGGCACACCTGTCTCTTATACACATCTGACGCTGCCGACGACATACCGTGGGTGTA
>NZ_JBTOPV010000051.1:0-19792 GCF_055284355.1 Pseudomonas sp. HP_01 | reverse complement strand
GGGGCGCCCTGTCGGCGCCTTTCACCCCCCCCTCGTTTCTGCTGCCACTTGGTGTGCGCGGGCCCCCCCCCGCTCCTACACTGAGGCGGAGCCTCTACGTGCGATGTCAGACGAACGAATCGTCGTCGTCAAACATGCCGCCACCGGTGTCGCTGCCATAATCGGTGTCGGCAAAACCATTGGAATCACTGCCCCAGGCGTCATTGCCGGGATTGTCGTTGCCGACACTGTCATTACCCGTCACGCGCTGCTGGTCATCACCCCAACCGCCGCTGCCACCCTGGTCATGTTCGGCAGCAGGCTGGGCCGGCTGCTCCTGGATGATCTCGACGACTTCCTGCGGCTGGCTGTTGTGGTGGAACAGGCTGCTGATGCCTTCCGCCAGCATCACGCCGCCGGCCACGCCCGCTGCGGTTTTCAGCGCGCCGCCGAGGAAGCCACTGCCGACTGGCGCCGCCGGTGCCTGCTGCGGCTGGGCATAGTTTTGCTGTGGCTGAGCATAGTTCTGCTGCGGCGCGTTATAAGGCGGCGGGCTTGCAGGACCACTTTCGCGCCAGCCGCCCGAGGAAGGCTGCGGGTTCGACGGACGCGAGAACGACGAACCCGGCTGCTGAGCCTGTGGCTCGCGGGAACCACCGCCAAAGATGCTCGACAGAAACCCGCCGCCACTGCCGGACGGGGCAGGCGCTGCGGATTTTGCCCGCTCCAGTTCAGCCTGCAGTTGCTGAATCTGCTCGTCGCGCTGACGGTTCTGGGCCTCCAGCTGCTTGATCGCGACTTCCTGCACCAGAATCGACTGCGCCATGTAATAAGGCGCGGCGGGCTGGCGAGTCAGGTGCTCCTTGATCAGCGCTTCGGCCTGCGCATCGCGGGGGGCCGATTCGGTTTCTGCCTGTTTGAGTTTGCCAAACAAGCCATCGATCAGGGTTTGTTCTTCGCTGTTCATGGCGACCTCGTTAGATTGCCGTAGGAATTCTCTTCTGAGCCATTGCCCAGACACCTCCAGTAATGGGGCTGTTCAAGGGCGTTTCAATAGGATGTAAAAAAAGTTAAGAAGCCCACCCTGCCGCCGCCGGTTGGCCGGTTCTGCGGCGCTGCGTTACAGTGTCGGCCTGCTTATCCCTGTGATCCGTTCATGAATCCGCTGACCATTCTGCAAGACTCGTTTTACTTCTTCCGACGCAACTTCGGCAGCATTTTTACGCTGTGCCTGCCGCTGGTGGTGCTTGAGGCCCTGACAAAACAACTCGTCGGCTTCGGGCAGAGCACTGGCGCCGCGCCCCTGTTGATCGGGCTGTTGTTCTACCCGCTCTACACCGGCGCACTGATCCTCTTCATGGACGCCAAAACCCGGGGCGAAGAGCCGGTCAAATCCAGCCTGTGGGCCGTTGCGTTGCGCATGTGGCCCACCTTCGCGGTGCTGACGGCGCTGAGCACGCTGCTGATCATGGCCGGCATGTCGCTGTTCATCCTGCCGGGCGTGTGGGTGATGATCAAACTGGTGCTGTCCGAATACCTGCTGGTGTTGCGCGGGATGGGGCCGCTGGAGGCGATGCGCGAAAGCTTCAGGATGACCCAGGGCCACGTACTGCGCATTTTCACCTGCGTGCTGTGCGTTTATATCCCGCTGTCGCTGCTTGAAGCACTGAGCTATTACGTGCTGCCGGACCAGCAGAGCCTGATCCTGTCGATGGCCGTGGACAGTATTTCCAGCTTCCTGCAGCTGTTCATCAGCGTGGTCATGTTCAGGTTGTTCATGCTCATCGACCCACCCGCGCGGTCGGTTTGAGAAGATGGCGCGTCCTGTGCGGTATCTGATCTACCTCGCGGTGTGCGCCGGGTTGTTCGGAATGCTGCTGTATGACCTGACCTGGCACCCCGCCCGACACGAGAATGTGGCGGTGTCCTGCAACGCGAAGGACGCAAAGCCACCCGTGTTGGCGCCAGGCCAGACCCTCAAGGTGATGACCTGGAACATTCAGTACCTGGCCGGCAAGCGTTATGTCTTCTGGTACGACATGCCCGACGGCAGCGGCCCTGACGAGCGCCCGACCCCGGAAGACCTGGCCTACAACCTGGATGAGGTGGCGCGGGTCATCCGCGACGAGCAGCCAGACATCGTCTTGCTACAGGAAGTCGACGACGGCGCGAAGAACACCGACTACGGCAATCAACTCGCCCTGCTTCAGGCGCGTGTCGCCGATCTGTACCCTTGCAGCAGCGAGGCGTTTTACTGGAAGTCCGACTTCGTGCCGGATCGCCACATCTTCGGCAGCGTCGGCCGCAAGCTGGCCACACTGAGCCGCTACCAGATGGACAGCGCCGAACGCCTGCAACTGCCCTCGCCGTCCGGCCACTTCATCAGCCGCCTGTTTCAACCCCAGCCTGCCCTGCTCGTCAGCTACCTGCCGCTAAAAGATGGCGGGCGCCTGGCCGTGACCAATACGCACTTGAGCGATGCCGAATCAGACAGCGACGTGCAACAGCGCCAAGTCGCGGCGGTTCGTCAGTTGCAGCAAACCTTCGAACAGAACGGCACGCTGTGGATAAGTGGAGGGGATTTCAATCTGTTGCCACAGGGCCAATATCAGCGGCTACCGCTCGAACAGCGCGCACCCAATTCAGCGGCGAGTGAGCTACAGAGCTTGTGGGAAAGCTTCCCGATGATCCCGAGCAATGAAGACGTGACCGGTGAGGATCGTCGCACCTGGTACACCCGCTTCCCCAACGACCCCCGCATCAGCGGCCCGGATCGCACGCAGGATTTTCTGTTCTACAGCCCGAAGCTGAAGCGGGTCGAGGCGCGGGTGAGGCAGGCAGATACGTTGCTGATTTCTGATCACATGCCGGTGATTGCGCGCTTGAAGGTGCCCATGGCGGGCGAGTAAATGCGCAGGTCACCCACGTTCACGTTCCTGGGCAATGAAATCGACGAATGCCCGTAAGGGCGCCGACATCAATCGGCTGGAAAAATACAGCCAAGGCCCTTCGAAGCTGTCCCACCACTCAGGCAAGACGGGCTGAAGGTCGCCGCTTTGAAAATGCGGGTCCAGCCAGTTTTCGAACGTGGCGATCACGCCCCGGCCGCTTCGCGCGAGGTCAATCGCGGCGGCTACACCGTCGACGCCGATGATCAGGCGACCCGGCGGGTTTACGCTGAGAGCTTCCCCATCGCGCACAAAGTCCCAACTGATCATTGCGCCGCTTGAATACCGCAGGCAGATGCAGTCGTGATCCATTAACTCGCGTGGGTGTGAGGGGACGCCACGCGACGCCAGATAGGCCGGCGCGGCGGCCAGCGCCAGTCGTTGCAATCGCGGGCCGAGGGGAACGGCAATGGTGTCTTGCGCAAGGTGCTCGCCATATCGTATCCCGGCGTCACACCCGGCCGCCGTCACGTCCACGAGGCGGTCCTCGACCATGATTTCTATCCGTACGTGAGGATAGCGTGCGAGAAAGCGATCAATGAGTGGCGGCAGGATGTCCACCATCACAGCGCCAGTCACGTTCAATTTCAACAGGCCGCGCACGTCCTCTAGAGAACTGGCGACATCATCAAGCACCGCCCTGATTTCACCCAATAGCGGGGCGACCCGTTCCGCAAGCTCTCGCCCCCCTGCGGTCGGGATGACACTGCGCGTGGTGCGGATGAACAGGGGCACGCCAAGACCGGACTCGAGCGCGGAGACCCGCTCGCTCACCGTCGAAGGAGAAAGACCCAGCCGCTTGGCGGCGGCCCGGAATCCGTTTTCATGGAAGACCGTCAGGAAAATCGACAAGTCATCCATTGAGCTTTGATCAATATTGTTCGCCATAGCGAACAGACTATGCGGGCTCAGCCCGGTTATCAATCGTCACTGCAGAAGCTATAAAAACGCCACAGGTCACCCTCTCCCGACTGAGCGTGATGCTGATTCAACGTGGCATAAAACAGGCGGAATTCTGCAAATGATCCCAAAGAACGTTCTCATCACCGGCGCCAACAAGAGCATCGGATTCGAAACCGCACGCGAAATGGGCTTACGGGGCTACCGCGTGTGGTTGGGCAGTCGCGATCCGGCGCTGGGTGACGCGGCGGTTGCCCGGCTGGTAGCCGAGGGCATACAGGCCAGGCTGGTTATCGTGGATGTACGAGACGCCCTGAGCGTTCGGGCCGCCGCCGACCTCATCAGCAAAGAGGACGCCAGACTGGACGTGCTGATCAACAACGCCGGTATATCGGGCGCCCAACCTGTCGCGCCCAGCGAGCAGACGATTGCTGACATCCTGAACGTTTACGACACGAACGTACTGGGCGCAATACGGGTGACTCAAGCTTTCCTCCCGCTGCTGAAAGCGGCACACAAGGCACAGGTCCTGATGGTCAGCAGCGGATTGGGATCACTGACCTGGACGTCCGATGCTGCGCATCCTTACTCCCGGGTCCAGGCCATGGGTTACACCAGTTCGAAATCCGCCCTGAATGCCGTCACCGTCGCATTCGCCAACGAGTTCGCTTCACTGGGCATCAGCGTCAACGCCGTTGACCCCGGCTACACCGCCACCGATTTCAACGGCCATTCCGGCCCCCGAACGGTTGCCCAGGCCGCAGCAGGCATCGTTTGGCTGGCCGATGGCAGCTCAACTGGCGAGACCGGAAAATTCTATTTCGATCAAGCCATCGCACCTTGGTGATTGTGGCGCTTCGCTTAAAACGAGCTCGCAGTCGGCCGCACGATGAGTTCGCTGACGTCCACGTCGGCCGGCTGTTCGATAGCGTAGGCAATGGCGCGGGCAATCGCGATGGCAGGAATGGCGATCTTGCGAAACTCGCGCATCTGCGCGCGACCACCTTCATCTGAAATCCCTTCGGCCAGCTCGGACTCGGTAACGCCCGGCGCGATGACCGTCACACGGATGTCGCCCCCGACCTCTTGGCGCAAGCCTTCGGAAATCGCACGAACCGCGTACTTGGTCGCGCAGTACACCGCCGCAGTCGGGCTCACCGCGTAGGCGCCGATAGAGGCAATATTGATGATCTGCCCGGCTCGTTGCTGTTGCATCATTGGCAGCGCGGCGGCAATGCCGTGGAGCACTCCGCGAATGTTCACATCAATCATCTGATTCCATTCATCAATCTTCAGCGCCTCCAATTTGGAGAGCGGCATGACCCCGGCATTGTTGATCAACACGTCCACACGGCCATGCAGCTCGACAGCGAAGCCGATGAAGGACTGCATGCTGTCCATCCGGGTAACATCCAGCGGCAACACGTCGGCGACGCCACCTGCTGCGCGGATTTCAGTTGCCAGCGCTTCGAGCCGATCGGTACGGCGAGCGCCCAATACCACTCGCGCCCCGTTGCCGGCCAGAAGGCGCGCGGTCGCTTCGCCAATGCCGCTGCTGGCGCCGGTGATTACAATGACTTTTCCCTGAGTGTTGTGCATATGCCGCTCCTGTTTCGTTAAACACCACCTGCTGATCAGCAGGCGTTGAAACAAGAGTAAGGAGCCTCAACCGCAGGCGTTATGCGATTCCTGCGAAGGTGTTGCACGATCCTGCGAGGAGTTGAACGGTGTCATGTGAAGCAAACGCGCCCACGGCGGCGATTGGAAACGCCGACCCAAGTGATCGCGGCCCGCCGCGAGCAGGATCACGCTAAGAGTCGTGCGCTTCGGGACAAGACTCTTTCTCTTTCACAGGTCGAATCTTGAACCAGATCGCGTACATCGCCGGCAGGAAGATCAACGTCATGACGGTCCCTCCCAGCGTGCCGCCGATCAAGGTGTACGCAATTCACGCAGAAGCGGGGCAGAATTACTTCCTCGGCTTCACCCGCGCGGTCGGTTCGGCAATCAACGGATCGTCCGGCCAATAGTGCTTCGGATACCGCCCCTTCAAGTCCTTCTTCACCTCGGCATAGGTGCTGCGCCAGAAGTTGGCGAGGTCTTGGGTGACTTGCACCGGGCGCCGTGCGGGGGACAGCAGGTGCAGTTTGACGACCTGCCGGCCATTGGCGATCCGCGGCGTGTCGGCCAGGCCGAAGAGCTCCTGCAGGCGCACCGCCAGAATGGGTGGTGACTCGCTGTAATCCAGACGCACCAATGAACCCGACGGCACGGTCAAGTGGTGCGGCGCCAGTTCGTCGAGCCGCTGGGGCAAGGGCCACGGCAGCAGGTTGTGCAAGATCGATGACAGGTCCAGATTGCCGAAGTGGCTCAGTCGCGTGACCTTGCCCAAATACGGCAGCAGCCAGTGCTCTAGCGTCGCCAGCAACCCATCGTTGCTCACATCCGGCCACTCGCTTTCGCTGAGCTTTTGCAGATCCATCTGACGCAACAGACCGACGCGCGCCTGCCACTGGCGCAGCTCCGCTGTCCATGGCAACAGTTCCAGGCCCTTGCGTCGCACCAGCGCCAAGAGCGCCTGGCCCCGCGCCGAGTCGTCCAGCCCGGTGAGCGGCTCGCGGCTGATGATCAGCTCACCGGCCTTGCGCTGACGTTCGGCGCGGAACACGCCCTCGCGCTCGTCCCAATCCAGTTGATCGAACTGCGTCACCTGTTCAGCCAGCACTGTATTGAACAGTTCGGGATCGAACTCGGCGGCCAGATAGATGCGCTCTTCGCGCTGGCCTTGGCGGCTGCCCAGATCGGCCACCACCAGCCACGGCTGTTTCATCAACGCGTCTGGCTCGGCGAACAAGGCGGCGCGGCCGTTGGCGAGTCGATACTCGGCGCCCCCAGCGCGTCGCTGTTGCGCAACGCGATCGGGATAGGCCAGCGCTAATAGTGCGCCGAGCCAGCGCGGGTGATCAGGGTCGGCGACCGGTTTACGGGCCGCGCCTCTCAGATAACCCCGATATTGGCGGGACAACTGCCGCGCTCGCTGCACGCCGCCCTGCGCGCCTTTCGCGGCGCGTTCTGCACCCGCCAGCAATGTCAGTCGGCTGTGCAGATCGGCACCGGCGCCGCGCAAAATGTCGCGCTCTCCGAGCAATGCTGCGACGTCGCACGCCAGTGGGCCCAGACCCAGTTCGTGACCGCGCAGGAGCAAATGGGCGATGCGTGGGTGCGCAGGCACTTCGGCCATCGACTGGCCGTGAGGGGTGAGTTTCCAGTCTTCGCCCGGCTTGCGCGTCAGAGCGCCCAGCCGAGCCAGCAGGTCTTGCGCCTGGGCGTAAGCGGCGGCAGGCGGCAGGTCCATCCAGGTGAGTTGCGCAGGTTCGACCCCCCACCGCGCCAGTTGCAATGCGAGGCCGGCAAGGTCGGCCTGAAGAATTTCCGCCGCGCCGTAGGCCGCCAGCTGATCGTGCTGCGCCTCGGACCACAGTCGGTAACACACGCCCGGCTCAAGTCGACCGGCCCGACCCGCGCGCTGCGTGGCGCTGGCCCGGGAAATCCGCTGGGTATCGAGGCGCGTCATGCCGCTGCCAGGATCGAAACGCGGCACCCGCGCCAGCCCCGCGTCGATGACCACCCGCACGCCATCAATGGTCAGGCTGGTCTCGGCGATATTGGTGGCCAGCACGACTTTGCGTTTGCCCTTGGGCGCAGGTTCGATCGCCGCCCGCTGGGCGCTCAGGTCAAGCTCGCCATGCAGCGGGCACAGCAGCACGTCGCTGCGATCGCCGACGGCCTCGGTCAGCTGTTGATTGACCCGACGAATTTCGGCCTGCCCCGGCAGAAAAACCAGCACGCTGCCGGACTCGTTGCCCAGTGCGTCGAGTACGGTCTGCACCACCCGCGGCTCGATGAACTCCCCCGGCTGAAACGGCCTTCCCCACTGCATCGACACCGGGAACATGCGCCCTTCGCTGCTGATGACCGGCGCATCGTTGAGCAAGCTCGACAGCCGCGCGCCTTCAAGCGTCGCCGACATCAGCAGAATCTTCAGCGGCTGCTCGTCACGAAACAGCGCGCGACCGTTGAGGCTCAGGGCCAGCGCGAGATCAGCGTCGAGGCTTCTCTCATGAAATTCGTCGAAGATCAGCAGCCCGACACCTTCCAGCGAAGGGTCTTCCTGCAAGCGCCGGGTGAGAATGCCTTCGGTGACCACTTCGATGCGGGTATTGGGGCCGACCTTGCTGTCCAGGCGAATCCGGTAACCCACCGTCTCGCCGACGCCCTCCCCCAGTTCGCTCGCCAGTCTTTCAGCAGCAGCACGAGCCGCCAGACGCCGGGGCTCAAGCATCAGGATCGTCTGCCCCGCCAGCCAGGACTCTTGCAACAGCGCGAGCGGCACACGGGTAGTCTTGCCCGCGCCCGGCGGCGCCTCGAGCACGGCCTCGTCCCGGTCGGCAAGGGCCTGGCGCAAGGCGGGGAGAACGGCATCGATGGGTAAAGAATTCATGGTGGCTCCCAGATCAGCCGGGGAGTATACCCACGAGCATCGCAGGCCCCCACCAGCCTATGTGGGGATGCGTTTGCGAAGGGCGACAGAGAGGAGCGTGCTGCCGATTCTCAAACGCCAGAAACAAGGAAGCCCCGCAAGCGGGGCCACAAC
The DNA here is from genome assembly GCF_055284355.1 of Pseudomonas sp. HP_01. NCBI lineage: Bacteria > Pseudomonadati > Pseudomonadota > Gammaproteobacteria > Pseudomonadales > Pseudomonadaceae > Pseudomonas > Pseudomonas sp. HP_01. Next base: position 11,311 of record NZ_JBTOPV010000051.1, on the reverse strand, counting down.
TTAACCTAGTCTCATCACCGTTTCAAAAGCCCGGGAGTGGAGGTGCTAGGGCAGCGACGCAAATTTATCACAGAACCCTCGCGAGCAAATTCTCGAAATCGATGCCCTCGCCCATGACCTGCTTAATGGAGCCTGAACAGACGCGGGATCCAGCTCGAAATCAGCCTTGGCTCATCTGCCTTCAACGAACTGTCTTCCCCCACGGATACTCTTATTGATTAGGCATTTGCCTTGTATAGTTGCGACTTCTTATGAGGAGATACCCCATGCGCATTCCTTCCCGTTTGATTGGCGGCGTTCTGGTTGCCACGCTGCTGACACAGCTCACCGCGTGCGGCAGTATTTTTTACCCCGAGCGCCGTGGCCAGATTCAGGGCAGCGGGCGAATGGACCCGGCGATCGTGATACTCGACGCCATCGGCCTGTTGTTCTACATCATTCCCGGCGTGATCGCGTTCGGCGTGGACTTCGCCACTGGCGCGATCTATCTGCCAGGCGGCACTCACGCTCAGATCGATCCGCAAAAGCTTGAACCTGCCGTGCGCACTGACGGCACCGTCGACAACGCCAAGCTGCAAGCCATCATTAAAACCGAGCTCGGCCGCACCCTGCCGCTGGATGACCCTCGTCTGATCCAGCACAAAGGCAGCACCCAGCAACTTGCCTCCCTGGGCCTTGTACCGTCCGCTTAAGATTTATGATTTGAAGGAAGCGCCATGAGTACCAGCCCCGAACACGCCCGCTTATTGCGTCTGGCAACCCGCGCCTCGCTTGCCGTGGCGAGCATTCTGATCGTTGCCAAAGCGGTTGCGTGGTGGCTCAGCGGATCGGTCAGCCTGCTGGCCGGCCTGACGGATTCGATGCTCGACGGCGCGGCGTCATTCCTCAATCTGCTGGCGGTGCATTACGCGTTGCGGCCCGCCGACGATGATCATCGCTACGGCCACGGCAAGGCCGAAGCGCTGTCGGGCATGGCCCAGGCGCTGTTCATCGCGGTAAGTGCCTTTTTGATCGGCTTTCAGGCGGTCGACCGCATTCAACACCCACAACCCCTCGGCGCCCCCGGGCTGGGTTTGCTGGTGATGGTGTTGTCGATTGGCCTGACGGTCGCGTTGTTGATGTTGCAGCACCGTGTGGTGAAGGCAACCGGTTCCGCGGCGATACGCGCGGACTCCCTGCACTATCGCTCTGACCTGCTGCTCAACTTCAGCATCATGCTGGCGCTGGGGCTGGCCTACTTCGGCTACTCCCAACTCGACGCTTATTTTGGTCTGGCGATCGCGTTCTACATTTTGTGGAGCGCCATTTCCATCGCCCGGGAGACGGTGTCGGTGCTGATGGATGCTGAGCTGCCTGTGGATGTCAGCGCAAAAATGCTCGAACTGGCCCAGGCCGTGCCGGGCGTATTGGGCGCCCACGACCTGCGCACGCGGATTTCGGGCAATCACTGGTTTGTGCAGCTGCACCTGGAGTTGCCGGGCACGCTGACGCTGTCAGTGGCGCACGACTTGTGCGAGCGGGTGGAAGCGGCGATTCAGGACGAATTCCCCAAAGCCGAAGTGCTGGTGCACGCCGATCCGCAGGAAGTGGTGGGTCGTGAGGATGGACCGGTATTGAATTGAAAGCGTCAGGCGTTACACCGCGAAGCTGATGGTGCTCAAACCGGCCCCTTCCCGGCTGAAGCCGGTCCCACTGACTGACCGCATGCCCCTAGTGGGACCGGCTTTAGCCGGGAAGGCGTCGGGCGTCACACTGCAAATCTGATGGCGTGCACACCGGCCTCTTCCCGGCTGAAGCCGGTCCCACTGACTGACCGCATGCACTTAGTGGGACCGGCTTTAGCCGGGAAGGCGTCAGGCGTCACACTGCAAATCTGATGGCGATCAAACCGGCCTCTTCCCGGCTGAAGCCGGTCCCACTTAAAAACCTCGCGCACGTGCTGGCGGACTGGCTTCACTGGTGATGTGCGTTCTGACGCGGGCCATTGTAGGAGCGCACTTGCCCGCGAAATCGGTTAATCCGGCGATACAGTTGTCGCAGTTCAAACCCTTTCGCGGGCAAGCGCGCTCCTACAGGATACGCGTAAGCCAGCATTATTTTGTCTCCCGCCCTGCCCCGTAGGCTGGTCCCACTAAGGAAATATGCGTTCAGCGCTACACACTCCCGCTCTTACTGCTGAACGCTATACCCCCGCTGTGCATAACAACTGGCCATCGCCTGTCGGTACACGCCCAGCACTTCCGGTGCCGGTTGATAGGCTGCGCCCGCCGGGTCGAAGTTGCTTTGCTGCACGGCGTAGCGGTAGCAGTCGTAGCGGTCCTGTTCGATTTCCTGTTGAGGCTTGCCTTGCGGCGGATAGGCGACAACGTCATAAGGGTTTGCGGCCTGCTGAACAGGCTGCGGCTGCTGCGGCGAATACACCGGCTCGACGTTCTGCGGAGGCTCGGCGACTACGTATTCCTGGGTGTTCTGCTCGTAGGTGTAATAGGTACCGGCGGCAACGAAAAACAGCGCACTGCCGAGCCAGACCTGCTGCGCATAGTCGGGCAGATAGCGGACGCGAACGCCACGTGGTGGCTCGACGACCACATAACGCGGGCCTTGCGGGCGATACCAGTAACCGCCTGAGTAGAAGTAGTCGCCGCCACGGTACGGCACCCGCGAATACCCGCCCGGCATGCGATCAATCTCGTAACCCGGCCGATAGCGCGGGCCCGAACCCCAGCCATCGCCATGACCACCGGGACGACCCGGCTGCCAGTTACCGTGATCGGGACGACGGTCGCCGTCGCGCCAGCGGTTGTCTCGTGGCTGGTCGCGGTAGAAGCCCTGACGAGGCTCCTGGGTCTGAACCACCGTATCCGGCCGACCCTGAATGGGCAGACCGCCCTGGCGATCCTGCAACTGACGCTGTTGTTGCTGCTGCTCTTGCTGGCGTCGTTGCTGATCCTGCTGTTGCTGGCGTTGCTGCTGCTGCTGCTGCTGCTGCTGGCGTTGATCGTCACGCTGTTGATTGCGTTCGCGATCCTGCTGCTGGCGCTGCTGATTGGCGCGCTCTTGCTGGTTCTGCTGAATCTGGCGCTGCTGCTGGATTTGTTCCTGCTGGCGCTGCTGTTGTTGCTGATTCTGCTGTTGCTGGCGTTCTTGCTGCTGACGCTGCTGGTTGTCGCTAAACCCGCGCTGGTTCTCCTGCTGCTGACGCTGCATCTCGAACCCGCGCTGTTGCTGTTGGCGCTGCTGCTGCTGCTGTTGTTGCTGCTGCTGCTGTTGATTATTGTCGTCGGCCCACACCTGAGCACTGATGCTCAAGGCCAAGAGACTGACACCTGCCAAACGCCAGATGCGCATGTTCATGCTTTCCTCACTGCGGCGCGGATACCTGTTGATAGGACTGCTGGTCGGGTGCGCCGTTCGCCGCACTCTATCAGCGTGGCGGATGAAACTGTAGAAGCACCACTGCGGCCTGAGCTGAAAAGGCAGGCGCAAAAAAAGAGGGCTCAATGGCCCTCTCTGGAATGCTTCGTCCTGGCTCGACGCTTTTGACGCCGGCTCACCTCGCATCGTCTTCTGGACAGTGCGTAGCCCGGTGGCCTGATCAACCCTGTCGGGCTGGAGGCCGCGGCTGGCCTGATTCGGCGGGCCGCGCTGGACGCTGTGTCCGGGCAGTGATTCTGGTTAAAAGAATAGGCTTTGGCGGACGACAGAGGATTGCGAATATTGCTGATGAAAACACCACTTGCGCAATAATTCACTTCAGATGAATAATCCTGCGCAATCCATTCAATAAAGGCGCTTATCGTGAGCAAGCTCGACAGATATGACTTGAGTATTTTGGCCGAACTGCAAAAGGACGCGCGCATCTCAAACCAGGAGCTGGCCGAACGCATCGGGCTGTCGCCTTCGCCCTGCTCGCGTCGTGTCAAACAGCTGGAAGACGACGGTTATATCGTGGGCCAGGTCGCGCTGCTGGACCGCAAGAAGCTGGGCCTTAGCCTGACGGCCTACGTACTGATCGGCATGGATCGCCACACCCCCGACCGCTTCGAGAATTTCGAGCAGCACATTCGTAACCTGCCGCAGGTGCTGGAATGCAGCCTGGTCACCGGTATCGACGCCGACTACCAACTGAAGGTCGTCGTCCCGGACATGGATCACTATCAGAAATTTCTGCTGGGTCATCTGACCCGCATCGATGGCGTGACCAGCGTGCGCTCCAGTTTCGTGCTCAATCAGGTACTGGCGAGCACTGAGTTGCCGCTGGTGCATTTGCGCGGCTGAACCGCCAATGCAGATTGTATGAGCGCGCTTGGTCCTGGCCGCATCCGGACGAAAGCGGTGGGTCAGCAACACATTGGCTGACTGACATAACGCATTCGCGGGCAAGCGCGCTCCTACAGTGGATTCAGGTGGCAATCCGAATGGTGTCTGGTAGCGAGCCCATCAACTAGAGCTTCGCCGGCACTTCCCGCCACTGCCCCTGATCCAGTCCTTCAAGGCTCCAGTCGCCAATCCGCACGCGGACCAGTCGCAACGTCGGCAGCCCGACCGCCGCGGTCATCCTGCGCACCTGGCGGTTGCGTCCTTCCTTGATCACCAGTTCCAGCCAGCTCGTCGGTACACTTTTGCGAAAGCGCACCGGCGGGTTGCGCGGCCACAGTTCGGGTTCGTCCAGTTGCCGCGCCTGTGCAGGCAAGGTCGGGCCATCGTTGAGTTCAACGCCGTCACGCAGCTTCTGCAGTTGCTCTTGCGTGGGCTCCCCCTCCACCTGCACCCAATAGGTTTTCGCCAGCTTGTGCTTGGGGTCGGCGATTCGCGCCTGCAACTGGCCGTCGTTGGTCAGCAGCAGCAAGCCTTCGCTGTCGCGGTCCAGGCGACCGGCCGGGTAGATGCCGGGGATGTCGATGAAATCCTTGAGCGTCGCGCGGCCTTCGCCATCACTGAACTGGGTCAGCACGTCGAAGGGTTTGTTGAACAAAATCAGCCGAGGCTCGGCGGGCGGCGCTTTGGCGACACGCCGTGGCGCGCCGGAGCGATCAGGGTAAGGACGGCGGGCATCGGGACGTTGATTGCGGGGCATGGGAAACCGGTAAACAAATGACAGATACGGAAAGGGCCACTTTAGTGGCCCTTTCGTTGAACGCCTAGCGCCTTAACAGAGCCTTATCGGAACGGCGGCTCGTCGAAGCTGCGCAGTTTGCGCGAATGCAGCGAGTTGAGCTGCGTACGCATCAGGTCCAGCGCGGCGATGCCGATCTTCAGATGCTGGGTGACCGCACGCTCATAAAACGCGTTGGCCGAGCCCGGCAGCTTGATCTCGCTGTGCAGCGGTTTGTCCGAAACGCAGAGCAAGGTCCCGTAAGGCACCCGCAGGCGATAACCCTGGGCCGCAATAGTCCCGCTTTCCATGTCCACCGCCACGGCGCGGGACAGGTTGATCAGCGGCCGCTCCTGGGCCCAGCGCAGTTCCCAGTTGCGATCATCGTAGGTCAGGACCGTGCCGGTGCGCAGACGCTTCTTCAGATCGTCACCGCGTTCGCCGGTGACTTGGGCGGCTGATTCCTGCAACGCCAGTTGCACCTCGGCCAGCGCCGGGATCGGGATGTTCGGCGGCAGCACGCGGTCCAGAATACCGTCGCGACGCATGTAGGCGTGGGCGAGCACGTAGTCGCCGATTGTCTGGGACTGACGCAGGCCGCCGCAGTGACCAATCATCAGCCAGCAGTGCGGACGCAGGACCGCCAGGTGGTCGGTGATGTTCTTGGCGTTGGACGGACCGACGCCGATGTTGACCAGTGTCACGCCATGGCCGTCTTCGGCGATCAGGTGGTACGCCGGCATCTGGTAACGGTGCCAGACCACGCCGGAGACGATGGCCTGGGCTTCGCCGTAATCCATGCTCTTGTCGACGACGACGTTGCCCGGCAGGACCATCTTCACGAAGCGCGGGTCGTCGCGCAGTTTTTCCAGGCCATGCACGATGAACTGGTCGACGTAGCGGTGGTAGTTGGTCAGCAGGATCCACGGCTGAACGTGGCGCCAGTCGCTGCCGGTGTAATGCACCAGACGGCGCAGCGAGAAATCCACCCGGGCGGCGTCGAACAACGCGAGGGGCAGCGGATCGGTGTTGGCCCAGTCGTACAGACCGTCGGCGATGCCATCGGTGGCGGCCGACAAATCGGTGCTCGGGAAGACACGTGCGAGGGTCGCAGCGGTGACGCCGGTACCGGCCAGTTCATCGCCCTGCTCAACCACGTAGGGATACGGAATGTTCTGTTCACTGAGGCCCACTTCCACCGTTACGGTGAAATCGTTCATCAGCGGCACGAGCTGTTCGAGCAGGTATTTGCGGAACGCCGCCGGGTGGGTGACGGTGACGCTGTAGGTGCCGGGCAGCTGAACCTTGGCGTAGGCGCGGGTGGTCAGCGGCACTTCGCCCTGGCAGTGATAGGTGAGGCGCAGCTCGGGGTAGCGGAACGTCAGACGCTCGGCGGCATCCGGTTCGACGCGGTCTTTCAGGTAACGCTTGAGCGCCTGGCTCAAGGCAGTGGTCGCCCGTGCGTGCAGCTCAGCGAGCCGATCCACGGCTTGTTCGGCAGTTTCTACGACAATGAAAGCTTCGGTCACGATGCATATCCTTCTGATCTTGCAAGCGCACATCTTGCCTGCAACAGATGACGAAGGCACGAGTTGTGTCAGAGAGGACTGCTGCGGATATCCCGTGTGGGAGCGCGCTTGCCCGCGAAAAATGTCGCATTCACCGAATGTATGCCTGACACGCCCTGTTCGCAGGCAGCGCAGACACAGATCACCCGGTTTGCGGCGCTGACCGCGCGACCAACGCCTGAACATCCACCCCGCGCGGCAAGGCGCCGTAGACCCGACCCGGCCGCTCCACGCGTCCGGCGATAAACCCGTCGCTGACCACCGAATTGCCTGCTTCCAGCAGCAGTTTTGCCTGCAGCGCGACGGCGATGTCTTCGGTCAGTTGCCGTGCGCGGTACTGGATGTCGCCGGTGTCCTGAAACGCCTCCTTCAAGCCATGAATATGCGCGGCCAGAAGCTTGTCGCCATGACCGTCGCCCAGCTCGTCAAACAACGCGTCCAGCACGCCGGGCTCTTTGGACAAGGCGCGCAGGACGTCGAGGCACTGCACATTGCCGGAACCTTCCCACGTCGAATTGACCGGCGCCTCACGGTACAGGCGCGGCAGAATCGTGTCCTCCACATACCCCGCACCGCCCATGCATTCCGCCGCTTCGTTGATCATTGCCGGCGCGCGCTTGCAGATCCAGTACTTGCCCACCGCCGTTACGAGTCGTGCGAAACGGGCTTCGTGGCCGTCATCCAGGCGCTCCAGCGAACGCCCCATGCGCAGGGTCAATGCGAGGGCCGCCTCGCTTTCCAGCGCCAGATCGGCGAGCACGTTTTGCATGAGCGGCTGTTCGCTGAGCAAGCGGCCACTGACGCTGCGGTGGGCGCAATGGTGCGCGGCCTGGGTCAGGGCCTGACGCATCAGCGCGCTGGATCCGGTCATGCAGTCGAAGCGGGTCATGGCCACCATTTCGATGATGGTCGGCACGCCGCGCCCCTCCTCGCCCACCATCCAGGCCAGGGCGCCGCGGAATTCCACCTCACTGGAGGCGTTGGACCAATTGCCCAGCTTGTTCTTCAGCCGCTGTATGTAGAACGCGTTGCGGGTGTCGTCCGGGCGATGGCGGGGCAGCAGGAAACAGGTCAGGCCTTTGTCGGTCTGCGCCAGGGTGAGGAAGGCGTCGCACATGGGCGCTGAACAAAACCATTTGTGCCCGACCAGCTCATAGGCCTGACCGGGGCCGGGCTGGCCAACGGGATAGGCCCGCGTGGTGTTGGCGCGCACGTCGGTGCCGCCCTGTTTCTCGGTCATGGCCATGCCGATGGTGGCGCCGGCCTTGTGGGCGATGCCGACGTTGCGCGGGTCGTAGTGGGGGGCGAGGATCTTCGGCAGCCAGGTCTCGGCCAGATCCGGTTGCAGGCGCAGGGCCGGCACGCTGGCGAAGGTCATGGTCAGCGGACAACCGCTGCCCGCTTCGGCCTGGGTGTGCAAATAGCTCATCGCCGCGCGGGCGACGTGGGCGCCTTCCCGGGGATCGGTCCACGGCAGCGACGGGATGCCGTGCTCAACCGCCGTTTGCATCAGTTGGTGATACGCGGGATGAAATTCCACCAGATCGATGCGATGGCCGTAGCGATCATGGCTGGCGAACACCGGTTTGTTCTGGTTGGCGAGGAAACCAGCTTCCATCAACGGGCCACCGGCCAGCGCGCCATAGGCGTCGATTCGGTCCCGTGCCCAACCCGCCCCGAAGCGCTGCGACCACTCTTGCAGCGGCAGGTCGATGCGGTAGAGGTTGGTGCCGTCCAGGGAAGGCGGCTGGTTGGTGACCTCGTGGGTCTCGGCGAACTGATGCAGGTTGATGCGCTGGTCCATGAGGCGACTCCGGTCCGGGCAGCACGCGGCGGTCGTGCAGCTGACCTAGTGAATCACGCACCCCGCCCCGGCGACAGCGCCATAGAAGACGAAATCACGGCGGTTTTGCCTTGTCGATGGCTGGCAACAGAGTTGATGCACATCGCGCGGGATGCACGGCCCATGTAGGAGTGACCGGGGTGGCGCTCCACCTTGCTCGCGATTGCGCGGTGTCTGTGACGGATATGTGGTCTGACACACCGCAATCGCGAGCAAGCTCACTCCTACAAGGGTCAGCCGGTACAGTCCGAATGTGTTGAAGTACAACGCGCCTTAAATCGCCCCGGATCTACCTGAATAAACGCAGATCAACTGTAGGAGCGCGCTTGCCCGCGAATTGCGGTGTGTCTGTGACGGATATGTGGTCTGACACACCGCAATCGCGAGCAAGCTCACTCCTACACTGGGGACGCGGCGATCTGCACATCCAGGCTCAGGCGGAACTGGCTGCCATTGCCCGGTTCGGACTGATGGCTGAGGCGCCCGCCCTGCAATTCAATCAACTGTCGGCAAATCGCCAGGCCGATGCCCAGGCCGCCGTATTCCCGGGTCGTCGAGCCGTCCACTTGGAAGAAGTTGGCGTACAGCGTCTCTTCATCCAGGCGGCTAAAGCCGATGCCGGTGTCGATGACGTCGATCACCAGCCGGACGTGCTCGGCGTCTGCGCGCTGGCCGTTGACACGGATTCTGATCGAACCGGTCTTGGTGAACTTGATCGCGTTGTCCAGCAGGCACTCCAGGCACTGACGCAACTTCACGCCGTCACCTTCGAGGCTGTCCGGCAGTGTCTCGTCCAGCTCCACACCCAGCGCCAGCGCCTTGCTGCGGGCCAGCGGCTCGAAGCCACTGCGCAGTTGAAACAGCACATGACGCAGGCTGAACGGCTCGTTGCGCACGGTGATGCGGCCCGCCTGCAGTTCGGTCAGCGTAAGAATGCCGTTGACGATGCCCATCATGTTTTGCGCCGAATCGGCGGCGGTCTGGCGATACAGCTCGATCTCGCTCTCGGCCACGTCCATCTGCATCAATTCCAGCGAACCGATCACACCGTTCATGGGCGTGCGCAGTTCATGGGTCAGCGTGGCCAGAAACTCGTCTTTCAATCGGTTGCTCACCGCCAATTGCTGATTGAGGGTCTCCAGGCCCTGCTTCGATTCCGCCATGATCTGCGCCTCGCGCTCGCGCATGGCATTGATGCGGTCGGCCAGCGCCAGCGACAGTAGCGCCACCTCGATCACTGAACCGATCTGGCTGGCGTACATGGTCCAGAAGTTGTTGGGCAAATGCCCGAGCAGCATGGTCGCGTTGATCACCCCGCCGATCAGGAACGCTGACCAGCCGAAAATGAAATACCGCGCGACCCGCCGGCCCTTGAACCACGCCGCCAGGCCGATCAGCAGCACAACCTGCGTGAACAGCAACACCAGCCCTGTCACCAGGCGCAGCGCGACGCCGTAATCCATGCTCAATGCGAGCGCCATGATCACTGCCGCGCAGACCATCATCGCCAGCAGCGGCACGTCCAGCCAGCGACCCAGGCTGGGCGTCTGCAGGAATTTACGGGTGAACTGGCTGGCAAACAGAATCGCAGCGGCAATAAGAAAGGTGGTCGAGGTGTTGGCCCACCATGGGTTGTCCGGCCAGAAATACTCGATCGCCGCGCCGTTAACCGACACCTGATACAGGCCGAAGAAGGTGATGTAGAGGATGTAATACAGGTACGCGGTGTCGCGCACGCTGAGGTAGATGAACAGGTTGTAGATCAGCATCACCGCCAGCACGCCGTAAATCATGCCGAGGATGTAGAGGCGCGACGGCTGCTCTTCTATATAGGCGTGACTGGCCCACAGATTGAGCGGCGCCTGCACCGAGCCGTGGCTGGCGACGCGCAGGTAAACGGTCTTGGTCTCGTGGGCGTTCAGGTTGAGATCGAATACGTAGTTGTTCTGCTTAATCTGCCGGCTGGCGAAGGGCAGCATGTCGCCGGTCTGCCAGGCCAGACGCGGGCGCGCGTCGCCGTCGCCGAGGTAGAGATCGACGTGATCCATCGGCGGGTAGGCCATTTCCAGCAGCCAGTCGGCGGACGCCAGCGGGTTGGCGGGACGATAGGTCAGACGCACTTTCAGCCAGAAGGCGGAGCGCGAGTACCCCGCGTTGAGCGATTGACCGGCCACGGGGCGGAAGCGTGCGGCGCCCTCGGGGGACGAGACTTGCTGGATGGTGGCATCGCCGGTGGGGTCTTCGAACACCTGGGTGTCGCGCCCCAATGCCAGGCTGCGGGTGTTCTCATCGAAATCGACGGCGCCGGCAAACATCGGCAACAGGCAGAACAGGGCGATCATCACCAGACGCATGGGACATCGCCTTGGTACTGATGACGGGCACAAGCCGCCGCGGAAACGTGGGACGGCTTCGCAATTCTGCGAGCGAGCGCTGTAGCGGTCGAAAGGGTCAGCGGGCAACGCACTTGCATTTACTCTTTTGGCGGAACAGGTGAAGCGCCACAGGATAGCGACTGATAGCTCGATGACACCATCTAAATCTCCGCTTCCACTGGATGTCCTCGATCTCACCGTAGGAGCCGGCTTGCTGGCGAACGCATTGTGTCAGGCGCTACAGCAGGGAAAGGTCAACCGGGTTCGCCAGCAAGCCGGCTCCTACGGACTGGTCAATGCTGCAAAATTAATGGCGTCTGCACCGGCCCCTTCCCGGCTGAAGCCGGTCCCACTAAATCACCGCGTGCACATAGTGGAAGTGGCGTAAGCCAGAAAATTGCCTAGTGGTACTGGCTGAACGCAATGCACT
>NZ_JBTOPV010000050.1:0-20408 GCF_055284355.1 Pseudomonas sp. HP_01 | reverse complement strand
AACAACGAGCGGCTGCACTCGAAACTGGGGTACCTGCCACCGACCGTTTACGAACGGACGATGGCGTCGAAACCACCTATCGAGGTGTCCGGAATTAGTTGACCACTACAGTCCCACCGGCTGACCGCGCGCACATTGTGGGACCGGCTTTAGCCGGGAAGGCGTCGGATGCCACGCCGTGAAATCGCGAGTGTTCGTGCTGGTCTCTTCCCGGCTGAAGCTGCTCCCATTGACTGACCGCGCGCACATTGTGGGACCGGCTTTAGCCGGGAAGGCGTCGGATGCCACGCCGCGAAATTGCGGGTATTCGTGCTGGCCTCTTCCCGGCTAAAGCCAGTCCCACTGACTGACCGCGCGCACATTGTAGGACCGGCTTTAGCCGGGAAGGCGTCGGATGCCACGCCGCGAAGTTTGGGGTGTTCGTGCTGGCCTCTTCCCGGCTAAAGCCAGTCCCACTGACTGACCGCGTGGATATTGTGGGACCGGCTTTAGCCGGGAAGGCGTCGGATGCCACGCCGCGAAGTTTGGGGTGTTCGTGCTGGCCTCTTCCCGGCTAAAGCTGCTCCCATTGACTGACCGCGCGCACATTGTGGGACCGGCTTTAGCCGGGAAGGCGTCGGATGTCACGCCGTGAAATCGCGGGTGTTCGTGCTGGCCTCTTCCCGGCTAAAGCCAGTCCCACTGACTGACCGCGCGCACATTGTAGGACCGGCTTTAGCCGGGAAGGCGTCGGACGTCACGCCGTGAAATCGCGGGTGTTCGTGCTGGCCTCTTCCCGGCTAAAGCCGGTCCCACTGACTGACCGCGCGCACATTGTGGTACCGGCTTTAGCCGGGAAGAGGCCGGGGTGTGCGACATCAGTTTTCCTTCTTGATGTATCCCTCAACCACCGCCGAAAAATCCTTGCCACCGTCACCGCGCAAACTCATCGCCTGATACAGCTGCTGCGCCAGCGCGCCCATGATCACGGGTTGGCGGGCGGCTTTGGCGGCTTCGGTTGCCAGGCCCAGGTCCTTGAGCATCAGCTCCGCGCCAAACCCTCCGGTGTAGCCGCGCGACGCCGGGGCGGTTTCCACGACGCCGGGCCACGGGTTGTACATTTCCGAGCTCCAGCAGCGCCCGGTCGAGCTGTTGATGATGGTCGCCAGCACGCCGGTGTCGATGCCCAGGCTGTTGCCCAGCGCCATGGCTTCTGCCACGCCGATCATGGAAATGCCCAACAGCATGTTGTTGCAGATCTTCGCGATCTGACCGGTGCCGACGTCACCGCAATGGACGATGTTGCGGCCCATCTGCGCGAGGACCGGCTTGAGCGCCGTGAAGTGTTCAACACTCGCACCGACCATAAACGTCAGCGTCCCGGCCTGCGCCCCGCCAGTGCCGCCCGACACCGGCGCGTCGCCCACCATCACGCCCTGTTTCGCCGCTGCCGCCGCCACATCGCGGATGGTCTGTGGATCAATCGTGCTGCAATCCACCGCCGGCACCCCTGCGCTGATGCCCGCCAGCACGCCGTCGTCATTCAGGTACACCGCGCGAACATGAGCCGCGGCCGGGAGCATGGTGATGACCAGGTCGGCACCCTGAGCAGCATGTTTGGGCGACTCACTGATGCGGCTGCCCAATTCGGCCAGCTCGGCCAAGACCTGTTGGTTGACGTCGAACAAATGCAACTGATGCCCGGCACGGATCAGGTTCCGCGCCATCGGCGCCCCCATATTGCCCAGGCCGATGAATGCGATTTTCATGGTTGTTCTCCTTGTTCAGAACTCAGCTCAAACCAACTGACGGAATACGATCTTTGTAGGAGCGCGCTTGCCCGCGATGGCGTCATGTCTCTCAACCCACCCGTCACAGGCAGATCGTTTTCACGGGCAAGCGCGCTCCTAAAACAGGGCGTCGAACTCAACGCAAATTGATCGTCGTATTCACCCCGTCATTCACGCTGTCGTCATCGAACCAGCGGCTGGTGACGGTCTTGGTCTGAGTGTAGAACTGCACCACCTGTTTGCCGTACGGCCCCAGGTCCCCCAGCTTCGAACCACGTGAGCCGGTGAAGCTGAAGAACGGCACCGGCACCGGAATCGGGATGTTGATGCCGACCTGCCCCACGTCGATTTCGCTCTGGAATTTGCGCGCCGCCGCACCGCTCTGGGTGAACAGCCCGACGCCGTTGCCGAACGGGTTGGCGTTGACCAGAGCAATGGCCTGATCCAGCGTGTCGACTTCCAGCACCACGAGCACCGGCCCGAAGATTTCCTGAGTGTAGATCTGCATCTCGGTGGTAACGCCCGTGAACAGCGTCGGCCCGACGAAGTTGCCTTCCTCAAAACCCGTCACCGTGATGTCGCGCCCGTCCAGCTCGAGGGTGGCGCCTTCCCGAACGCCGCTTTCGATCAGATCAAGAATTCGCTGCTTCGCGCGCTTCGAAATCACCGGGCCGACATCGGTCCCTGCCTCGCTTCCCGCATTCACCTTGAGCTGCTGCGCCAGCGCTTTCAGATCGGGAATCCACTGCTTCGACGCGCCGACCATCACCACCGCCGACGTCGCCATGCAGCGCTGACCCGCGGCACCGAAACCGGCGCCGACCAGCGCGTTGAGGGTCTGTTCGCGATTGGCATCCGGCAGCACGACGGCATGGTTCTTGGCGCCCATCATCGACTGCACGCGCTTGCCGTGTTTGCCCGCCAGGTCGTAAACGTGAGTGCCCACCGCCGTCGAGCCGACGAAGGAGACCGCCTTGATGTCTTTGTGGGTGCAGATCCCGTCGACCACCTCTTTGCCGCCATGCACGACATTGAGCACGCCTGCCGGCACGCCCGCCTCGACCGCCAGTTCCACCAGCAGCATGGTCGACATCGGGTCCTGCTCGGACGGTTTGAGCACGAAGGTGTTGCCGCAGGCGATGGCCATCGGGAACATCCACAGCGGAATCATCGCCGGGAAGTTGAAAGGCGTGATCCCGGCGCAGACGCCGATGGGCTGACGCAACGTGTAGGTGTCGACGCCACCGGCCACGTTTTCGGCGAATTCGCCCATCTGCAAGGTGCCGATGGAGCACGCGTGCTCGACCACTTCCAGGCCGCGGAAGATATCGCCCTCGGCGTCCGCAATCGTCTTGCCCTGTTCGGCGCTGAGCACGACGGCGATGCGTTTGGAGTGTTCCCGGATCAACGCCTGCAACTTGAGCATGATGCGCATGCGGGCGCCAATCGGCGTGTGCCGCCAGGTGGTGAATGCCTTCTGCGCGGCGGCGACAGCGGCATCGACCTCAGCGGCCGTCGCGAACGGCACGTGGGCCAGCACTTCCTGCGTGGCAGGGTTGACCACGTCGAGCCACTCGGTGGTTTGCGACTCAACCCATTCACCGCCGATCAGCAGCTTCACGCGGGCCACGGTGGTATTGTTTTTGTTCAGCGACACGTTCATTGCCATTGCTCCATTCAAAGCAGCGCGCCGGCGCGGGCGCGCTGAAAAAAGTCGATGTCAGACAGCGCGATGGCGAGGGGGATCACGCTTCATCAGCGCGGTGCAGACCAATGCAACCAGCGCCATGCCGATCAGGTAGGCGATCACGTAGCGCGGACTGCCGCCGCCCATGGCCAGCAATTGCGTGGCGATCATCGGCGCAAATCCGCCGCCCAGAACGCCCGCCAACTGCACCGAGACGGAGATGCCGCTGTATCGAATTTCCGCCGGAAACTGCCGGGCGAACAACAGGGATTCCGGCGCATACAGGATCGGGAAGACCACGCCTACTGCCAGCACCATCGCCCACCACACCATCTGCGGCTCGCGGGTGCCAAGCATGGCGAAGAAGGGATAAACGAACGCGCAGAGCAGCAGAAGCCCGGCGAAATACAGACGTTTCTGACCGACCTTGTCGGACAGGTGCCCACACAGCGGCATGGTCACCAGAGAAAGCGCAGCGCCGGCGGTGATCGCGCTCAGCACGTCAGCGCGGGGGATGAGCAACTGATTGGCGGCGTACGCCAACGCGAAGGTCACCGACATGTAGAACCAGGCGTTCTCGGCAGTGCGCGCGCCGATGATGGTCAGGGTTTCTTTCGGATGGTCGCGGAAGACTTTGAACAGCGGCACTTTGACGGCGATGTTGTCTTTCTTGAGCTTCTCGAAATCGGGCGACTCCGGGACTTTCAGGCGAATCAGCCAGCCCACGCCCAACAGCACGACGCTGGCGAGAAACGGAATCCGCCAGCCCCAACTGAGCATGTCGGCCTCCGGCAATTTGGCGACCATGCCCATGGCCAACGAGGCCAGCACCAGCCCTGCCCCAACGCCGGTTTGCGGCAGGCTGCCGTAGAAACCTTTACGGCCTTCGGGCGCATGTTCGACCGCCATCAACACCGCCCCGCCCCATTCACCGCCGACGGCCATGCCCTGCAGAAACCGCATCGCTACGAGCAGCACCGCGGCCCAGTAGCCAATCTGTTCGTAGGTGGGAATCAGGCCGATGATGATGGTCGGAATGCCCATAAGCATCAGGGTGAACAAGAGCATGGACTTGCGCCCGATCTTGTCGCCGAAATGGCCGAACACGATGCCGCCCAGCGGCCGGCCGAGAAAGCCCACGGCGTAGGTGGCGAACGCCGCCAGCACACCGATGATCGGGTCCAGTGCAGGGAAAAAAATCTTGTTGAAGATCAGGGCGGCAGCCGTGCCGTAGAGGAAAAAGTCGTACCACTCGATGGTCGTGCCAGCCATGCTCGCCGCGCCGGCAAGTCGGTAGGATCGGGCGTTTTTCACGGGGCTGGCATCGAGTGCGCCAGCGTCCGCCGTAATAGCGTTCTTCATAAACTCCTCCGCTTATTTATTGTTGTGCAGGGTGTTATGGCGTGTGGGTGGGGCGATTTGCCGGGGCGTTACCTCGCTGGTTTCAGCTGCTGCAACAGGCGTTGACGGGCAGGTTGGATCCGGCAGCGCTTCGGAGTATAGATGTGCAAACTTCTAATAAGAACGCACATAAAAGCAGGTTCAACATGCAAAAAAACATCACGTCCCTGAGCGCGCTGAACTGGGACGACCTGAAGTTTTTTCTCGAAGTGGCGCGCACGCGCAAGGCCAGTTCCGCGGCCAAACGCCTCGCGGTGGACTACACAACGGTGTCGCGCCGGATCAGCTCGCTGGAGACGTCACTGGGCACGCTGCTGTTCGAGAAATCCCGCAGCAACGGGTTCATCCTCACGGCGGAAGGCCAACGATTGCTCGGCGCGGCGGAGTCCATAGAAAGCACGCTGCATATTGCCTGCGAGCAGGTTTCCGGCTCCGGCGTCGCGTTGTCGGGGCATGTGCGCATGGGTTGCACAGAAGGCTTCGGCAGCTTCTTCATCACCCCGCAACTCAGTCACTTCACCGACACGTACCCGGCCATTTCGGTGGATATCCTGCCGCTGCCGCATTTCATCAGCCTGTCCAAGCGCGAGGCGGACATCGTCATCGCGCTGGAGCGTCCGGAGCACGGGCCTTACGTGTGCTGCAAGTTGTGCGACTACAGCCTGAGGCTCTACGCCACCCAGGATTATCTCGACAACCACGCGCCGATCCTCAAGACCGAAGACCTCGCCAACCATCCGTTCATCAGCTACGTCGACGACCTGGCCTTCAGCTCGGAATTGCTCTACCTCAGCAACCTCCTCCCCGGCGCTCACGCCACCCTGCGCAGCACGAGCGTCATCGCCCAATACGTCGCCGCGCTACAGGGCCGAGCGCTGGCGATCCTCCCGTGCTTTCTCGCGGCGCAAGATGCTCGACTGCTGCCGGTGCTGGAAAGCGATGTGGATATCACGAGGCAGTTCTGGATGTACTGCCGGGAGGACCTGAGAAAGCTCAAGCGGATTACGTTGTTGTGGGATTACATCCGCGAGGCCACCGAGCGCAATCAGGGGTTTCTGTTGGGCAAGACAGATCGGATGGCGTTTGTGGATTGAATGCTAAGTCGGCGGCAGATTGGGGTGCTCGGCGCAACGCGATCTGTAGGAGTGAGCTTGCTCGCGAATGCAATGTTTCCACCGACAAATTTTTTGAAGCTGTACCAACGTATTCGCGGGCAAGCGCGCTCCTACACAGGTCCGACCGTCTGCTCTGCCCCTCCCCGCCATAGTTCAGAAATCTCTGAACTATGCATTTGAGCTTTCCTATTCTTTCCGTTCATCGGCCGAATCTAAGATCGGCTCCAATAAAGGAGCCCGTCCATTAGAGACCCGGCCCGAAGATTGCCTTTTCTGATGTGACTGCCGCTGTACCCGTCTAGGCCTGGGCCGTGGCGGAGCCCTGTCTGGGGTCGCACGTCAGCCGCACGACGCAATCTTTGAGGACGCTCGATGAAACTGGAAATCTTCCGCACGCTCTGGGGCTACCGCGCCAGCAAGGCCCAGGCGCTGGATGAGCTGCTGGAAGCCGGATTCGATGGCATGGAAGCACGCCTGCCGCTGACGCCTGTCGAGCGTGCGGAATTCGGTGCCTTCCTGCGCGCCAATCATGTGCCTTACATCGCCACGGTGTTCACCGCCTACGACGTCCTCCCGGAACAATCAGCAACCACTGCAGAACACCTTAGCGATCTCGAACAGAAACTCGCCTGGTCAACCGAACTGGCGCCGCGCTTCGTCAATGTGCTGGCCGGCAATGACCGCTGGCAATTGCCGCAGCAGGTGGAATTCTTCGGTCAGGCGCTGGAGGTGGCGCGCAAACATGGGCAGACAGTGACCTTCGAAACCCACCGCGCACGCTCGCTGTTCAATCCGTGGATCACCCTTGAGCTGATCCGCCAACTGCCGGATCTGCGCTTCACCAGCGACATCAGTCACTGGATCGTCACTTGCGAGCGTTTGCTCGACGACCCGGAAGACGACCTCAGCGCGTTCGTCGAGCGCGTTCATCACATTCAGGCTCGGGTCGGTTACGACCAGGGCCCGCAAGTCCCGCATCCCGCCGCCCCCGAGTACGCACGCGAGCTGGCTTTCCATCAGCAGCACTGGGAAGCCGTGTGGGAATCCCAGCAGGCGCGCGGTTATCAGCTCAGCACGATGACACCCGAATTCGGCGCCGACGGCTATCTGCATCATCTGCCCTTCACCAATGTACCGGTGGCCGATCTCTGGTCGCTGAACGTGTGGATGGGCCAGACCGAACGCGAACATTTCCAGCGCTTCAACCACACAACAAGCCGATAAGGAGCGTTTCGTCATGCCAGATCCGTCGCACGCGGCAGCCCCGAAGGTCGCCAATTTCAGCAGCATCCCGGTGGTCGATATCGCCGAGCTGTTCAGCCCCGACATCGCCCTGCGTCAGGCCGTCGCTGACGAACTGGGCAAGGCGGCGCGGGAAGTGGGTTTTCTGTACGTCAGGAATCACGGCATCGCGCCGTCGTTGATCGACGGTCTGCGTCAAGCGGCCAAGGACCTGTTCGCCCAACCCCTCGACTACAAAATGCAGCATTACATCGGCACTTCGCGAAGCCACAAAGGCTTCGTGCCCGAGGGCGAAGAGGTGTACGCCAAGGGCAAGCCAGACCATAAAGAGGCCTTCGATATCGGTTTTGAAGTGGGCGATGACGACCCGCTGGTGATCGCCAAAACCCCGCTGATCGGCGCCAACGAATGGCCTGACCTGCCCGGTTTTCGCCCTGCGGTGGAAGCGTATTACGCGGCGGTGTTTGCCTTGGGCCGCCGTCTGTTCGACGGCTTCGCGCTGGCGCTGGGCCTGGAGGAAGGCTACTTCGAGGCGATGGTCACCCGCCCACCTTCCAAGCTGCGACTGATTCATTACCCGTTCGACGGCGCCGCGCAGGATGCGCCCGGAATTGGTGCGCACACCGATTACGAGTGCTTCACCATGCTGCTGGCCGACAAACCCGGGCTGGAAGTGATGAACGACCTTGGGCAGTGGATCGACGCGCCGCCGGTAGACGGCGCGTTTGTGGTCAACATCGGCGACATGCTGGAGGTCATGACCGCTGGTACGTTCGTTGCTACGGCTCACCGGGTACGCACGGTCAGCGAGGAGCGCTATTCGTTTCCGCTGTTCTTCGCTTGCGACTTCCACACCCAGATCAAGCCCCTTCCGCAATTCGACAAGGGCACTGCCGACTACGAAGAAATCACCATCGGCGAGCACATGTTCGGTCAGGCGTTGCAGACCTACCAATACCTGCGGCGCAAGGTCGAGAACGGCGAACTCAAGCTGTACGAAAAGGCGCGCAAGCCGTCGAGCTTCGGCCATTTGAAGAGCCAGACACAGGACCCATCGTGATGCGATGCGTCCCCCTGTTCCACCCGAATACTCAACACACCCAGCCCTACCTTTCTGACGTGGAGTCGCCGACGATGCGCAACACTTTGAACACCGCTGTCCGCTTGACCGTGCTTGCCTCCGCCATGCTCGGCGCGTCGTTATTGGCTACCACGGCCGCACAAGCTGCTACCACCGTGACGCCCGGGCAATTCAAGGTCGGCATGGAGATTACCTACCCGCCGTTCGAATCCTACGACGAGAAGAAAAATGTCGTCGGTGCCGACCCGGACCTTTCGCGCCTGCTCGCCAAGCACATGGACCTCAAAGCGGAGTTTGTCGACACCAAGTTCTCCAGCCTGATCCTCAGCCTCAATGCCGGTCACTACGACGCGATCATTTCGGGCATGTACATCACGCCGGAGCGCCAGACCCAGGCCCAGACCATCCCCTACGCCGTAACGGGCGCGGCGATCATGGTGCTCAAGGACAGTCCGCTCAAACCCAAGGTGCCGGAAGACTTGTGCGGGCTGAAAATCGGCCTGGAAAAAGGCACCACGTGGGTCACCCAATTCAACAAGCTTTCCGCCGAATACTGCGTGCCGAAGGGCAAAGGCCCGGTCGCCGTCAGCGAATTCCCGTCGGCCCCGGAAGTAACCCAGGCGCTGCTGTCAGGCAACGTCCAGGCGCAAGTGGAGATCGACGGCGCCGCCGGGATGATCGCCGAACGCACCAAGGGCCGCGTGGTGGTCAGCACCGAGCATTCCATCTACCAGCAGACGCTTGGCATCTACGTGAAGAAGGGCAATGACGAGCTGTATCAGGCGTTGCTCAAGGCCTTCGACGAGACCAAAAAATCCGGCGAATACGCGGCGCTGTTGAAGAAATACAACCTGGAAGAGCCCGCCAACTGACGGCTTGATGCGTCACCCCTTGTAGGAGTGAGCTTGCTCGCGATTGGCCGTGACAGACGATGAGGGTGTGTCGGATGTACCGAAGTCATCGCGAGCAAGCTCACTCCTGCAGGGACCGCGTTTGATTAGAGAGTCCCGCCGGGCCCCGCCCTGCTGAGGTGTGTGTATGCAATTCGAATGGTCCTACTTTTTTTCTCTGTTCTCGGTCGCCGACTTCTGGGAGTCCTGCATCACCGTGATCGAGCTCAGCGCGCTGGGCTGGTTCATCGGCATGCTGCTGGGTTTCCTGCTGGCGTCGGCCAAGCTTTCGACGGCGCGCTGGATCAGCGTTCCGGCGTCGATTTATATCTGGTTCTTCCGCAGTGTTCCGCTGCTGGTGCTGGTGGTGTTTACCTACAACCTGCCGCAGATGTTTCCGGTCACCCGTGATGTACTTTCCAACCCCTTCTATTCCGGCCTTCTCGCGCTGGTGGTCACGGAAGCGGCGTACATGGCGGAGATTCACCGCGGCGGCCTGATCTCCGTCGCGAAAGGCCAGAAAGAAGCCGGCCGCGCCCTGGGCGTCGGTCTGATTGGCATGCAGCGTCTGATCGTCATCCCCCAGGCATTTCGTATCTCGCTGCCAACGCTGGTGAATGAATACATCACCGTGGTGAAACTGACCTCGCTGGTGTCAGTGATTTCCCTGACCGAACTGCTGACCGTGGGCCAGCGTCTCTATGCGCAGAACTTCCTGGTGATGGAAACGCTGTCAGCCGTCGCGGTGTATTACGTGATGATCGTGACGGTGTTCGGCTGGCTGTTTCACTGGCTGGAGCAGCACCTGGAGCTGAGCAACCGCAAGCCCCAGACCCTCGACGACACTGCCCTGACTCACCTGCGCGCCAGCCTGGTCACGCAGCCCGCGGTAGTACGCCAGCCGACAACAGGACCGGGGTCGGCGCCAGCGCTACAACTGGCCAACATCCACAAAAGCTACGGGCAGCATGAAGTGCTCAAGGGGATCAATCTGGAGGTGGACGCCGGTCAGGTGATTTCCATCATCGGTCCATCAGGTTCGGGCAAGACCTCGCTCATTCGCACCGTCAACAGCCTGGAGACCATCGACAAGGGCGAGATCATCCTGTTTGGCGAAGGCTACATTCACGCCGGCGACAACCCCAACGCGCCGCAGATTCGCCGTGGCGTGCAGCGCATCGGCATGGTGTTTCAGAACTTCAACCTGTTCCCCCACCGCACCATTCTCGACAACGTGACCCTCGCGCCGCGTTATCACGGCCGCGACCGCGACGTCAGCGAGCAGCGTGCCTACGCCCTGCTCGACAAGGTCGGGCTGCTGGCCCACGCGCACAAATACCCGCATCAGCTCTCCGGCGGTCAGCAACAGCGCGTGGCGATTGCCCGAGCGCTGGCGATGGACCCGCAGATCATGCTCTTCGACGAGCCGACTTCTGCGCTTGACCCGGAGCTGGTGGGCGACGTGCTGAAGGTCATCGCCGAGCTGGCGAAGGAAGGCATGACGATGCTCATCGTGACCCATGAGATGGACTTCGCCCTGTCGATTTCCGACCGGGTGATCTTCATGGAAAACGGCATCGTACAGATCGACGCCGCGCCGCAGACGATTCTTGCCGATCAGTGCGGCGAGCGTGTGCGCAGGTTCATGGGGCTGGATCACGCCGTTACGCAACAAGCGCCGACGCTCAAAGAGGCGTGAGCCTCACAACCCCAACATCAACCCGCTCAGGCGCTTGACCTTGCGCCGCAGGGCTTCTTCAAACACGCCCTGACGCGGCTCGATCAGGCTGAACCAGTGCTTGGCCCGGGTGATGCCGGTGTAGATCAACTCCTTGGTCAGCACCGGGTTCAACGCCTCGGGTAGGATCAAGGCCGTGTGTGCGAACTCCGACCCCTGGGACTTGTGCACTGTCATCGCGTACACCGTTTCCACGTCATTGAGCCGACTGGGCAGCACAAAACGCACGCCGCCGCTGCCGTCGTTACGCGGGAACGCAACACGCAGCGCCTGACGGTTCTCCTCGACCGGCCCCTCGGGGAGACGCAAGGCAATGCCAATGTCGCCGTTCATCAAACCCAGCCCGTAGTCGTTGCGCGTCATCAACACCGGGCGCCCCTCGTACCACTGATGATCACTCTCGATCAGCCCGGCGCTGAACAGCGTTTCCGTGATCCGTCGATTCAACCCTTCCACGCCCCACGGCCCTTTGCGCACCGCACATAGCAGCTGGAACTCATCGAACGCACTCAAGACATGCCGCGCCCACTCGACGCTGCGCGGGTCTTCGATCTGCGTCAGGTCTTGCGGCCGCTGCGCGTGCATCACGCCCAGATAATGGCGGTAACCCTGCGGACCGTCGCCGTGACCGTCGAGCAAAAGCCGTGACAGCGCACGGTCCTGCTCACCTTTGAGCACCAGGGAAAACAAATCCGGGTACTGGCGAGCCGCGAGCAACGCGCGCGCGTCCTTGTCCTGCTGCTGATTGACCAGCTTGGCCAACTGACCGATGCCGCTCCCAGCCACGAAACGCCGGGAGTGGCGCAGCATCACCACTTGCTGAGCCAACGCGTGATGCTGATCGTCGCCCTGCTGCAAACCGCTTCCGGAAAGATCCTCGCCGCTGACCGATTCAAGCCACGCCTGGGTCTGCGGGCTGTACATCCCCGCCTCCGCATCGCGGCACAAATCGCCCAGCACGGCGCCCGCCTCAACCGACGCCAATTGATCCTTGTCGCCCAGCAACACCATGCGCGCATGGGGCGGCAATGCGTCCAGCAGGTTAGCCATCATTTCCAGGTCGATCATCGAGGCTTCATCGACCACCAGCACGTCCAGCGGCAACGGGTTGCCCGCGTGATGACGAAAATGCCGCGTCCCCGGACGGCTGCCCAGCAAACGGTGAACCGTCGTGACTTCGCTGGGGATTTTCTGCCGCACGTCTTCCGGCACTTGCAGCGACTGCACCTGATGACTGATCGACTCGGTCAGACGTGCCGCGGCCTTGCCGGTCGGCGCCGCCAGACGAATGCGCAGCGGCTTGCCGCGTTCAACCGCTGGCGATTGCAGCAGCGCCAGCAAACGCACGACCGTGGTGGTTTTGCCCGTGCCGGGGCCGCCGGTGATGATGCTGAACGCGCCTCGTGTCGCCAGCGCACAGGCCAGCTTTTGCCAGTCGATCAATGCGTCAGGCGCGTGATTGGCCGGGCCGAACAGCGCATCCAGACGTTGGGGCAAATCGCTGAACCCCGTTTCCACCTGAGCCAGTCGACGACGCAACGCCGCATCGATCCGCCGTTCATAGGTCCAGTACCGGCGCAGGTACAGGCGCCGATCGGATAAAACCAACGGCCTCTGCGCCGCCGCTTCGCTGACATCCCCAGCGTGAGCAACCAGCGCGCTCGCTTCCAGCGCCTTGCACCACGTTGCGCCGTCCAGCGATTTAAGCAGCGAGGACGGCAACAGCATCGGCGTCGACAACACATCACCCTCCGGCGGCAGCGACAAGGCGAAATCCGGCTCTTTCAGGGTTTCGTAGAGGTCCAGGCAGACGTGGCCATGCCCCAACTGGTGACTGGTCAACGTGGCCGCCAACAACACCAACGAGTCTGCGGCAGGATCAAGGTCAGCCAGAAACGCCACGAAGGCCTTGTCCAGCGCACGCAGCCAGCCGCGCTCGACCCAGCGCTGCAGCAACAGCAGCAAATCCTCCACGCGGCTGAGGGGTTTCAGGTTGGCCAGGCTGTCGGCGTCCAGCGCCGTGGGCATCAAGTGAGCGAAGGTGCGATTCATACGAGGTCTCCTGACAGCACGTCTTCCGTAATCGGCGCTCGGCCCTGAAACAGCAGATCGAGACTTTCGATCAGCGCGCGGGGCGGTCGGGTAAACCACGCGCCCTGACTCACTGCGCGACTGCCGCGCACGAACAGGTAGACCGCTCCGCCCATGTGCTGGTCGTAATCGTAGTCGGCAAGACGCGCTTTGAGCTGACGGTGCAAGGCCAGCAGATAGAGCACGTATTGCAGGTCGTAGCGGTTCTCCAGAATCGAGTTTTCCATCGCCTGCTCGGTGTAGGCATCGTCGTCGACGCCCAGCCAGTTGGATTTGTAGTCGGCGACGAAGTAACGACCTTCGTGCTCGAACGTCAGGTCGATGAAGCCCTTGAACATGCCGTTCAGCGAAACCGTTTCTGCCGCCGCGCGAGGCGCGCCGTTGTGGGTGTAGCGGCGCACCAGCGCGTCCATCTGCGCCACATCGACCTTCGAGCAGGCGAACCAGAATTCCATTTCGACGCGGTACTGGTTCGGCTGATCCAGCTCGCACAAGGCCATGGGCTGCATCTCTGTGCCCAGACGAAGCGGCAGGGTCAGCAGATGCTGCAGCCAGTCGGTCAGCGTGTTGATCCAGCCTTTCCAGTCGCGCCGGTTGCAGCGTTGGGCGACGACTTTCTCCAGCGACAGCGGATCAGCCGCTGCTTCGGCAAAGCCCTTCTCGCCGGCCCATTCCAGCAAGCCGTGCAGAAAGGTGCCGGGATTCGGACCACGCGGGAATCGATGGATATCGCCGCCGCTGACCATCACCTCTCGCGGCGCATCCGGGTCGAGACGCTCATCGTCGAACAGCTTCTGCGCTTGCGGGCTGTCCGGCGACTGATCGCCGCTGTCGGTGATGGTGTCGCCGATGCGCAGCGCGCTATAGGACGCAATCCACCAGTTCTCCCGTGCGCTACGCCGGGGCACGCGCGGCTTGCTCAACGCGACCTCGTTGCGCGGCGCGCTGAAGGACTCCGTCGTGGGCAGCGGCACAGGCTCAACCTTAACGGCGGGATGATCTTCTGACAGCGATCGCAGCCACTGGCCCAACGCGACTGACTCAGCCAGCTTCTGCCCGCCGCCAAGTAAGTAGCCCAGTGCCGAGCGATGCAGTATCGAAGCGTTGTTACTGCCGCGCTTGAGATCGGCAACGCCCAGCCAGCACGCATGTTGAGCGCGGGTCAGGGCCACATACAGCAGACGCAGGTCCTCCGCCAGACGCTCGTCGTCCGCCTGTTCGATCAGCGCAGGCGTGGGTTTTAGGCTGATCTGCGCGTGGCCGGCGGCGTCGTGGAAGTGCAGCGGCAATCGGCTGCCGTCCACCGGCTTCGTCGAACAGATGAAGGGCAGGAACACCAGCGGGTATTCCAGGCCCTTGGATTTGTGGATGGTCACGACCTTGACCAGTTGCTCATCGCTTTCGAGGCGCAGGATCTGCTCTTCCCCCGCTTGGCCGGACAGGGCCAGATGCTCGCTCAGATGACGAATCAGGGCCTGCTCGCCATCCAGCTCGGCGGCGGCCTGCTGCATCAGTTCACTGAGGTGCAGCAGGTTGGTCAGTACGCGTTCGCCATCGGTTCGCTGAACCAGCGCCTGGGGCAATTTAAAGTCGTGCAGCAACCGCCGCAGCATCGGCAGCACGCCTTGGGTGCGCCAGATGCGTCGGTAATCGCGGAACTGCATGACGCGGTTTTCCCACGCCAGTTCGTCCTGATTCAGCAGCTCAAGTTCGGCCAGCGGCAACGCGAGGGTGATGCAGGCCAAGGCCGCGCGCAGGGTTCGCTCGGCGTCAGGTTCGGCGCAGGCCTTAAGCCAGGCGAGCAGATCATGGGCTTCCTGCGCGGCGAACACCGAGTCCTTGTCCGAGAGGTACACACTGCGCACGCCACGGGCCGACAATTCGCCTCGCACCGCCTGCGCTTCTTTGCCGTCACGCACCAGAATCGCGATGTCGGCGGGCAGCAGCTTTTTCAGCGGCTCGCCTGCTTTGGCAAAGCCCGCTTGCCCTTGTTGACCGGCGTTGAGCAAACGCACGATCTCACTGGCACAGCTCGCCGCCAGTTGCGCTCGATACACCGTGCCCGACACCGGCTGATCGGTTTCCAGCTGCCAGACGTTGAGCGCCGCAAGCATCTCACCGTCGACCTGCAACGTCTCTTTACGCCCCTGAGACCCCACTGCCAGAAACGGCACGGGATTGTCCTCAGGCGTGCGGAACAAGAACGCACCGCGGCCGGCCTCGCTCGTTTCGGCGCGCGTGAACACGTGGTTCACCGCATCGACCATCGCGTGGCTGGAACGGAAGTTGGTGCCCAGCGTGTGCAAGCGCCCGGTGGTGGCCTGACGGGCGCGCAGGTAGGTGTAGATGTCGGCACCACGGAACGCGTAGATCGCCTGCTTCGGGTCGCCGATGAGGAACAGCCCGGTGCTTTCGTCATTGGCTTCAAGCCGATAGATGCTGTCGAAAATGCGGTACTGCACCGGGTCGGTGTCTTGGAACTCATCGATCAGCGCGACCGGAAACTGCTCGCGGATCAGGGTCGCCAGGCGCTCGCCACCGCTGCCTCGCAACGCAGCGTCCAGCCGCAGCAGCATGTCGTCGAAACCCATTTCCGCACGGCGCCGCTTCTCTTCTTCAAAGCGGGCACCGACCCATTGCGCAGCGTGTTCGAGCACCGCCGCATCGGGCGTTGGCAGCGTGTCCAGCGCAACCTTGAGCTCAACCATCGCCTCGAACGCGGGGTGCGATGGCGGATTGTTCTTCCACGCTTCGGCAATGCCGTCGGGCGTCAGCCGGGTGAAACCGGTGCCAAGGTCGAGTTGCTCCTGCTCGTCGTCATTGGCCCAGGCAATCAGCTTGTCGAACCAAGGCCTGAAATAACGCTCCTGCATTTTGCGGCCATCGACCACTTTGCACGCCACGCCGTCGATGCAGATCGCATGCAGCTCCGCGGCCCAGTTGGCCCATGGCGCCTTGAGCTGGCGGAGGGTTTCGCGCCGCTCCTGAATCGACTGCTCGATGATCTGCGTCGGGGTTTGGGTCACGCTCGCCCGCTCACTGCCGAACAACGCGCGCACCCTTGGCAGCAGCGCCGCAGGGCCGCCCCAGCTCTCGCGCACCCAGAGCAGCGCGTCACCGCTCATGGGGTAGCAGAACTTGCGCCAGTAATCGCGCAGCACTTCGCTCAGCAAATCAGTGTGATCGGTTTCCAGGCTCTGGGTAAACAGACTACCGCTGTCGAAGGCGTGCTCGCGCAGCATGCGTTGGCACCAACTGTGGATGGTCGATACCGCCGCTTCGTCCATCCACTGCGCCGCGATGTCGAGACGGCTGGCGCAACCGGGCCATTGCTCAATGGCGAATTCGTCCCGCAAGCCAGCGATCAACGCATCGGGCGCTTCGATTTCTTCACGGAAGAACCGCGCGGCTTCGGCCAGTCGCGTGCGAATGCGGTCGCGCAGCTCCTTGGTGGCTGCGTCGGTGAACGTCACCACCAGAATCTGCGGCGGCAACAGCTCACGGCCGAAACCCGATTCCTCGCTGCCATGCCCCAACACCAGACGCAGGTACAGCGCCGAGATGGTGAACGTCTTGCCGGTGCCGGCGCTGGCTTCAATCAGCTGGCTGCCTTTGAGCGGGAAGCGAAGCGCCAGGGGTTGTTGTGCATCACTCATGCGCCAGCCTCCTCGCGAGAAAGTGCCTGCCAGGGCGCTTCAAAAATCGGTTTGTATAACGCCTCGCACCAACCCACGAATTCCTCGCTGCCCAGCAACGCGTCGAAGTCCGGGAACTGACGGGCCAGGGCAGTGCTTTCGGCACGCTCGCCCTTGCTGTTCTGGCCATCGCCTTCATAGGCCTTGCGCGCGGCAGCTTCAGCTTTGATTTCATCGCTCTGGCCCAGCCAGGCAAATGCAGTCTTCACCGCGATCGGCAGTGGTCGTTGCATGCCTTGATGCCAGGCCAGCAGCAGGTCATTCAGCGTGCGCGTGGCGGTGTCTTTGTCCAGCGGCGGCAGCAAAAGCGTCTCGTCGCTGGCCACCAGCGCCGTGGTCAACGGCAGATCGCACGCGCAGGCCACCAAGTGGTTCACCCACGGCTTGGTCAGACGGTGCCATTTGCGCGTCTTCTTGCTGGCGATGGCATTGGGGATAGCGGTGATCGCCAGTAATTCATTCTGAGGGTTCTGATAAAGCCCATCGACCCAGCCGTCTAGCTCGACGCCCTGGTGCTGATAACTGACCGGCAGCGCGCTGTGCAGCCGGACCGGCCAGCGGACCAGCAAGTCATGGTAGCGGGCTACCAGATCCGGCAGCGGTTCGATCAGCTCATCCTGCAGTAACGTTCCAAACCCGGCCATCGGCAACAAGCCGCTGCCCTGCAAGCGCGTTGCTTGAGCATGGAGCGATTCATGAATGTGCTCGGGGTCAGTGAGCGCCGCCTGCAACAGGCTGTCGCTAAGGCCATAGCGCTCGAGCGCGTCGAGCACGAAAGGCTCCTCGTCCGCCAATGGCGCTTCGGCAACCTCGAAGAATATCTTCAAGCGCTGACTGAAGAAGTGCTTGACCGGATTGCGCAGAAAATCCTGTAACTGCATCAGGCTCAAGGGTTCTTCCTGCTGGTGCTTTTGCAGCGATTTTGTTTCACCTGCTTCGGCGACGGCCTCGTGCAGCACCTGCCACTCGCGAGCGAAGCTGAAGAACTCCGGGTTCTCCTGGAAGTATTTGGCACTGAACGGCTGCAGCGGATGTTCGACAGTCAGTTTGTGCAGCAACTGCTGACCCGGATCACGCTTTTTATCGTCCTCGGGCTCGATGGCTTCGGCCAGACGCCAACCACTGGACAGATGATCGCGCAACTGCCCGATGAGCACCGAAGCCGGCCGCTCGGAATTGTCGCGAATGCTGCGCCCGACCCAGCTGATGTACAGCTGATCACGTGCAGACAGCAGCGCTTCGAGCAAGAGATAACGGTCATCCTCGCGCCGGGAACGGTCGCCGGGTCGGTAGTCGCTGCCCATCAGATCGAAATCCAGCGGCGGTTGCGCGCGCGGGTAATCGCCGTCATTCATGCCCAGCAGGCAGACGATTTTGAAAGGAATGGCGCGCATTGGCATGAGCGTGCAGAAGTTGACCGATCCGGCCAGAAAGCGCTGGGACAACCTCCCTTGATCAAGCCCGGCCAGCCAGGCTTCACGCACAACCGTCAACGGCAGCTCTTCTTCCAAACCAACGGTCTCGCAGGTCTGCAGCCAGGATTCGCGCAGGGTTTCCAGCTGACTGAGCAGGTAGTCGTCATGCTCGCTGTCAGCCATGAAGAACAGCTGCATGATCGCCTGAAGGCGCGAGCCCCACATTGCGGGCGTCGCGGGCTGGGAGAGTTCATTGTGCGCGACCTGAAGCGCGTCGATCAGGGACACCAGCGGGCCAATCAGGGCCGCATCCAGTCCGCCGATTTCGTCATACGGCTGAATGCCCTCGTAGGCCGCACCCGCACCGACGGCGTAACCCAGCAACATTCGACGCAATCCAAAATGCCAGCTGTTCTGCTCAAGCTGTTCAGGCAGACCCAGCCCTTCACGCTGTACCGCATTGAGCCCCCATCGCACACCCGCTCCCTCAATCCAGCGGTGTAGGGTTGGCAGGTCAC
Organism: Pseudomonas sp. HP_01; assembly: GCF_055284355.1. Lineage (NCBI taxonomy): Bacteria > Pseudomonadati > Pseudomonadota > Gammaproteobacteria > Pseudomonadales > Pseudomonadaceae > Pseudomonas > Pseudomonas sp. HP_01. Next base: position 1,766 of record NZ_JBTOPV010000050.1, on the reverse strand, counting down.
GCTCATCAATGCCGAACCGCGCACGCAATGCGGGAACGTCCAACAGATCGAGGATTTCACTGACAGGGAATCGACTGTCCGGAATCTTCAGCAAGTGCTCGACGGCGATCAGCAGCGGATCACGGCCACGCTGGCCCTGATCTGCGAGGGTGAAGGGGATAAAACGGCGATCGTCACGATCCAGTTGGCCAAACACTGCGCGAATGTGGGGGGCGTAGCTGTCGATGTCCGGCACCATGACGATGACGTCCCGCGGACGAAGGTCAGGATCCTTACTGAAACGCGCGAGCAGTTGATCGTGCAGCACCTCAACTTCGCGCTGGGCACTGTGGGCGACATGAAAGCGGATCGAGCGGTCGGTCTTTATGTCCACTGGCGGCCAGACGTCACGAGTCTCGCTCAAAGGACGCAGCTCGAGGATATCGTCCTGAAGCTGATTCAGGAGGGTCGTGGGCTCACTCTCGCTGAACAAATCGATGCGCCCGTCGCGAAAGATCGACCGGTAGCTGTTGGGGTCGTCATGACTGTCGAGCAAATTGATGTAATCGCGACCCTGCTTGCCCCACGCAGCCAACAACGGATGAGCATGCTGGTGCAGTGCATCAGGGTTTAGCACCACTGGCATGCCGGGTTTTCGCGATTGACGTTTGTATTCGTGACGCAGGAGATCCTTGTCAGCCACGATGTCTGCCCAGTGATGGCGGCAAGGGTTGTGAACGCAAAGCAGAACCTGGCTGAAACGGGCCAGCCCGGCAAGCGCCTCCAGTGCCTGGGCTGGCAATGAGGAGATTCCGAAAACGATCACTCGCGCCGGTAAACCGGCCGGTGCCTCGACCAGGCTATTGATGCGCTCGATGTAACGCTGATGCACGCCAGCCCGGCTCTGGGCCATGCCCTCTGCACCGACATCATGGAGCAGCGCACGCCACAGTTCGGCTTGCCAGCAGTTCTCTGCTTTCAGCGGCTTTGCCTCTCCCCTGCCGGTCCTGAGTTGATGCCTGCCAGCGGCCCAATCTTCCAACCAGTCGGCGCGGTACACCTGGTATTGGTCGAAGAGGTCAGCAAGACGCTCGGACAACTGGTAACGCTTGCGCAGGTCGGTGTCAGCCGTCAGGAACCGCTGCAGCGGCTCGAAGTGCGGTTGATTGATCAGGCCCGGGAGCAACCGCATCAAACGCCAGGTCAGCGGAGCTTTATCCAGCAACGAGGTTTCCGGAATCTCGGCCTTGCCCAGCACCGCGCGATACAGCTGCCACATGAAGCTGCCAGGGAGCTGAACATCAATCGCAGCGGCGATGCCGCAACCACCTTGATCATCGTCCTGCGCATCTTCTGCCAAAGCGAGCTTCAGCCACTGAGCAATACCGTTGCTCTGTACCAGCGCCACTTCGTTCTCGAGCGGAGTGAGGGGGTAACGCCGCATCCATGACACCACAAGGCCACGCAGCTCATCCAGGCGATTCCCATGGACCACCATAAACCCGGGGTTGAGATTGGATGTCACCGGCATAGCTGCGTCCCTTGGTCTTTCAAAAGAGGGAGAAGACTAACAGAGGGAGAGATTTGGTTAACGGTCGATCTTGTTGCGTCCGACGCCAACCCGCCTTGGGGGCTGGCGAGTTGCGCATAAGTGGCTGCCAGTTTTTTTCGCGCATAAAAACAAAACCCCATCTGCTTTCGCAAATGGGGTTTTGGAATTTAATCTTGACGATGACCTACTCTCACATGGGGAAACCCCACACTACCATCGGCGATGCATCGTTTCA
>NZ_JBTOPV010000049.1:0-20661 GCF_055284355.1 Pseudomonas sp. HP_01 | reverse complement strand
TCGCCAGCAAGCCGGCTCCCACAGGTTTTGTGCATGACGCTGAAATCCCGGCCAACGAAAATCCACTGTAGGAGCGCGCTTGCCCGCGAATGCGGTCTACCTGTGCCGTCCATTGCGACTGACACACCGCCTTCGCCAGCAAGCCGGCTCACACAGGTTGTGTGCATGAAGCTGAAATCCCGGCCAACGGAAATCCACTGTAGGAGCGCGCTTGCCCGCGATCGGCAGCGCAGCAGTCGTGAAACCTGACGCCCCGGCTTCTCCTGACACACCGAGTGCACCGGTTTGCTGTCGCTTCGCGCCAGATCGCGGGCAAGCGCGCTCCTACACACCTGCGCTGTACGCTGCGACCACCGCATCACGCCCAATCTGGCTTATAATCGCGCGCTCTTGTAGTGCTGCCGGGCCGATCCTGCGGCCCGAAACCGGATCTTTCAATGTTACGAATCACCGAATTCAAACTGCCGCTGGACCACGCGGACGACGAACTGCGCCCCGCACTTCTGCAACGTCTGGCCATCGGCAGCGACGAGCTTCTGGATTTCACCCTGTTCAAGCGCAGCTACGATGCGCGCAAGAAATCCACCGAACTGCAGTTCATTTACACCGTCGACTTCCAGGTGCGCGACGAAGCCGCCCTGCTTCAGCGCCTGAGCCACGACAAACACATCGGCCCGGCCCCGGACGTGAGTTACAAGGTGGTGGGCCACGCCCCTGCCGATCTGAGCGAGCGCCCGCTGGTGGTGGGCTTCGGCCCGTGCGGGATTTTCGCGGGTCTATTGCTGGCGCAAATGGGCTTCAAACCGATCATTCTGGAGCGCGGTACCGAAGTCCGTCAGCGCACCAAGGACACCTGGGGCCTGTGGCGCAAGAATGTGCTCAAACCTGAGTCCAACGTGCAGTTCGGCGAGGGCGGCGCGGGGACGTTTTCCGACGGCAAGCTCTACAGCCAGATCAAAGACCCGAAATTCATCGGCCGCAAGGTCTTGCACGAGTTCGTCAAAGCTGGCGCGCCGGAGGAGATTCTCTACGTCAGCAAACCGCACATCGGTACCTTCCGCCTTACCGGCGTGGTCGAGAACATGCGTCATCAGATCGAAGCGCTGGGCGGCGAAGTGCGTTTTCAGCAGCGCGTCACCGATGTGCTGATCGAAGACGGCCAGATGCAGGGCGTCGTGCTCGACAGCGGCGAGCGCATCGACTCGCGGCACGTCATTCTGGCGCTGGGCCACAGCGCGCGCGACACGTTCCGCATGCTCCACGGCCGCGGCGTGTTCATGGAAGCCAAGCCGTTTTCGGTCGGCTTTCGCATCGAGCACCCGCAAGGCTTGATCGACCGCGCCCGACTGGGCAAGTACGCCGGTCACCCGAAGCTTGGCGCTGCCGATTACAAGCTGGTGCACCACGCCAAAAATGGCCGTTCGGTGTACAGCTTCTGCATGTGCCCCGGTGGCACCGTGGTGGCGGCGACCTCTGAGCCCAACCGCGTCGTCACCAACGGCATGAGCCAGTACTCGCGCAACGAACGCAACGCCAACTCCGGCATTGTCGTGGGCATCACGCCCGAGCAGGATTATCCAGGCAGCCCGCTGGCAGGCATCGAATTGCAGGAGCGTCTGGAATCCCACGCCTACATCATGGGCGGCGAAAACTACGAAGCCCCGGCGCAACTGGTGGGTGATTTCATCGCAGGTAAAGCTTCAACGGCCCTGGGCTCAGTTGAACCTTCCTACAAGCCTGGCGTAAAGCTGACCGACCTTGCCGACGCATTGCCCGCCTTTGCCATCGAAGCCATTCGTGAGGCGCTGCCCGCGTTCGAGAAGCAGATCAGAGGATTTTCGCAGCACGACGCGATCCTCACCGGCATCGAAACGCGCACTTCCTCGCCCCTGCGTATCACCCGTGGCGAAGACATGCAGAGCCTGAACGTCAAAGGTCTGTTCCCGGCGGGGGAAGGCGCGGGCTATGCCGGCGGCATCCTGTCGGCCGGTGTCGACGGCATTCGCATCGCCGAAGGCCTGGCTCGCAGCATGTTGGGTATCACTGGATAAGCCGCTACACGGCAAAGTCTGTGCTGAAACAGCGTGCTGAAATGCAAAACGCCCCGAATGATCGGGGCGTTTTTGCAAGCGGGCTTTTACACCGAGCTCAGGACATCCAGCGCGGTTTAGTGGCTAACGCGACTGGTGCCGTTAACGGTCATGATGCGAACGCGTTCACCCACACGGAAGATCTCGTTTTCCTGAACTTCCTGTACGTAAGCGCGCATGGTGCCGTCGTCTTCACGCACGGTGATCTCGACACCTTGAGCGCGGGTCAGGCCGCCTTCCGCTGCCGAACCCAACAGACCACCGGCGACCGCACCGATCACGGCCGTCACGATGCTGCCGCGACCGCCACCGATGGCGCTGCCACCCACGCCACCGACGATAGCACCGGCACCTGCGCCGATCGGGGTCTTGGTGCCTTCAATCTTCACCGGCCGCAGCGATTCGATAGTACCCAGGCGTACGGTCTGCACCTGACGAGCTTCGTCGCGCGAGTACGAGTCGCCGGTGAGGCTTGAAGTACAGCCGCCCAGCGTCAGCGCCATGGCGGTGAACGAAGCAACCAACAGAACAGACTTGCGCATAACAGTTATCTCCATAGGAACAGGTAGCCATTAGACTCTGCGACACCAATCGATGTCACTGCCCTGTACCGATAATTTACGTTTATTCAGGCGTAATACAGCAACCCGCCGACGTCTACTTCAGTGGACGACCGCGCCGGGGATTGATTCAAAGAAAAGTGTGACAGAGACCTTGGGGTTGAAAGACCGGCAGTCCGAAGACCCGCACTCAGGGCGCGAGGCGCTCGCGCTCCCACTGATCTTCAACCAGACGATAGTTCAGGCGGTCGTGCAGACGGCTTGGACGACCCTGCCAGAACTCGATGCGATCCGGCACCAGACGATAACCGCCCCAGTGATCGGGACAGTCAGGCTGGGTGTCCATAAAACGCGCCTCGGTGTCCTTGAGCAAGCCTTCGAGCTCTTCGCGGTCAGCGATCACCCGGCTTTGCGGCGACGCCCAGGCACCCAGGCGGCTGCCGAGAGGGCGCACCTGAAAATAAGCGTCGGATTCTTCGTGACTGACCCTGGTCACGCGGCCTTCGATGCGCACCTGACGTTCCAGCGCAGGCCAGAAAAAGGTCATGGCAGCGAAAGGTCGGGCGTCCAGCTGCTGACCTTTGGCGCTCTCATAGTTCGAAAAGAACGTAAAACCCTGAGCGTCCACACCTTTGAGCAGCAGGACCCGGCAGTGCGGACGACCGTCGGCGTCGACGGTCGCCAGCGTCATGGCGTTGGCCTCGACTGGCGCTTGCTCGGTTTCGACCGCTTCGTTGAACCAGCGATGAAACAGTGCGAAGGGTTCTTCCGGAGCCTGGGCTTCGGTCAGCCCTTCGCGGGCATAGTTACGACGCATATCGGCCAGACGCTGGCTCATCACTGCCTTCCTTAATCGAGATCCGTTAACAGAATCCCGATCTTAACCTCAGTTGCCGGCTTGAGCATCCGGAGCAGGTTTTTTGGCCGCAGCTTTCGCAGGCGCTGCCTTGGCTTTCGCCGGCGCAGCTTTCTTCACAGGTGCTTTTTTGGCCGCAGGCGCTTTGGCTGCGGAAGCCTTTGTAGAAGCGGCTTTCTTGACCGGTGCGGCCGATTTGACGGGCGCAGCAGCCTTGGTCGGGGCAGCAACCGGTGCCGGAGCCGGCGCGTTGGCCGTTTGCACGGCCAGCAGGGTTGGCGCTGGTGGCAAGTTGTACTTGGCCATCTGGGCGACCATGGTGTCTTGCGGCGTCAGGATGATTTCCACACGACGGTTAAGTGCGCGACCCGGCGCGCTATCGCTGGCTGCACGGGGCATATCGGCGCCCATGCCACGCAGGCTCAGACGGTTACGCTGCAGGCCGCTGAGGCGGAAAATCGCCGCGACCGACTGTGCGCGCTGCTGGCTGATCTTGAGATCGGCATCGGTGGCGACATCGCTGTGGCCCAACACCAGCACGGCGGCGCGAGGGTCGACTTCAACGATCTTGGCCATGCGGCTGATAGGGCCCAGATTGGTCGGCAGGAGCATTTCCGGACGCTTCGGATTGAAGGTGCTGTCGACCGGAGCCGTCACCACGAGGATGTCGTCACGGCGCTCAAGCTGGAACTGGCTGTCCTTGATGGCTTCGCGGACTTTCGGCTCGTTCAGATCCAGCCAGGCCTGGGTCACTTTCGGATCGACCTTGGCAACAGCCGGCGCGGCATCTTTCTTGGCGTCGGTTGCACCGAACGGCCACCACCACTTGTTGGCGTCGCCGGCCTGGGCAACGGGCGGAGCTGCAGCCGGTTGAGTGGCGGCTACTTCCGGTTTCTTCTCGGCTTCGCCGTGGTCAGACCCGAACGGCCAGTACCAGCGCGTACCGGTTTCGGTCTGGGCTTTGGCGACTTGCGCAGCCGCCGGGCTTGGCGCCGGGGCTGGGGCTGCAGGAGCGGCATCGGCGCCCTTGCCTGAACCGAACGACCACCAGTGGTCATTGCTGGCCGACTGATCCTGAGGGGTTTGCGCGCAGCCGGTGACGGCGAGGCAGATGGCGAATGCGAGACTTTTGTTAGCTGACATGGGTGACCCACATGAATAATTGATCAGAAAATGAACGAAGCAGCGCTCATATAACACGCATGAACACCGTTTTGGAAAAAGAAACCGCCCTACGGCTGCGTTATGCAGATTTAACTGACAGTCGGTAGAACAAGCACTTAACAGCGATAGTTATTGCAAACACTCACCAAACACACGCACCAGACGCTGAGCGCGCGGATCCATCAGCACGTAGGGACCGAGGGTGTTTGTCACAAACCCGAACGCCACATCGCGCTCGGGATTGGCAAAACCGACCGAGCCGCCTGCGCCGGGGTGGCCAAATGACTTGGCACCCAGCCCGAACGTCGCGTTGGGCACCGCGGGTTGATCGAGCATGCAGCCCAGACCGAAGCGGGTCTGGGTGAGCAGCGTCTTGTCCTGGCCGATGCTGTGCTCACGGGTCAGTTCGTTGAGCAGGTCGCCGTCCAGCAGGCTGCCATCGAGCAAGCCGCTGTAAAAACCGGCCAGACTGCGTGCGTTGCCATGGCCATTGGCGGCAGGTTGCTGCATGCGCCGCCATTCCGGCTTGTTGGTGCTGGTCATGATCGACGGAGGGTTGGTGAACGCCCTCGCCGTCATGGAAGCAGGCTCGCGCATCGTGGTCTGCAACAGGCGCTGCGCGGACTCATCCCCTGCATTGCCCTTGCCCCTGGCGATGTGGGCAACACGATGAAACTCTTCATCGGCCAGACCGACATGGAAATCCAGGCCCAACGGCCGCGAAATACGCGCAGCGATGGATTCACCCGGACCGCGCCCGTCGGCACGACGAATCATCTCGCCCACCAGCCAGCCGTAGGTGATGGCGGCATAGCCATGGCCCTGCCCCGGCGTCCACCAAGGTTCCTCGGCAGCCAATACGCTGGTCATGGTCTGCCAGTCGTAAAGCGCTTCGGCCGGCAATATTTCACGGATCGCCGGGAGCCCGGCCTGATGGCAGAGCAACTGGCGCAGCGTGATGGACTGTTTGCCGTTGGCCGCGAACTCGGGCCAGAGACGGGCGACGGGCTCATCCAGATTCAGCTTGCCCTCGCCCACCAATTGCAAGGCGGTGACTGCAGTAAAGGTCTTGGTGCAGGAGAAGAGATTGGCGATGGTGTCGCTGTGCCAGACCTCGCCGCCATCCTTGTCTGCCGTGCCCGCCCACAGATCCAGCACCGTCTCGCCGCCGATCTGCACGCAGAGCGCAGCGCCACGCTCCTGCGGGTCGTCGAACAGCGCGGCGAATGCCTCGCGTACGGCCTCAAACTGAAGCTCGAAATGGCCTTGAATCTGCACGGTCTGGCTCTCCGGTCGGGCTGAAAAATGGCGAGCATTGTTCCAGCGATTGAACGCTTTGGGAACCGCCCGGTTAAGGGCGCTTGCCGATCACATCCACGATCTGTGCATTCGCCTTGCGCACCGCGTCGACGAAGCCCTGATACGGCACGTCGGTGATGCCCACCAGCCCGAGATGGCCGTTCTCACCGTCCAGCAATCGGCCGGTGACAGGCTGGTCCAGGTACTGGAACCAGTGCACGCCGACAATAGAAGGCTCGGCCAACGCGCTTTTCAGGAAATTGGCATACGCCGGGCCGCGATCTTCTTCACGCGGCACTTCAATCACCCCGCCCCAGAACGGCCCGCGATCTCGGGAGCCAAAGTGGAACTCACTGACCAACACAGGCTTGTCGAGCACCCGCAGTTTCGCGAAGTCCACGCCATCCTGCGGTTTGAGCGTATAAAAATTGAAGCTCAGTACATCGCAGAACTTGGCGCAGGCTTCGACCGCCTCGGGGCTGGTGACCCCAAAGCGCCCGCCCAGCAGCAGATGGTTCGGCGCATGCCACTTGAGCGCGTCAGAAATGGTTTTGAAATAGGTCTCGGCGAACACACGCTGGAAATACCTGAAGTCGTTTTCGATCTCCGGGTGCTCTGCACTCGGCAGCGGCGGCTCGAAGCCCGGGTCTTCCATCAACTCCCACGCTGCCAAGTGAATACCCCACGCTTTGGACAAACCCTCTTCGTTGCGGTACTTGTCGCGCAACTGCTTGAGAAACGCGCGCTTGGCCGGTACATCGGTGGTCAACTTCAGCGTGCCGTAAGCCAGTGCATAGCGATCCTTCGGATCGTTGCCCGGCGCAGCCCAGGCCAATTCGTTATCGGCGAAATAGCCGATCAGGTACGGGTCGTCGCGATGGTCGCGCGCTGCGATGGCGACGGCCCGCTCGGTGGCCATGGCGAAGCGCGGATCGAAAGGATCCGGCATGCCCCCCCACCAATCAAGACCCGTGCTGATGCTCACGTAGTCGCCAACGATGGACAGCGGCAGCGTGTAGGGCACGCGTTCCTTTTTGCTGCTTTCGAGGTTTTCCAGCGCGGACTCGCTCCAGTTGCCGACGGTGGTGAAGCCCCACGCCTGCAAGCGTTGCAGGGTGTGATCAACCCAGCGTTTGCGGTCCACAATTACCGGCTTGCATTCGATGGCAGGTGCAGGCGCGGCGGTTTTTTCGGGCTGAGGCGCTGGCGCGGTCTGCCCGTTAGAGCCATCGGCAGCGGACGCGGTCGTTGCTGGTGTGGTGGCTGAAGTGCTGGCTGGCGTTTCGTCTTCGTCGTCAGCCGGATCAACAGGCTTTGAGACTTCCACGCACTTCGGCACGCCATAAGTGCGTTGCAGGTTTGCACCATAGAAGTCAAACCAGCGGCCCTGATCGAACTGCCGGTTGCGGTTGGCGCCCGTCTCGCGGTTGTCATCGCCCTTGCCATAGAACGCGGCGAGCGGATCGTCGCTGCCCGGCAGCCCGGTGAACATGGCTTCGCGGCCTTCGACGTAGGTCTGGCTGTCGTCAGCGGAGACGGCGTTTACCCCCAGTGAGTAAAAAGGGTGGCCTTCGGGCGTCACCAAGTACCAGCGCTCGTCGCGCTTCTCGGTGCGGAAAAAGCCCTTCGCTTCGAACGCCGGTCCGTTGAGCAAGCCGCCGTATTTATCGTGGGCAGGACGGTCTTTCAGCCAGGTTTGCAGCTGTTGCTGCTCCTTGCCCGCCAGCGTCTTGAGCTGGTCGTCGCTGGTGACCTTCTCCGGCCACTTGCCCCGGGTGAACTGACCGTAGCCGTCGACGAGGCTGCTGTAGGCAGCGGTTTGCAGTCCATCGCCCTCCTGCACGCCGAACTTTTCGATCAAAACGGACTGCGCAACGTTGGGTTGAGACATCGACACGGTGACCGATGAAACCTCCGCGCTGTTCAGGTCACCTTCGGTGTTGGCCAGCAACACGCGCTGCCCCTCGTAAACCCAAGGCATCGGCGGGCCGGCGCGCATGCCCTGGCTCAGCGGCGAACTGGCCTTGAGCGGCAGCACCAGGGTTTGCGCCGGGCCAGCCGGCAGGTCGATACGGCTGGTGAGGATTTTGCCGTCGCGGCTTTCGATCTGCACGTACACCGTCAATGCCCAGTCCATCGCGCTCTGAAGGCGCAAGGTCATGGCGCTGTCGTTACTCCAGTCCCAGACGCCGGTCTGCGGGGTCAGTCGTAGGCTGGGTTTGGCGACCGGGTTGAAAACCACCCGGCGCAGCACTTCGCCTTCAGCCGTCTGTTCAGCGTTGGCCTGGGGAAAGCCGGCATCCTGAGTCGTGACCTTCACCACGTCGGCGGGCCGGACGAAATTGAACAGCGTCTGCTGTACGTCGGGCGCGGCGTGGGCCATGCCGGCGCACAGCGTGGCGAAGATGGCGGGCAGTGAACGGCGAATCATGTGTTCTGAAGCTCCTTGATCGTCTGAGGCCCGGAGCACGACAGGGGGCGCGCGCATCCGGGCGGACCGAGTTTAAGACCGGTCAACCGTGTTTCATTTGCAACACGGGGTCAGGAAATTTCGCGCCGGAATGGCGGCAGTGCGTTGAGGATGGCTTTGCCATAGCGTTGGGTCACGACCCGGCGATCCAGCAGCGTGATGATGCCGCGATCCTGTTCAGTACGCAGCAGACGACCGCAGGCCTGGATCAGGCGCAGCGAGGCGTCGGGAACGGCGATTTCCATGAACGGATTGCCGCCTCGCGCTTCGATCCATTCGGCCAGAGCGGCTTCGACCGGATCATCCGGCACGGCGAAGGGAATCTTGGCGATCACTACGTGCTCGCAGTAGGCGCCCGGCAGGTCGACCCCTTCAGCGAAGCTCGCCAACCCGAACAGCACGCTTTCATCGCCACCGTCGACCCGCGCCTTGTGCTTGTTGAGGGTTTCCTGTTTGGACAGATTGCCTTGAATGAACACTCGCTTGCGCCAGTCCCGCTCCAGCCCGTCGAACACTTCCTGCATCTGTTTGCGCGACGAAAACAGCACCAGTGTGCCTTTGGAGCCTTCGACCAGATTCGGCAGTTCACGGATGATGGCGGCCGTATGTTCGGCGGCGTTGCGAGGGTCGGCTTTGAGGTCCGGCACGCGCAAGACGCCGGCGTCGGCATGGTGAAACGGACTCGGCACCACGGCGGTGACGGCGTCTTTCGGCAGGCCGGCGCGCATGCGGAAACGGTCGAACTTGCCCAGCGCGGTCAGGGTGGCCGAGGTCACCAGCGCGCCGTAGGCGACGTTCCAGAGGTTGCGGCGCAGCATTTCGGCGGCCAGGATCGGGCTGGCGTTGACCTCGATGTCGAACAGCGAGCCGCTGTCGGCCAGGGTGAGCCAGCGCGCCATGGGCGGGCTGTTTTCCGGGTCTTCGGCGGTGAAGGCGGTCCACAATTCCCAGTTGCCGTGAGCGCGGGCCAGCAAGCTGCCGAACAGCGGATACCATTCTTCCGCCTGATGGCTGGCGATGCCGATGTTGACCTCGCCATCCATGCCTTCTTTAAGCAGTTCGGTCAGGCGCGTGAACAAATCGTCGAGCCGGGAGAAGCCTTTTTTCAGCTCGATGCCCATCTCGCGCATGTGTTCGGGGACCACACCGCCGACGAAACGATGGCGCGGACGCTCGCGGCCTTCCATGTCTTCGCCTTGCTTGAAGTCGGCAAGCTGCTCGCAGGCGGTGAACATGAACTGCTGCTGGGTCTTGATCTCCCGGGCCAGCTCGGGCACCTGCTCGATCAGCTTGCCCAGGTCGCCCGGCAGCGGGTGCTGGGCGAGCAATTTGGTGAGGTTCTTGGCGGTTTGCTCAAGCCAGTCGGCGGTGGAGCGCAGGCGACTGAAATGGGCGAAGTGGCCGATCGCCTTGTCTGGCAGGTGATGGCCTTCGTCGAACACGTACAGGGTGTCACGGGGATCGGGCAGGACCGCACCGCCACCCAGCGCGAGGTCAGCGAGGACCATGTCGTGGTTGGTGACGATGACGTCGACTTTGCCCATGCCCTCGCGAGCTTTATAAAAGGCGCACTGCTGGAAGTTCGGGCAATGGCGGTTGGTGCACTGACTGTGATCGGTGGTCAGGCGCGCCCAGTCCTGGTCGGCCAGTTCCTGGGGCCAGCTGTCGCGGTCGCCGTCCCATTTGTTGCCGGCGAGCTTTTCGATCATGGTGGTAAAGAGCTTCTGACTGGCCTCGTCCACTTCGATCTTGAAGCCTTCTTCCTCGAACAGCTGTGCGGTCGCGCTCTGGGCGTCGCCTTCCTGCAGCAGCATGTCGAGTTTGGACAGGCACATGTAGCGGCCACGGCCTTTGGCCAGCGCGAACGTGAAGTTCAAGCCGCTGTTGCGCATCAGGTCGGGCAGGTCTTTGTAGACGATCTGCTCCTGCAGGGCGACCGTCGCGGTGGCGATGACCAGGCGCTTGCCCGCAGCCTTGGCGGTCGGAATGGCTGCAATGGCGTAGGCCACGGTTTTACCGGTGCCGGTCCCCGCCTCGACCGCTACCACGGCGGGATCACCCGAACGGCGGCCTTCTTCGTCGGTGTCGACGTCGCCCAGTACCTTCGCCACTTCAGCGATCATCAGGCGCTGGCCGTAACGAGGCTTGAGGCTCTTGGCTTCGAGGAAACGCGAGTAGGCGCCCTGAATCTGGGATTTGAGTTCGGTGCTGATCATGGGCTGGGTCGTTGGCTCGGCGTCACGGGTGCTGAATGAAAACACGAAAACCGCTGGATATATCTTCAGTAGTCGCAGCGGGCGGCTATCATACCGCGCTAATTCTTTCTGCGCAGATCGGAGTTCTCGATGTCACCTGTAGCCTTTGTCTACGCCTTGCATGTGCTAGCAGCGATTGTGTGGGTAGGAGGGATGTTTTTCGCGTGGATGATTCTTCGACCAGCGGTCATTGCCGCTCTGGAGGGCCCGGCCCGGCTGAAGCTGTGGCTGCAAGTATTGCCGCGTTTCTTCGTGTGGGTCTGGTGCGCCGTGATCATGCTGCCGGTGACCGGGATCGGCATGATCAACGTCAACTTCAGCGGCTTTCAGACCGCGCCCCGTTATGTTCAGGTAATGATGGGGCTGTATGTGGTGATGGTGGCGTTGTTTCTGCGCGTTTCGACGCTGAACCTGCCGCAGCTGCGCAAGGCTGTGCTTGCCGAGCAATGGGCGGATGGAGCGGCCGCGATGGGGGGAATTCGGCGTCTGGTGGGGATCAATCTGATGATAGGTGTGGCTGTTGTGGCGATCGCTGCCATCAGGCCAATGTTCTGATGCGCGGGCAGAGCCTGCTGCCGAAAGGCGGGTTAACCCGCCAGGCATTTAGCGGTTTGGATACCGTCTTCGTGAGCAGGCTCAGTCCCACAACACTTATAAGTTGCGAACCACGATAGCGCCCGTTGGCCCTACTGCACCGGACTGACCCTTTTCGCCGTTCTTGCCGGACTTGGCGCCGTCAGCGCGATACACCACGCAGCCCTTGGACGCGCCGCCTTTGCCGCCGCGGCCACCGTCGCCGCCAATCCCGCCGGCGCCGCCCTGAACGTTGACCTTGATGCGTTCATTGCCGAAAGTCGCCGGCAGCTCGAGACGAACGATCGCACCCGGCGCGCCGTCACGGCCGTTGCCGCCATTGTCGCCGTCGATCCCGCGACTGGCGGAACCCCAGGTGCAGCCCGGATCGATGCCGTTGCCGCCGTCGAGGCCGACGTAACCGGGCGAGCCTGCGCCGCCGCGGGCGTCGACGAAGAGTTGGTCAGCGTTGAGTTGTTCGATCCGCAGGTTGAGGTTGCGGCCTGGGGTTGGTGCTTTTTCGAAAGTGCCCGGAGCGCCACGCGCGGTGATTTCGGCGCCGCTGCCGAGGTCGCCCTGTTTGACTTGCAGGCTGAACGGCTCGGCGCTCGGGACGATGGCAATGCGTGATTCGTGGCCCATGATGAGTTGACCGACTTTGACTTCGGTGAGCCCGGCCGGGATCAGGAGGGTGCCGTAGTCGGCGACTTCGAGTCGGTCCAGTTGCAATACGCTGGTTTTGGAGGGCAGGCGCATGAGCGAGTGGGTTTCGACGGAGATGGTCTGGGCCATGATCCAGGGGCTGGTCAGGGCGGACAGCAGGCCTGCCGTCATCAGCATCGCGTTACGCATGGTGTACCTCCGCCAGTGGGCGTTTGAATGTGTTCAGGTGAAATAGGCCGAAGAGCAGAATCTTGAGGCGATCGCGCCAGGGATGGGGGCGGCCGCGCAGGCTGGCGTTGTAGCTGATCAGTTCGATGAGGTGGGTGAGCAGCAAGAGGCCGCCTGCCAGTTTGAACAGTAGGTCGAAGGGATGCGGCATGGCGATGGTCAGGCTGGTGATTACCAGTAGCCAGAATGCTGTTGTCAGTACTTTCCCTGTTCCCCAAATCACACTCATGTTGTGCCTCTGCTGTTTTTGGTTTTGTGCGGTGAAAACGGTTTGCGCACAGTACGGTGAGGCGGGGGACTATGCCAGAGGCAGGCTTTAAAGTTTCTGGTGTTTGACGGCATGGATTGAGTGAATATCCGTTATCTGTGTTTGGCGGGATTAGGGTTCCGCCCTTACGGCGGGTCACTTTTGGCAAAAGCGCCCCAAAAGTAACCAAAAACGCTTTGCTCCTGGTTGGGTTCCTCCTTCGTCGGAATACCTTCACTCCGGTCTCGCTCCGTGGGCACGCGCCGAACGGACATCCATGTCCTGACGGCGCTCTCGCCGCATCCATGCGGCTCGGCCCACTGCGCGAGACCTCCGTTCAGCCTGCACCCAAGTCGCGTTTGGCGGTGTCTGGGCTTTTTGCGTATGAAGATCAAAAGCGGTAAAGCAGAGCAACAGCTTCCCGGCTGAAGCCGGTCCCACTGAATGCACACGCGTTTTTAGTGGGACCGGCTTTAGCCGGGAAGGGGCCGGTCTGGACAATGGTTTTCTTGAATAGGAAGCTGAATGCCAGGAATAAAAAAACCCCGGCTTTCAAACCGGGGCTTCCTTTAACGCTTCAACCTTGTCTTAACGGTTGATTTTGATCTCGACCCGACGGTTCAGCGATCGGCCGTCGGCGGTTTTGTTGTCGGCCACCGGGCGGGCTTCGCCGTCACCTTCGACGGACGCGAACGAGGCGCGCGGGATGCCGGCGCTGACGAGGTAGTCGGTCACCGATTGCGCACGTTTTTGCGACAGTTTCTGGTTGTAGGCATCGCTGCCCACGCTGTCAGTGTGGCCGCTGACGTGAAGTTGCACGTTCGGGGCCTCGGTTTTGAGTTTGGTCGCGACCATGTCCAGTTGCTGTTTGTCACCCGGTGTCAGCGTGGCTTTGTTGAACTCGAAGTGCACATCACGAATGGTGATGATTTCTTCTTTCGGCAGCACCACCGGCGCGGCCATCGGTTCAGGCGCCGGTGTCACGATCGGGCAACCGGTCGCATCGACCGGGGTGCCTTTCGGCGTGTCCGGGCATTTGTCCCTGCTGTTGAGGACGCCGTCGCCGTCATCATCGCCATCCCCATGGACCCAGCAATACGCGCCAGCCATGACGCCTACCGCAGCACCGAAGCCTGCCGCAACCGAGGCAGACTGGAAGGCGCCGATCGCTGCGCCGCTCAGTGCGCCACCGGCCGCACAGAGAGGCCAGTCGGTCTTTTGCAAGCCCGCACAACCCGTCAATACACTGGTAACCAGAATTAGAGGTAACGCTGTCCGAATCATGCTCATACGTTTCTTCTCCTTTGGTATCGGCTAAAACCGACTGGAATGCAGTAAAGACGCGAGTGGGGCCGTTCGCCACCCTGATTTCAGGGGTTTACGGTGTTTCACCGCACAATTCGGACTCATCTGTGGCGAATAGCCTTTTGCTTTTACTCCGTACGCTTCGTCATATCACGAACTCAAAGCGTTCAAGCACTAGGCCATCGAAGTTCAGCACGATAACCTTGCCCGCCTGACCGAGGAACTCCAATGACCGATCGCTTCTCCAGCCGCACGCCGCAACAGGCCCTCGCCGCCCTGCTCGACCTCCATGCGCCGAAACGTCTGCTACTGGTTGGCGCCGAGACTTTTCCGGCATTGCAGGCCTTTCAAGAGGCGCATCCGCAGACTGAACTGGCCAAGGCGACGCCCGGTCTTTTGCCCGCAGACCTGGCAGGTCAGCGCTTCGATCTGGCGCTGGTGGTGGACTGCCTGGAGCACATACCCAAGCGTACGGGGCTGGAGTTGTTGGGCGGTATCCGCAACCTCAATGCCAGCCGGATCGCCGTGCTGGCCGATCTCGATGCCTGCGCCTGGCAGTCCACCGATTTCTATTCGCTGGCACTCCAGGCCAGTGAACGGTTTTCCCGGGATGAACAAGTGCTTACGCTGTTCACCTACGATCTGCGCGAATACAAACAGGTGCCGGACTGGCTGAACGCCAGGTTCTGGGCCAATCCTGAGAATTACGGCAAGTATTGGTGGTGAGAGACGCATCATGAGCAGCGCAATATGCCCTTGCGGTAGCGGCAATCTTCTCGACGGTTGCTGCGGTCGCTATCACGCCGGTCAGCCCGCGCCGTGCGCCGAAGCGCTGATGCGTTCGCGCTACAGCGCTTATGTGCTGGGGTTGGTGGATTATTTGCTGGACACCACATTGCCGGCACAGAAAGCCGGGCTGGATCGTGACGCGATCAGCCAGTGGAGCGCCCGAAGCACCTGGCTGGGCCTTGAAGTCGAAGGCGCCGAGTTGATCGGCGGCCAGCCTGAACATGCATTCGTGACCTTCACCGCCCGCTGGCACGATGCCGACGGGGAGCATTGTCATCGCGAGCGCTCGGCGTTTGTGCAGCATGACGGACGCTGGTATTTCATCGACCCGACGGTGTCGATCAAAGCCGGTCGTAACGACGCCTGCCCCTGCGGCAGTCAGCAGAAATTCAAGAAGTGCTGTTCGGCTTATCTCTCCTGACCTTCATAACAGTAACGCGGGTCACCACTCAGACACAGGCAGTCCTCAGACCAGTCTGATGTGGGAAACGTCCGGCACCAGCACCTGCTCAAGCGGCTTGTCCTGACCCAGATCAGCGCCAGCCGGTGCCAGGCTCAAGCCGGACAGGTCAAGCTGCGGCGCACGCGCCGGCATCTTCGGATCCTGCACGTCCTGGCCCGGTTCGGAGAGCGTGAAGTCAGGCGCCTCGACGTCCACAAATGCAGCCATGTACACATCGCGCGGTTTGACGCTGGCTTTCCGCGTCGGGGTGGCGTCGTTGGGCGGCGGGGTCAGGCTTGAAGCCTTGCGCGTCCAGGTCGGCTCGTCCGGCGGCGGCGCCAGTTCAACTTCTTCCACCTCGACCAGACCCGGCGCCTCCGCGACCTGCACCATCGACACGACCTGGGCCATGGCCCCGGCGCGTTCGAGGGTCGAACGGTACTTTTCGGCAGCCGCGTCATCAAGGTTGTTCTTCAGCACCAGGCGACGGCCGGAGAACAGCAAAGCGATCCGCTGAGCGTCCGCCTGAAACAGCTTTGCCAGGTTGGCCTTGACCAGATCCGGCTGCGCGCCGGGCACCAGTTGGCCGGAAAATACGATTTCGTAGCGCTGCATGGTCAATACTCCTTCGACACATGGCGCGAGTATGGCGCAGGCTGTGGCGAACGGCGAGTCACGTGAAGTGGCGGTCAGACCGTGCATAAAGGGAGCGACCCATGAAGTTTGCAGCACACGTCCTCAGAATCGCAGGTCTCTTCGCGCTCCTCGCGCTGTCGGGCTGCTCGACCTGGATAACCGGCGGCTTCGAAGACCCCGACGTCAAGCTGCTGAAAGTTGAAGTGGTCAAGGCGAAGTTGCTGCGCCAGGATTTCAAGCTGCGCTTCAGGGTCGATAACCCCAACGATTCCAGCCTGTTGGTCCGGGGCCTGCGCTATAAAATCCTGCTCAACGATATGTTGCTCAGCGAAGGCGTCTACAGCGACTGGTTCATCGTCAAAGCCAACAGCCACAAAAACTTTTCCGTGCCGATCCGCACCAATCTGTGGGAACACCTAAAGGACATCTCCAAGGTGCTCGGCAAAGCCAATCAGCCGGTGCATTACCGGCTGGAAGGCAAACTCAAAACCGGATTTTTATTCGGACACAGCGTGCGCATCGGGCGTAATGGCGACATAATCCCCGGCGATTTGATTCCGGAGTGACCCCATGAACCAGCAAGCCCACGTGCACGGTCCTGATTGTGACCACGATCACGACCATCACGATCACCCTCATGACCACGGCCACGTGCACGGCCCCCATTGCGGCCACGCGCCTCAAGAGCCCGTACGCAACACGCTCAAGGACGTTGGTCGCAACGATCCTTGCCCTTGCGGCAGCGAGAAAAAATTCAAGAAATGCCACGGCGCATAATCGCCCGAGCACGTTCTACGGTCTGAATCTTCAGGCCGTTTTCATTTGTGCGAGGGACGTCCGAAGGCGTAAAACAAGTGCAGTCTTAACGGCACTCGTGATGACTTCACCTGGAGCGCGCAATGATCGACCTGCATTACTGGACCACCCCCAACGGCCACAAAGTCTCGATCTTCCTCGAAGAAGCGGGCCTGCCGTACAAGATATTTCCGGTCAACATCGGCGCGAACGAGCAGTTCGAATCCGATTTTCTGAAGATCTCCCCCAACAACAAGATTCCGGCCATCGTCGATCACGAACCTGCTGACGGCGGCCAACCGCTGAGCCTGTTCGAGTCCGGCGCGATCTTGCTGTACCTGGCCGAGAAGACCGGCCGGTTCATGGCGACAGACCTGCGCGGCCGCCAGGAAACCCTGCAGTGGCTGTTCTGGCAAATGGGTGGCCTGGGCCCGATGGCCGGTCAGAATCACCATTTCAACCGGTTCGCCGAAGAGAAGATTCCCTACGCGATAAAGCGTTACGTCGACGAAACCGCGCGCTTGTACGGCGTATTGAATGAGCGTCTGGCTGATCGCACCTTTGTTGCGGGCGAGGACTACGGCATTGCAGACATGGCGATCTACCCATGGATCGTGCCGCATACGTTTCAGAAGCAGAACCTGGATGACTTCCCACACCTCAAGCGCTGGTTTGACGCCGTGGCCAATCGCGACGCAGTGAAGCGGGCCTACGCGCTGGTCGACAAGATCAATCCGCCGAAGCAGTAATCCCAGGGTCGACAGGGTTCAGGGGGACACGCTGATATCCCCTCTGAAACCCGAAAATAAACTCCCTCCCCCTGCTTGCGTGACGCCCGCCTGCTCTCTAACGTAGCGCCTTTTCTACGCCCACCCCCGCAGGAGCTACATCATGGCCTCGCCAGCCCTTTCGACTTTGAAGACGCGCATGAGCGCGGCCGCTGCCATGATCGGGCTCTTGAGCCTGGCCGGTTGCCAGCTGGGCGGTGAAGACCGCGACAGCCTGCCGCCTGCCAGCGGGGTGTTTGCCATTAAAGGGCTGGCACAGAACGTCTCGATTCGCCGCAACAATCTGGGCATGCCGCTGATTGAGAGCAGCACGTTCCATGACGCGCTGTTCACCCTCGGCTATGTCCACGCCAGCGATCGCGTTACGCAAATGATGCAAATGCGCCTGCTTGCTCAGGGCCGGCTGTCGGAAATCGCGGGGCCGGGCGCCCTCGATCTCGACCGCATGATGCGCGCCGCCAACCTCAAACAGACCGCAGGCCAGCTGTACGCGGCCTCATCGCCGCGCCTGAAACGCTTCTTCGAGGTGTACGCGCGCGGCGTCAACGCCTACCTGTTCCGCTATCGCGACAAGCTGCCGGCTGACCTCGCCGATTCAGGTTACAAACCTGAATACTGGAAGCCGGAGGACTCGGCGCTGATCTTCAGCCTGCTCAATTTCAGCCTGTCGGTGAACCTGCAGGAGGAGATTTCCTCGCTGGTGCTGGCGCAGAAAGTCGGTGCGGACAAACTGGCCTGGCTGCTGCCGACCTATCCCGACGAAGCGCTGCCCTTCGCTGAAGCCGACAAGCTCAAAGGCCTGAACCTGGGCAGCCAACTGCCGGGCCTGAGCGACCTGGACAAAGCGGCGCTGCAGCTTTCCGACCTCAACTTGCTGGGCGTTTCGGCGTCGAACAACTGGGTGATCTCACCGCAACGCGCGCGCGCTGGCAAAAGTCTGCTGGCCACTGACAGCCAGCTGGCGCCGACCTTGCCGTCGATGTGGAATTTCGTGCAGATCCGCTCGCCGAAATACCAGGCCGCAGGCGCGACCGTTGCGGGATTGCCGCTGGTCTTGTCCGGCTTCAACGGCAAACTGGCCTGGGGCATGGGGCCGGCAATGGGCGACAACCAGGACCTGTTCCTGGAGAAGCTCAAGCGCGAAAACAACCGCCTGATGGTGATGGCCGACGGCAAATGGGTCGCGGCAGGCGCCCACGAGGAAACCTACTTCGTCAAAGGCCAGAGCCCGGTGCGCGAGCCCGCCTACGAAACACGCCACGGCCCGCTGCTCAACGCAAGTTCGGCGCAGCTGGCCAGTGGCCTGGGCATCGCCTTGCAGACGCCAGACGCCAAAGACGACAAAACCCTCGACGCCCTCTTCGATCTGACCCGCGCGCAAAACGTGCAGCGCGCCTTTGACACCACACGGGAAATCCGCGCCATCACCTTGAACATGGTGTTCGCCGATGCCTCGAACACCGGCTGGCAGGTCACCGGCAAATACCCGAACCGCCGTGACGGGCTCGGCCTGATTCCGTCGCCGGGCTGGGACGGCCGATTCGACTGGGACGGCTATGCTGACGCGATGCTGCACCCGTACGATCAGGATTCGCAGCAAGGCTGGATCGCCACCGCCAACCAGCGCACGGTCCCGAAAGGCTATGGCATGCAGCTGTCCAATTCCTGGGACTACCCGGAGCGTGCCGAGCGCATCGCCGAACTGGCCAGCGCCGGCAAACAGGACACCCGCAGCACCGTCGCCATGCAATACGACCAGACCACGACCTTCGCCGCCAAACTGAAGAAAATGTTCTCCGCGCCCGGGATGTCTGCGCCGCTCAAGCAAGCCATCGACGCCCTGCCAGCGCCAGACCGCGACAAAGCCCGCGAAGCCTTGGGCCGCCTGATGGCGTTCGACGGCCGGTTGTCGCCAGGCTCGGCTGATGCGGCGATTTACGAACTGTTCCTGCAGGAAAGTGCGCGTCAGACCTTCCTTGACGAACTCGGCCCGGAAACCAGCCCTGCCTGGAAAGCGCTGGTGCAAGGCGCGGACTTGTCCTACTCGCCCCAGGCGGATCACCTGCTGGGCCGCGAAGACAGTCCGTATTGGGACGACGTGAAAACGCCGCAGAAAGAAGACAAACCCGCCATCCTCGCCCGCAGCCTCGCCGCTGCAATCAGCGTCGGTGAAGCCCAACTCGGCGCCGATCACAAAGCCTGGCAGTGGGGCAAACTGCACCCGATTACCTGGACCGCCCAAAGCGCCCAACTGACCGCAGCACTGAGCGGCAACAAGGCAAGCGTGCTCAAAGGCCCGATCGCCACCGGCGGCGACCACACCACCCTCAACGCGTCGGGCTTCCACTGGGGCCAGGACTTCAACGCCGCCGTCGTCCCGGCCATGCGCATCATCGTCGACTTCGCCCAACAAGAACCGATGATGGCGCAAAACGCCGCCGGCCAATCCGGCAACCCCGCCAGCCCGTACAACGCCAACGGCATCGAACCCTGGATGAAAGGCCTGTACATGTCCGTGCCGATGCAACCGGAAAACTTCGAAAAAGCCTACGGCAAGCAGCGCCTGACACTGACGCCCGGGAAGTGAATGCCCCTTGACCCGGGATGACGCAGAGCGTCCCGGGCTGCATTCCCACGCAGAGCGTGGGGAACGATCAAGTGTTTAGCCTTGGGAAGAAGTGGCGCCTGAAATGGCCCCTTCCCGGCTGAAGCCGGTCCCACTAACAGCAGCGCGTGCATCCAAGGTTGATCGTGCCTGAAATGGCCCCTTCGCGGCTAAAGCCGGTCCCACTAACAGCAGCGCGTGCATACAAGGTTGATGGTGCCTGAAATGGCCTCTTCCCGGCTGAAGCCGGTCCCACTAACAGCAGCGCGTGCATCCAAGATTGATGGTGCCTGAAATGGCCTCTTCCCGGCTGAAGCCGGTCCCACTAACAGCAGCGCGTGCATCCAAGATTGATGGTGCCTGAAATGGCCCCTTCCCGGCTGAAGCCGGTCCCACTAACAGCAGCGCGTGCATCCAAGATTGATGGTGCCTGAAATGGCCCCTTCCCGGCTGAAGCCGCTCCCACTAACAGCAGCGCGTGCATCCAAGATTGATGGTGCCTGAAATGGCCTCTTCCCGGCTGAAGCCGCTCCCACTAACAGCAGCGCGTGCATCCAAGATTGATGGTGCCTGAAATGGCCCCTTCCCGGCTGAAGCCGCTCCCACTAACAGCAGCGCGTGCATACAAGATTGATGGTGCCTGAAATGGCCTCTTCCCGGCTAAAGCCGGTCCCACTAAAAAAGCACACCACGTACCGTCAGTGGGACCGGCTTTAGCCGGGAAGCTTTTGATCTGCTTTTGATCTTCGTACGCAAGAAGTCCGGACACCATAAATCGCGACTTTGGTGCAGGCTGAACGCAGGTCTCGCGCAGTGGGCCGAGCGGCATGGATGCCGCGAGAGCCGCCCCCCGCCATGGATGGCGGATGGCGGCGGGCCCACGGAGCGAGACCGGA
>NZ_JBTOPV010000048.1:0-20819 GCF_055284355.1 Pseudomonas sp. HP_01 | reverse complement strand
AGGAGTGAGCTTGCTCGCGATGGCAGTGTGTCAGCCGACATTAATGTCACAGGCCCGCCGCTTCGCGACCGTCGTAACCTCCGATTGCTCCTACAGGAGATGTGCGTTCGACGGGGATATTGGAGGCGAGTAAAAATTTGCGTTCGACGTGGATTTTGAATGAGGGTAAGAAACTATGGGAGCGAGCTTGCTCGCGAAGGCAATTTGTCAGTCAGCTTAAATGGCGCTGACCCACCGTATTCGCAAGCAAGCTGCCGCGACTGTAGGAGCGTGGCTTGTCCCGCGATCTGCCGGGAACCGGCAGCAAATCTGGCTGACGCAGTGCTCCAGATGCACCGCGTTTAACAGGTTTACGACGGGTTCCCCGCCGATCGCGGGACAAGCCAGGCTCCTACGGGCAGGGTCGCAGCGGCAAGATGCAGCCGCTTTCAATAGCCCCCCCGCCCCTCCAGCAAGGTATCCAGCAACCACGTCCCCGCCGGGCCCAGGCTTTTCTGCCGGGACCAGATCACGTCGACCGCTGAGCTGCGCGGCCAGCCCGGCACCTTGAGCTCCTTCAACCGACCCTGACCACAGGTGCTGACCAGCCAGCGCGGCAGCGCCGACCAGCCGAACCCGAAGATTGCCATGTCCATCAACAGCAGGTAATTGGGCGCTGACCAGCTGCGTCGTGCGCCGCTGGGCAGGTCGTCGGTGGGCACGCTCTCGTCGACGATGGTGTTCAGGCGCAACGCCCGATGCTGCGCGAGATGGCGGTAATCAACAGCCGCTTCGGCGGCCAGCGGGTGGCTGTGGGAAACGAAGATGCCGAAGTCGGCGCGCTCGACGATCGTCGCGTAGCCCACTTCCGGCGGATACGAGGCCTGGGCCGACAGCAAACCCAGGGACGCCCGACCGGTCTGAATCAGATTGATCGCGTCGCCGTGTTCGGCAAACACGCACTCCAGTTCCAGCTCCGGAAAGCGCTGATCGAGCTCGGTCATGCGTGCCTGAAACTCGGCGAACTGGTTGGCATCGGACAGCACCAGCGTCAGGCGCGGCTCCATCCCTTCAACCAGACGCCCCGCCGCGCGGCGCAATGTGTCGGACGCTGCCAGGACGTCCTCGATGCGTCCTTCCAGCGCCCTGCCCGCTTCGGTCAGGGCCGGATGGCGGGTTGATCGATCAAACAACTCGACGCCGAGATCGATCTCCAGTCGCGAAATGGCCTCGCTGATGGTCGATTGACTCTTGCCCAGGCGGCGCGCGGCGGCACTGAAAGAACCCAGCGCGATGGTCTGGGCGAATGCTTCGAGTGCTTCGGGGGAATAGCTCACAGGTGGACACCTCAGAGAAGCATGTGGCGTCGCCATCGGTTTTTCCGATGGGACCGATTTTCACTCTAGCCCATCGCACCACGACAATGCACACCTGCCCCGAAAAAGTGATTATTCACATGCCTCTGCACACCCTGACGTCCAACAAGACCAAGAAGCCGGTCGTTGCGCCGAAGTCCCTCAAAGAGCGGGCCCTGCATGCGCTGCTGTTCGAGCTCATCGGCGTGCTGATTTTTGCGCCAGGGCTGGCCTGGGTGCTCGGTCAGTCCATCGGCAAGATGGGCGCGATGACGGTGATGATTTCCACGGTCGCCATGCTCTGGAACATGGTCTTCAATGCCGGGTTCGACCGTCTCCGCGCCCGCCTGGGGTTTGCCATGACGCTCAAGGCGCGGGCGCTGCATGCCATCGGCTTTGAAGCGGGACTGATTTTTTTGGTGGTGCCGATGGTGGCGTGGTGGTTGTCGGTCCCATTGCTGGAAGCTTTCCTGCTGGACATCGGCCTGGTGCTCTTGTATCTGCCCTACACGATGCTGTTCAACCTGGCCTACGACGGGGTTCGCGAGCGTTTGCTCGCCCGCCCTCAACACTGTGCCGCTGATTGATAGCGGCGCAATTGGTCTCCGGTAAACCTCCTTGATTGGCTATTCGGCGTGCTCCAGGGCCGGCGTAACATCTCGCCACGTCCAGCGGCTTCCGCCGGCCACTTTGAAGGGAGCACCCACCATGAATAACCGAATCACCTGGGCACAGAAATCGCCGGAAGCCTACAAAGCCATGGTCGGACTGGAGACCGCGCTGAGCAAATCCGGGCTCGATCATTCGCTGCTGGAGCTGATCCGTCTACGTGCCTCGCAGCTCAACGGCTGTGCCTACTGCGTCAACCTGCACGCCAATGACGCACGCAAGGCCGGCGAAACCGAGGCCCGCCTGCAGACCCTCAGCGTGTGGGAAGACACCGAATTCTTCACCGAGAAGGAAAAAGTCGTACTCGCCTGGGTTGAAAGCCTGACCCTGCTGCCCGTGCACCGCGCGCCGCAGCATCAGTACGAAGCGCTGCTCACCCATTACAGCGAAGCCGAAGTGGTGAGCATCACCCTCGCCGCCGCCACCATCAACGCCTGGAACCGCTTCGGCGTGGGTTTTGCGATGATGCCGAGCTGACTCCCGTTATTGGCTTCACACCCGCAAGAACCGCCCGCTGATCGCCACGCCCAGCAGCATCACGGCGATGATCATGAACGCCGCGCCGAGGCTGCTGAGGTGGGCGACAAAACCGATGCCGGCCGGCCCCATCAGAATCCCGATGTAGCCCAATGTGGTGATCGCCGGCACTGCGACATTCTCCGGCATGGTTTTCTGCCGACCGACCGCGCTGTAGAACACCGGCACGATGTTGGAACAGCCGATTCCTACCAGCGCATAGCCGCACAACGCCGCCTGCCAAACCGGAATAAGGGTCGCGACGGTCATCCCGGCGGCCGCGCACAGCCCGCCAAACAGGATGATCTTGTGCACACCGAGACGCCGGACGATTGGATCGCCGCACAGGCGCCCGATGGCCATGAACAGCGCGAACACCGCATAACCGAACCCTGCGTAAGACGGCTCGACCCCGCGCTGGGCGCTGAGGAACACCGCGCTCCAGTCGAGCATCGCGCCTTCGGTGAGGAACACCGTGAAGCACATCAACCCGATGAACAGCACCACACCCCGGGGAATCGCAAACGCCGGCCCGCCCGGCTCGCTGCCATAGGGCAGCAAGTGAGGCGCGGCTTTATACAGCGCGAGGGCAATAAACAACGCAACGACGGCCATCGCCAGCCACGGCCAGACGCCAACGCTCAACAACGCCGACACCCCCGCCGCCCCCAGAATCCCGCCGCAACTGAACAGCCCGTGAAACCCGGACATCATGGTCTTGCCGCTGGCCCGCTCGACGATGATCGCCTGAATATTGGTCACGCAACCCAGCGCGCCCATGCTCGCGCCATAGACAAACAGCGTGGCGACCATCAGCGGAACCGAGCTCAGGGTGGCCAATAAAGGCAAGCATAGACAGGCAATGACGCCCGTCATCACGATCAACCGCCGACAGCCATAACGCACCGTCATTGCCCCCGCCAGCGGCATGGAAACGATCGAACCAATGCCCAGGCACAACAGCAACAACCCGAGCCCGGCGTCATCCAGCCCCAGACGGCCTTTCGCGTAAGGCACCAGCGGCGCCCAGGCCGACATACTGAACCCGGTAATGAAAAACGCGATCCGC
Organism: Pseudomonas sp. HP_01; assembly: GCF_055284355.1. Taxonomy (NCBI): domain Bacteria; kingdom Pseudomonadati; phylum Pseudomonadota; class Gammaproteobacteria; order Pseudomonadales; family Pseudomonadaceae; genus Pseudomonas; species Pseudomonas sp. HP_01. The sequence continues at coordinate 17,231 of NZ_JBTOPV010000048.1, read as the reverse complement.
GTCGAAAACTGCTCCAGCCGCCCCGGCACAACGGGCGCTGCGGTGCTGATGGAAGTCATTGCCGCTCCCTTGAAAACAGCGGCCCACCATGGCCCGCTTCGAGACCAGCCTAACAAAGCTCGAAACATTGCCGAAGAAGGGATATTGAAGGGAATGCCCTCAGGAACGCCTCAACCAACCTTGAAAACACCGACGCGGAGCGTCAAAGGGTGCATTACCACGCGGAGCGTGGGAACGATCATTATGCTTCAGTGGGACCGGCTTCAGCCGGGAAGGCGCCTGTGTGCTCGCCATCCATTTTGCGGCGTGACGCTCGACGCCTTCCCGGCTAAAGCCAGTCCCACTAAACACCGCGTACCCCTGTGGGACCGGCTTCAGCCGGGAAGCTGTCGATCTGCTGCTGATCTGCTTCTGATCTGCTTTTGATCTTCGTACACAGAAAGTCCAGACACCGCCAATCGCGACTTGGGTGCAGGCTGAACGCAGACGACGCGGAGTGGGCCGAGCCGCATGGATGCGGCGAGAGCGCCGTCAGGACATGGATGTCCGTTCGGCGCGGGCCCACGGAGCGTCGTCGGAGTGAGGGAATTCCGACGCAGGAGGAACCCAACCAGGAGCAAGCACCCTTGGTTACTTGGGGTGCTTTTCCAAGTAACTCGCCGAAGGCGAAACAGTCTGCCCCCAGGCAGACGCTCTTGATCTTGATCTTGATCTTGATCTTGATCTTGATCTTGCTTCAAAGATCTAAAGCCAGACTAGATCCCGCTAAACCAGTTGTACCCCTGATCTTCCCAATACCCCCCGGGATTCTCATTACTCACCACAATCTCAACGATATGCTTCGGATTCTTGAACCCCAACTTCGTCGGCACCCTCACCCGCAACGGATAACCATACTCCGGCGGCAGCGCCACCTCCGCAAAATCCAGCGCCAGCAACGTCTGCGGATGCAACGCCGTCGGCATATCCAGACTCGAGTAATACCGATCCGCGCACTTGAACCCGACAAACTTCGCCGTCGTATCCGCCCCCACATGCTCCAGGAACGTACGCAACGGCACACCGCCCCACTGCCCGATCGCGCTCCAGCCCTCCACACAGATCAACCGCGTGATATCGCTGCGCTGCGGCAACTTGCGCAACCCCTCCAGCGTCCACGGCGCCTTGTCCCGCACCAGCCCCGACACACCCAACTTCCAGTCCGCCGTGTCCAGCTCCGGAATATCGTCCTCGCTGTAAAACGCATTGAACGGAAACGGATTACGGACCTGATCCTTAGTGAACGTCGGCGCCAGCTTCTGCCCGCTGAACAGCCAGGCCTGAACCCGATCGTTCCAGCGCGACATGCTCCACAGCACCTTATCCACCTGATCGCCGTCCTGCAGGTTGCAACCGGTGAGCATCGCCATCGCGCCCACCGTCAGCCCACCTTTCAGGAAATGCCGACGCTGCAGGCTCTCCAGCTGAATCTGCTGGGCCGGCTCCAGCTTGATGCGCGCAATGGCGCGTTTTTTAGACTCAATCATGCTCGACCTTCCCGCTCTCAATCCCACGCGTACCGCCAGTGATCATCGGCATCAAGGTTTTCGGCACCATCAGTACCAGCGCCAGATGCACCACCACGAACGCGCCAATGAATGCCATCGCCGCAAAATGCACGTAACGGGCGAAGTCGTATCCACCGAACACTGCGGTCAGTTCCTGTAACTGAACCGGCTTCCAGATCGCCAGCCCCGTCAGCACGATCAACACGCCGGCGGCCAGCACCAGCCAATACATCAGGCGCTGGACGGCGTTGTACACGCCCTTCTCGTGCTTGAGACGAAAACGCAGGGCGTCGAGCATGTCGCGCTTGACCGCTGTGGGAGTGACCGGCAGGAAGTCGCGCTTGAAATGCCGGGTGAACAGGCCATACAGCACGTAGATCAGGCCGTTGATCACCAACAGCCACATCACTGCGAAGTGCCACGCCAGCGCGCCGCCCAGCCAGCCGCCCAGTGTGAAATCCCGGGGGAAGGAGAAGCGGAACAGCGGCGACGCGTTATAGATGCCCCACCCGCTCATGAACATGCAGACCATGCCAAAGGCATTGATCCAGTGCGTCAGGCGGATGGGCCATGGATGAATTCTGGTTTTTTTCATGGTGCGAGACTCATCACGGATTCGGTGAAAGCGGCGCCGTGAGACGCCGCAACCCGCTTACATCGGCGGCTGGAAGCCGTCTTTGCCGACCGCGACACCGCGTGCGGTCTTGCCGTCTTCGCCCGGGAACACGACGATCTTCGCGCCCTTGACCAGCTCATCGACCTTGCCTGGCTGCACGTAAGCAATCGGCACGTCTTCCGGCACGACCAGCTGCTTCTCACCGCCTTTGTAGCCGACGCTCAGGGTACGGCCGTTAGCCTTGCCGCTCAGCTTGCCGACGGTGCCATTGGTCATGGTGCCGGTGCTGCCGTCAGCGTTTTCCCAACCGTAGTGGCCTTCACCGCTGCCTTTCAGGCTTGGCTCGAAGACGGTCACTTCCAGGGCTTTCAGCGTGCCGTCGGCCTGTGGAGTCGCAGCGGAGCCGATGAAGCTGTCCGCTTTGATCGACGCGATGTCAGTCTTGGAGACCAGGCGGATGCCGGTCTTGTCGGTCAGGCCAATGCTCTGATGGGCGCCGGAACGGGTGGTGAAGTTCAGGGTGTTGCTGTCGACGCTGTCGACCGTGCCGCGCAGTGGTTTGACCACCGGCATGTCACCGGAGGCCATGCCAGCGGCGGAAGCCATGACGGCGGCGCTGAGCATCAGCATGCCGAACGTGGTGGTCAGGGCTGTCTTCATCTTCATCGGTGAATTCCTTAAGGCAGTTGGGGAAAGTTGAAGCTGAGGGTCATGTGTGTTGCATGACGGCCATCCTGTACCCGTAACCGGCACCCGACAATGACCGCCCGATTACATTTTTGTCATTAAGGCGCCACCGTTGAGCGAGTCGGCCAAGGCGGCAATCAATGACAAAAATGTAACCGACCGCGCGCCATCCGTTGGTTACACTCCACATCCGGCGCGGCCTGCAGACCTTCGCGTCTGTTTCGGGCCAATCTGATAAACCATCCGACACCCCACGCCGGCGACGCTGCCAATGACGTGAAGCGAGCCTGACCGACGATGCACATTCTGCTTATCGAAGACGACACCAAGACCGGCGAGTACCTCAAAAAGGGCCTGACCGAGTCCGGTTACAAAGTCGACTGGACCCAGCACGGCACCGACGGCCTGCACATGGCCCTTGAGCACAGCTACGATTTGCTGGTGCTCGACGTCATGCTGCCGGGCATCGACGGCTGGCAGATCATCGAAATCCTGCGGGCGAAACAGGATGTGCCGGTGCTGTTTCTCACCGCCCGCGATCAGTTACAGGATCGCATCCGCGGCCTCGAACTGGGCGCCGACGATTACCTGGTCAAGCCGTTCTCGTTCACCGAACTGCTCCTGCGCATCCGCACCATCCTGCGTCGCGGGGTGGTGCGCGAGGCCGATCATTTCCATCTGGCCGACCTGGAACTGGACCTGCTGCGTCGGCGCGTCACGCGCCAGCAACAGGTCATCACCCTGACCAACAAGGAATTCGCGCTGCTGCATCTGTTTCTGCGCCGCGAGGGCGACGTGCTGTCGAGGGCGCAGATCGCCTCGGAAGTCTGGGACATGAATTTCGACAGCGACACCAACGTTGTCGACGTGGCCATCAAGCGCCTGCGCAGCAAGGTCGACACGCCCTACCCGAGCAAACTCATCCACACCGTGCGCGGCATCGGTTACGTCTGCGAGGTGCGGCCATGCGAGCCCGACGCCAGCCATCCCTGACCCTGCGCGCGACCCTGGCGTTTTCGGTGGTGGCCATGCTCGCCGTCGCGGGCGCCGGCATGTATCTCTACGAGACTATGAAAGGCGCGGTGATGACTCGCAGCGACCATGCGGTGCTGGCGCGGCTGGATCACTTTCGCAAACTGCTGCAATACGACCTGACGCTGACCACGCTGCAAAGCAGCCCACAACTGTTCGAGAACATGCTCGACAGCGAGGACGATATTTTCATCATCGCCGAGCCGGGCAAGCCTGCGGTGATCATGGTCAACCCGCTGCACGCGCCGTTGCCGACGATGCCGGTGGTACCGGCCAACATGCCGCTGAGCGTGGCCGACATGCGCAGCGGCATGCTGGATTCAGGGGTGCCGATGCGCGCGGCGACGGTCGAGGCGGTGTCCGGCGGCAAGGTTGTGCACCTGACAGCGGCGCACATCGCGGTCAAGGAGATGGCGACCCTCGCGGGTTTCCGCAATCGCATCCTGCTCGCCGTGTCACTGGCATTCGTGGTCACGGCGCTGCTCGGTTATGTGTTGCTGCGCCGGGGTCTGCGCCCCTTGCGCAGGATGGCCAGCCATGCCGCGGCCATCACTCCGGCGCAACTGGACAGCCGCATGGACAACCGCGACACCCCGGTGGAATTGCAGCAGCTGGGCGAGGCCTACAACGCGATGCTCGACCGGCTTGCCGATGGTTATCAGCGACTGACGCAGTTTTCCGCCGACCTGGCCCATGAAATCCGCACACCGGTGGGTTCGTTGATGGGGCATTGTCAGGTGGCGTTGCGACAACCGCGTACGGAAGATGAATATCAGGCGTTGCTGGCCTCGAATCTGGAGGAGTTGGAACGCATCTCGCGGATGGTCGAAAGCATCCTGTTCCTCGCGCGGGCCGATGAAGCCCAGGCAGCGCTCAATCGCCAGACGCTGAATCTGGCGGACGAGATGCAGCGGGTTGCGGGCTATTTCGAAGGGCTGGCGGAAGAGCGTGACATCGCCCTGCACACCGAAGGCGACGCGCGGATCGAGGCTGATCCGCTGTTGCTGCGCAGGGCGCTGAGCAACCTGGTGGCGAACGCGATTCGCTACGCCGATGAAGGCAGTGAGATCAAGATTCGTGTGATCGAGAGCGGCCAGCGCTGCCGCATCGAAGTGGAGAACCAAGGCCCGACACTGGACGACGCGACCCTGGGCAAACTGTTCGACCGCTTCTATCGCGGCGACGCCTCACGTCACCAGAGCTCCGATTCCAATGGACTGGGCCTGGCGATCGTCGCCGCGATCATGCAGCTGCATGGCGGCGAAGCGGCGGTCAACCAACCGACGCCGGGGCGGATCTGTTTCGGGCTGGTGTTTCCACGCCAGCCCGCAGGCCGGCTGCAGCAGATTTGAATCTTCGCTACCCGTAAATCCATTGCCAGGCCGAGGCGCCTGTAGGAGCGCGCTTGCCCGCGAAAGCAGTGGGTCAGGCATCACTGATGGCACAGGCATATCGCCTTCGCGGGCAAGCGCGCTCCTACACGGGTTTTGTGTCGGCCAATATTCCGGGCTGTGCCGCTAACTGCTCACTCCCGCATCCGCACCGAAAACCTCAGGCCTTCTTGTCGTGGGTCGCCTGCAGTTTGTAGAACGTCGCCGCCCCGCCTTCGGTGGCATAGCCGGCGTTGTCCTGGGTGTACACGCCCGCCTTGAAATACAGCGGCTTGCCCTTCCAGGACAGGTCGAGCTTGGCGCCCCACTGCATGTCGTAGGCATTGACGGTCAGGTTGCCGGCCTGGGTCAGGTGGATGGTGTACGTGAAGCGTTGCTTGAGCAGCACGCCGGTTGCCACTTGAATGACTTCGGGCTCGGAAGTCGGCGTCGAGCGGTACTTCACCACGAGGTTGCCGGTCTTGGTTTTTTCCTTGTACTGGTATTCGAGCTTGAGCAGCGGCTCGGTACTGCCATAGGCGTGGATCTGACCGATGACAATTTTGCCCGAAGAAGGCACTTGGTCCACGGTCAGCGCCGCACGCAGGAAGTTGTCCGCGTCAGAGTAAGTCCAGTTGTGAACCGCACCGTTGGCGTAGGTTTCACGCAGTTCGGTGCGGGGAAATTTGGCATTGTCAGTCCTTGACCCTGTAACCGGCGCCCAGAAGAACAAAGTGTCCCCTGAACGGAAGTAACCATCCTGGTAACCGCCGACGAGTTTTGGCGTGTCGATGGTGGCGGCTGCGATACCGACCGGTATAGAAAGATTCCAGATGGCGAGATCAATCATGGGTGCACTCATGGTGCGCGAGGCGCACAGCAAATAAGGTGTCTGGAACAGGCCTGTCACTGCCGTTCCCGTCATCTTTGCTATCGGCTGAACCGTTTGATCTTTAGTGGGCCCCGGAGTCAAGAAACCGCCAAACCCCCGCAAGCAGCGCCCAAAGACGGCACAGTGCCACTACCGAGCCGAAGTGGCCCATTGACCTCATGTTTTGCCCAACCAGCGGAAACCGGGGAGGAAGGCTAATAATTTGGCGCCATTTTTTTGGAGAGGCGCTTAGACGACGCCCAGAAAATTAGTTCAGCCAGCGAGGGCTCAGCCGACAGACGGTATGGGAAAAAGGCTGCTCCTTCGTCCTGCTCGTTCCTGCTATGCGCTCAGAGGCATCTGGCGCCTCCCTTACTCTGCTGCTGGATACTTGCAAAAAGCCTCCTGCGACAATCCGCTCGGCCCCCCACGGTAGATTCCATTTGACGGCCCCACAGTGTTACAAGATATTATTAGTTAGCAACCTAATAATGCAGCGCCTAATCATTCAGGTCCTAACCAACCTCCCATACCGTTTCAATGGCCTCTTCATGAACCCTGACACCCTGCAAATGCGCGTTACCGGCGGCGTCGTAGCGGCCTCCCGGCAGTGGCGTCGCGTCTGCCAGACCACACTGATCAATGTGGGCGTCAGCGAAGCCTGCGCCGGCCCGTTGCTGATGATCGCGCGCCTGGGTGAAGGCGTGCGTCAGGTCACGGTGGCCCAGGCCTGCGGGCTGGAAAGCCCGTCACTGGTGCGCCTGCTCGATCAACTGTGCAAAGCCGGACTGGTGCAACGCACCGAAGACCCCACCGACCGCCGCGCCAAGGCGTTGAGCCTGACCGATGAGGGCCGCGCTTTAGCCAACGCCATCGAGGGAGAGCTGATCCGCCTGCGCCGCGACATCTTCAGCCACGTCGACCCCGCCGACCTGGAAGCAACGCTGCGCGTGTTCAACGCCATCGCCCAGGCCACGCCGACGGCGCCGGAGTCGTCATCTTGAGCGCCAGGTTCAAAGGCTTTTTCGACGGTGTACCGCCGGGCCGCGACTGGTTCTACGGCGTGCGCACCTTCGCGGCATCGATGCTGGCGCTGTACATCGCGCTGATGATGGAACTGCCCCGCCCTTACTGGGCGATGGCGACGGTCTACATCGTCTCCAGCCCGTTCGTGGCGCCGACCAGTTCCAAGGCGCTGTACCGCGCCGCCGGCACGCTGCTCGGCGCCGCCGCTTCGGTGGTGCTGGTGCCGATGTTCGTGCAGACGCCTTTTTTGCTGGCGGTGGTCATCGCGCTGTGGACCGGTACCCTGCTCTTCCTGTCCCTGCATTTGCGCACCGCCAACAGCTACGCGTTGATGCTGGCGGGCTACACCATGCCGCTGATTTCCTTCCCGGTGGTCGACAACCCGCAGGCGGTGTTCGACATCGCCGTCTCGCGCACCGAGGAGATCTTCCTCGGCATCGTCTGCGCCGCCGTGGTCGGCGCGATGTTCTGGCCGCGTCGGCTGGCGCCGGTACTGGTCGATGCCACGGGCAAGTGGTTCAAGGACGCGTCGACCTACAGCGACCTGTTTCTGTCCCGCAGCGCCACGCCGGAAGCGGTCGGCGGTCTGCGCACGGCCATGGTCGGCACGTTCAATAGCCTGGAGCTGATGATCGGCCAGTTGCCCCACGAAGGCGCCCATCGCCAGACGGTGCGCAACGCCAAGGAACTGCGCGGACGGATGATTCACCTGCTGCCGGTCATCGATGCCCTGGACGATGCCCTTTGGGCGCTGGAGCGGCGTTCGCCTGAGCACGTCGCCGACCTCGCCCCGCTGCTGATCGAGTGCCGCGACTGGGTCGAGCAGACCGCCGAAGGTGCACCGATCGCGTATTGGAAAGCCTTGCACGCCGAACTCGACCGCCTGCAACCCACCCCTGCGCAGATCGACGATCGCCGGCACCTGCTGCTGTCGAACGCGCTGTATCGCCTGCGCGAGTGGATTGACCTGTGGCAGGACTGCCGCAGCCTGCAGCACGCCATCGAGACCGATGACCACTCCGCGTGGCGCGCAGTGTATCGCCACTGGCGGCTGGGCCGGCTGTCGCCGTTTCTCGATCGCGGCATGATGCTGTATTCGGTGGCGACCTCGGTCAGCGCGATCATCGTCGCGTCGGTGCTGTGGATCTTGCTCGGCTGGCAGGACGGCGCGAGCGCGGTGGCGCTGGCGGCGGTGTCGTGCAGCTTCTTTGCCGCGATGGACGACCCTGCGCCGCAGATCTACCGCTTCTTCTTCTGGACCATGATGTCGGTGATCTTCGCCAGCCTCTACCTGTTCGTGGTGCTGCCCAACCTGCACGACTTCCCGATGCTGGTGCTGGCGTTTTCGGTGCCGTTCATTTGCGTCGGCACCCTGACCGTGCAGCCGAAGTTCTACCTCGGCACGCTGCTGACCATCGTCAACACCTCATCTTTCATCAGCATCCAGAGCGCCTACGACGCCGACTTCGTCAACTTCGTCAATTCCAACCTGGCTGGCCCTGCGGGTCTGGCATTCGCCTTCGTCTGGACGCTGATCGTCAGGCCGTTCGGCACTGAAGTGGCCGCCAGGCGTCTGACCCGCTTCAGCTGGCGCGACATCGTCTCCCTCAGCGAAGACGCCACCCTGGCCGATCACCGGCACATGGGTGTACGCATGCTTGACCGGCTGATGCAGCACCTGCCGCGCCTGGCGATCACCGCGCAGGATTCCACCAGTGCACTGCGCGAAGCGCGGGTCGCCCTGAACATGCTGGATTTGCTGGCGTACATGCCGCGGGTCGACCCGGCGCCGCGTCAGTTGCTGCGCCAGGTGGCGACCGAAGTCGGCGCGCACTTTCGGGACTGCCTGAAAGCCCGCGAGCGTTTGCCTGCACCCAAAGGTCTGTTGATGACCATGGACCGCGCCCGCCGCGCGCTGACCTTCAACGGCGAAGGCGACGACGACGCGCGGATGAATCTGCTGCACGCCCTGAGTGGCTTGCGCCTGGCGCTGCTGCCGGGCGTGGAGATCGTCGATGTGCTCGCCGAGCAGGAAGAACAACCGCCCTATGGCATCGATGGAGCGCCCTTATGATCGGTGATGTGGACATCAGCGGGATTTTCCTGCCGACCTTTCTGGTGCTGATGGGCATCGCTTACCTGATTTTTCTGGTGGTGCACGCCGTGTTGACGCGCGCCCGCTTCTACCGCCTGGTCTGGCACCGGGCTTTGTTCAACGTCGGTCTATACGCTCTGCTGCTCGGCGTCGTGGATACCCTAAGTCGATACCTGATGAAATGAAAAAACCTCTACTGACGCTGGGCCGCGTGGTCCTGACCCTGCTGGTTGTCACCCTTGCCGCGATCGTCGTCTGGCGCATGGTGATGTATTACATGTACGCGCCCTGGACCCGCGACGGGCACATCCGCGCCGACGTGATCCAGATCGCTCCGGACGTTTCGGGCCTGATCGAGAAAGTCGCGGTGAGCGACAACCAACCGGTCAAGAAAGGCCAGTTGCTGTTCACCATCGACCAGGACCGCTTCCGTCTCGCTTTGCGCCAGGCCCAGGCGACAGTTGCCGAGCGCAAGGAAACCTGGGAACAGGCCCAGCGCGAGAACCGTCGCAACCGCAGCCTCGGCAATCTGGTCGCCCGCGAGCAGCTGGAAGAAAGCCAGTCCAGGGAAGCCCGCGCGCTGTCGGCCCTGAACGAAGCGCAGGTGGCCGTCGATTCGGCGCAACTGAACCTGGACCGCTCGGTGATCCGCAGCCCGGTGGACGGCTACCTCAACGACCGCGCGCCCCGCGACCGCGAATTCGTCAGCGCCGGACGTCCGGTGCTGTCGGTGGTGGACAGCAACTCGTTCCACATCGACGGCTACTTTGAAGAAACCAAGCTGGACGGGATTCACATCGGCTCCGGCGTGGACATCCGCGTGATCGGCGACAACGCGCGCCTGCATGGTCATGTGGTGAGCATCGTCGCCGCCATCGAAGACCGCGACCGCAGCAGCGGCTCGAACTTGCTGCCCAACGTCAACCCGGCGTTCAGCTGGGTGCGACTGGCCCAGCGGATTCCGGTGCGCATTGCGTTTGATGACGTGCCGGCGGACTTCCGCATGATTGCCGGGCGTACGGCGACGGTGTCGATCATCGATGACGCCCCCACAGCTGCTCAGGGAAATGACCAACCCATCCAGCCTGGAGCGCCGAAATGAAACACCGCGCACGCCTGCTGACCGTGGGCATGGGCTTGCTGCTGTCGGCTTGCACCGTGGTCGGCCCGGATTACACGTTGCCTGATCAAGCCGCGGTCAATCGACCCGATCTGCAGGGCGAGCTGGCCGGCTCATCGAAAAATGTGGTGTCGGCGCCGGTGCCGGCTGACTGGTGGCGGCTGTATCACGATCCGAAACTCGACGCGCTGGTGGGTCAGGCGCTGGTGTCGAGCACCGATTTGCGCGTCGCGGCGGCGAACCTGCAACGGGCGCGTTTTCAGATGAGCGAGGCCGATGCGGCGGGCGGCTGGAGCGGTACGGCCAAGGCCGGAGCGCAGCGCTTGCAGGAAGCCGGGCAGGCCTATCTGCTGCCGGAGAAAGTGCCGGTGGCGAATGTCGGTGACGTCGGTCTGACCACCTCGTATCAGTTCGACCTGTTCGGCGTGCTGCAGCGCGGCATCGAAGCGGCCCAGGCCAACGCCGACGCAACCCAGGCGGCTGCCGACACGGCGCGCATCACGCTGGTGGCCGACGTGGTGCGCGCGTACACCCGGGTGTGCGCCGCCAATGAAGAACGCAACATTGCCCTGCACTCCCTGGACCTTCAGAAACAGGGTCTGAGCCTGACCCAGCGCCTGCGCGATGCCGGCCGTGGTGACGAAACCCAGGTCACGCGCTCGCAGACCCAATTCCGCTCGCTGCGTGCCGAGTTGCCGCGTTACGAAGCGGCGCAGAAGTCGGCGCTGTATCGCCTGTCGATGCTGCTCGCCCGTCCGCTGAACCAACTGCCCAAAGGGGTGGCGGAATGCGCCGAGCTGCCGCACATCGCCCAAGTCATGCCGGTGGGCGATGGCGCCGCGCTGCTTAAGCGTCGTCCCGATGTGCGTCAGGCGGAGCGCCGGCTGGCCATGTCGACGGCGGCCATTGGTGTGGCGACCGGCGAGTTGTATCCGGACATCAGCATCGGCGCGACGGTGGGTACCGTGGGGATTCTCGATGAACTGGGCGATCCGTCGACCAACCGCTGGGGCTTTGGCGGTGTGATCAATTGGACCATCCCGTCCAATGGCGCACGGGCGCGGATTCACATCGCCGAAGCGTCAAACCAGGTAGCGCTGGCGCGTTTTGATGGCGTGGTGCTGAATGCCATCCGCGAAGCCCAGACCGGCCTGTCGCAATACACCGCGCTGCTGGAACGCCGCGATGCGCTGGTAGAAACCGAAGAGTCGGCGCGCCAGGCGGCGGACCAGACCCACCGGTTCTTCCTCGCCGGCCGCGAATCCTTCCTCGCCGACCTGCAAGCCACCCGCACCTACACCGACATCACCGCGCAACTGGCGGCGGCGAACACCCAGGTGGCAATGGGGCAGATTGACCTGTTCCTGGCGCTGGGCGGGGGTTGGGAGAACGGGCATAAGTAAGTTCTCGCGGGTTGGCGCGCACTCTTTGTGGGACCGGCTTTAGCCGGGAAAGCGCCAGGCGTCACGCCGCAAAATTGATGTCGCTCAATCGGGCCTCTTCCCGGCTGAAGCCGGTCCTACAATGGGTACGCAGTCCCACTGACTGACCGCGTTCGTTGTAGGACCGGCTTTAGCCGGGAAAGCGCCAGGCGTCACGCCGCGAAATGGATGGTGCTCACACAGGCCTCTTCCCGGCTGAAGCCGGTCCTACAATGGGTACGCAGTCCCACTGACTGACCGCGTTCGTTGTAGGACCGGCTTTAGCCGGGAAGGCGTCGGTCGCCACACCGCAAAATTGATGTCGCTCAATCGGGCCTCTTCCCGGCTGAAGCCGGTCCTACAATGGGTACGCATTCCACTAACAGACCGCGTTCGTTGTAGGACCGGCTTTAGCCGGGAAGGCGTCGGTCGCCACACCGCAAAATTGATGTCGCTCAATCGGGCCTCTTCCCGGCTGAAGCCGGTCCTGCAATGGGTACGCATTCCACTAACAGACCGCGAATTCGCTTGAGATTGAACCCCTGCCAGCCGGTACTGCCTGATTCTTAATCATTGAGTCCTATACGCCCGGAGGCACCCCCGATGCGCACGCTTGAACTGGCAGACAAAACCGTCCCCGTTATCGGTCAGGGCACCTGGCACATGGGTGAGGACCGCCATCAGTTCGAGGCGGAAGTCTCGGCGCTGCAACTGGGCATCGACCTGGGCCTGACGCTGATCGACACCGCCGAGATGTACGGTGAAGGCGGCGCCGAAAAAGTCGTCGGCCAGGCCATTGCCGGGCGCCGCGACGAGGTCGTGCTGGTGAGCAAGGTCTACCCGCACAACGCCAGCCGCGCAGGCATTCCGGCGGCGTGCGAGCGCAGCCTCAAACGCATGAACACCGACTACATCGATCTGTATTTGCTGCACTGGCCCGGTCAATACCCCCTGGATGAAACCGTCGAGGCTTTCGAGCGCCTGCGTGAAGCGGGCAAAATCGGCCGCTGGGGCGTGTCGAATTTCGACGTGTCCGACCTGCTGGAGCTCGACGCGCTAGGCCTCGGCGGCGGGTGTGCCACTAACCAGGTGCTGTACAACCCTGAAGAACGCGGCATCGAATACGACCTGCTGCCCTGGATGCAAACCGCGCGGATGCCGCTGATGGCGTACTGCCCGATTGGCCAGGCGGGCAATCTGCTGATGAACCCTGCCATTCTTGAAGTCGCCGAACGCCACGACGCCACCCCGGCGCAGATCAGCCTGGCGTGGGTGCTGCGGCAGGACGGCGTGATCGCCATTCCCAAGGCCGTCACGCCCCATCACCTGGAATTGAACGCCGCGGCGGTTGATATCGAATTGTCGATTGAGGATGAGCTGCTGATTGATTCCTCATGGCCGGCGCCACTGCGCAAGACGCGGTTGTCCATGGTCTAGCTGTCACCTGTAGGAGCGTGGCTTGTCCCGCGATCGGCGGGAAACCCGTCGTAAATGGCTGTAACTGTGCCTGCTTCACACAGTGCGGCGTCTGGGTTGACGACGACTTCGTCGCCGATCGAGGGGCAAGCAGGCGCCTACAATGACCGCGATCAAATCGTAATCATCTGATACAAATCGTCACAAAACTGTCAAAACCCCTTGCGATGATGCCGCTTTCGATCTCGTGCCCTGCGGGGCACTTTCCGTCTGCGAGCCTTCATGAATCAACGCATCGCCCACCATCTGGATTCCGATCTGTTTGGCTTGCTGTACGGCTACCGTTTTCGTCCCGACGAGCCTGGCCGCGAGCTGGATTCGGCGGCCGCGCTGGAATGCCTGCGCCAGCCAACCGCGCCGGACGAGTTTGTCTGGCTGCACCTGAACCTGACCCACGCCAGTTGCGAACGCTGGCTGAAAACCAACCTCGACCTGCCCGACGAGTTTCTCGAAGCGCTGCACGAAGGTTCACGCTCCACACGCATCGAACACGTCGACTCCGCCCTGCTCGCGGTGGTCAACGACGTGGTTTTCGACTTCAACCGCGTCTCCACCGACATCGCCACGTTGTGGGTCTGCGTGCGCAGCAACCTGATGATCTCCGCGCGCCATCAGCCGTTGCGCTCGGTGGACCGGCTGCGCTCTTCAGTGAAACAGGGCGAAACCTTCCGCTCCCCCCTCGAACTGCTTGCCCACCTGCTGCGCGACCAGAGCGACGTGCTGAGCCAGTTCATGCGCAAGACCAGCCTCAGCGTCGACAAAATCGAAGACCAGCTCCTCTCCCAACGCCTGAGTAATAACCGCACGGAACTGGGCGCCATGCGTCGGGTGTTGGTGCGTTTGCAACGGCTGTTGGCCCTGGAGCCCGGCTCGCTGATGCGCCTGCTGCACCGGCCGCCGCAATGGCTGCTGGAAGACGACTTGCAAGAACTGCGGCAATCCACCGAAGAGTCGGCGCTGGTGATCAGCGACCTCACGGCCCTCGGCGAACGGATCAAACTGCTGCAGGAAGAAATCGCCGCCAACCTCAACGAACAAAGCAGCCGCACGCTGTTCACTTTGACGGTGGTTACGGTGCTGGCGCTGCCCATCAATATCGTGGCTGGTTTTTTCGGGATGAATGTCGGGGGAATTCCACTGGCCAGCGATCCCCACGGGTTCTGGGTGTTGGTCGCGCTAGTGGCGACCTTTACGTTTATCGCCGGACGTTGGGCATTTCGAAAAAGTCGGGAGTATTAAACACCGTTAATCATAAATCTGACGACCCGCCCCAACATGAGAAGTGGGTCCGGGCCGCCAGCACACTAACAATCGTTATTGCTCACTCAGCCAATAGGACAGAGTGTTCAACGATCCCTCTACGCCACGGTATAACTCTCACCCTCGAACCTGAACGATGAACGAAAGGCGCTGATGTTACCCGTTTTGCGAAAGTCTTCTATTTCCGCCTCAAATTTCTTCTGACCCGCACTCTTCACAGTCGCACTTTTCGTACCGGCGTGTTGATCGACTCCGTCCTTGGCGTACTCAGCGTAGATAAAACGCGCAGTGAGCACCTCACCAGAAACAAGGCCTGGTATCAAGGTGACGTCTTGAGACGTGATTCGCACTGGACGCTCACCGGCCCAGTTTCCAGGGGTGTACACCGGATCGGAGCTAGCGACTGTGCCGTTTTCTCGCATCAGGCACAGTACAACACCCCCAATGTGGATCTGGTTCGTCAAGACTTCGACCTTGAATTTTTCAGTGGCTGAAATTTTGTCTAGCGGATTTTTACCTACTACATAAGGCTTATCGATAGTTGCTTGATCAACTTTGTTCGCGTCCATTATTGCGTTCCTTTGCAATGATTAGAGAGGCAATTGCCTCTGTCTTCACGCTAGTGCATCCCTCAACAAAAACAATTGGCTAGCCTTCATCCGGGACAGGCGGTTATATCGTTTCGCGATGACCTCAATAGCGAATTCAATGACATTCACTTCAACCCTGTCCGTGACCTGCGCAGCCTGCCAATTGGCGAACAGAAAGACGCAGTCGCGGTTCGCTTTGAATGAAGGGATTCGGGCAAAACGGGGGCGCGTCGTCTGTTTGTCACATTTTGAAATGATCATGTCTGCCATCCCCCCTCAACAGGATCGCGACCCATGGCAACCCCATCACTGGCTCAACGCCCTCTGCAACAGGGGCCCGGACTGAGTGCTCAATTCGGCCGCAAGCCTGGCGTGATGACGATGGTGATTTTCTTCGTCGTGCTGGTATTGGGCCTGTTTTACACCGGTTACAGCTTGAAGCAGGACATGGATGACCTGGGCACTGTGGTCCTGACCTGGACCCCGTTCATTCTGCTCGGCGTCGCGTTGGTCATTGCGCTGGGCTTTGAGTTCGTCAACGGTTTCCACGACACTGCCAACGCCGTCGCGACGGTCATTTACACCCACTCCCTGCCGCCCAACTTCGCCGTGGTCTGGTCGGGAACGTTCAACTTCCTGGGCGTGCTGTTTTCCAGCGGTGCCGTGGCCTTCGGCATCATTGCGCTGCTGCCGGTCGAGCTGATCCTGCAAGTCGGCTCGTCAGCGGGCTACGCGATGATCTTCGCCCTGCTGATCGCGGCGATCCTGTGGAACCTCGGCACCTGGTGGCTGGGTCTGCCGGCCTCGTCTTCCCACACGCTGATCGGCTCGATCATCGGCGTCGGTATCGCCAACGCATTGATGCACGGCCGCGACGGCACCAGCGGTGTCGACTGGTCCCAGGCGACTAAAGTCGGTTATTCGCTGCTGCTCTCGCCGCTTGTGGGCTTCACCTGCGCCGCGCTGCTGCTGATGGCGCTGCGCATGTTCGTGAAGAACCGCGCGCTGTACAAAGCGCCGGAAGGCAACAAGCCGCCGCCGATCTGGATTCGCGGTCTGTTGATCCTGACCTGCACCGGCGTGTCGTTTGCCCACGGTTCGAACGACGGCCAGAAAGGCATGGGCCTGATCATGCTGATTCTGGTGGGTACGCTGCCGATGGCCTACGCGCTGAACCGCGCCATGCCCGCCGATCAGTCGGTGCAGTTCGCGGCGGTCGCCCAAGTCACGCAACAGGCCCTGAGCAAAGCGTCGCCGCTGCCCGCGCCGGCCGATTCGCGTCAGACGCTGTCGGTCTACATCCGCGAGAAGCAGGCGACACCGGAGCTTGTGCCGGCGCTGGCGGTGATGGCCGGCAAGATCGGCGATCAGGTCGCCAGTTACGGCTCGCTGGCCAAGGTGCCCGCCGAGGCCACCGCCAACGTGCGGAACGACATGTACCTGACCTCCGAAGCCATCCGCTTGATGGACAAGAACAAGGTCGGCAACTTCGACGCGGACACCCAGGCCAAGGTCGACACCTTCAAACAGCAGATCGATACCGCCACACGCTTCATCCCGCTGTGGGTCAAGGTAGCCGTGGCCATTGCACTGGGCCTGGGCACCATGGTGGGCTGGAAACGGATCGTGATCACCGTCGGTGAGAAGATCGGCAAAACCCACCTGACCTACGCCCAGGGCGCATCGGCCGAGGTCGTCGCGATGCTGACCATTGGCGCGGCGGACATGTATGGACTTCCGGTTTCCACCACCCACGTTCTGTCTTCCGGGGTGGCCGGCGCCATGGTCGCCAACGGCTCCGGCTTGCAGATGCGCACCCTGCGCAACTTGGCGATGGCATGGGTACTGACCCTGCCTGCCGCGATCCTGTTGTCGGGCAGTTTGTACTGGCTGTTCACCCAGATTTTCTGATTTCGCAGAGTCTCCCGTACTCTTCTTCAGGCGCTTCGGCGCCTGTTTTTTTGCGCGTAGGTTATGGGAGTCCAGACCGCTCATTTGGCGCAGAACCTGTGTAGGAGCGGGGGGGGGGGGGGGGGGGGGGGGGGGGGGGGGGGGGGGGGGGGGGGGGGCGAGGGGGGGGGGGGGGGGGCGGGGGGGCGCCCGGGGCGGGCGCCCGCGAG
>NZ_JBTOPV010000047.1:0-21369 GCF_055284355.1 Pseudomonas sp. HP_01 | reverse complement strand
CTCACACTGGCCTCTTCCCGGCTAAAGCCAGTCCTACAAAAACAGACCGCGTGCATCCCGCCAATCAGGCAGCGTACGCAATCCCTTGTAGGACCGGCTTTAGCCGGGAAGGCGTCAGGCGCCACGCCGCAAAATTGATGGCGCTCACACGGGCCTCTTCCCGGCTAAAGCCAGTCCTACAAAAACAGACCGCATGCATCCCGCCAATGAGGCAGCGCACGCAATACCTTGTAGGACCGGCTTTAGCCGGGAAGGCGTCAGGCGCCACGCCGCGAAATCGATGGTGCCCACACAGGCCTCTTCCCGGCTAAAGCCAGTCCTACAAAAACAGACCGCATGCATCCCGCCAATCAGGCAGCGTACGCAATCCCTTGTAGGACCGGCTTTAGCCGGGAAAGCGTGAGGCGTCACGCCGCGAAATTGATGGTGCTCATACTGGCCTCTTCCCGGCTGAAGCCAGTCCTACAAAAACAGACCGCGTGCACACCGCCACTCAGGCAGCGCACGACTTTGTGGGACCGGCTTTAGCCGGGAAGGCGTCAGGCGCAACACCGCAAATTTGATGGTGCTCACACTGGCCTCTTCCCGGCTAAAGCCAGTCCTACAAAAACAGACCGCGTGCATCCCGCCAATCAGGCAGCGCACGCAATACCTTGTAGGACCGGCTTTAGCCGGGAAGACGTCAGGCGTCACACCGCGAAATCGATGGTGCCCACACAGGCCTCTTCCCGGCTGAAGCCAGTCCCACTGAAATCAAAAGCGCGTGCACAGCCCACTGATGCAGCGCGCGCTGCCTTTAGTAGGACCGGCTTCAGCCGGGAAAGCGTCACGCGTCACACCGCAAATTGATGGCGCTCACACTGGCCTCTTCCCGGCTAAAGCCAGTCCTACAAAAACAGACCGCATGCATCCCGCCAATCAGGCAGCGCACGCAATACCTTGTAGGACCGGCTTTAGCCGGGAAGGCATCGGATGCCACACCGCAAAATTGATGGCGCTCATACTGGCCTCTTCCCGGCTGAAGCCGGTCCCACTGAAATCAAAAGCCCGTACACCGCCACTCGGGCAGCGCACGACTTTGTAGGACCGGCTTTAGCCGGGAAGGCGTCAGCGGTAACACCGGCGGATTCAGCAGATTCTCCCTTGCAGGTCGCAACAACGGCATCTTTTGCCTGGGCCGGTTTGTTAGCGTATCGAGACGTCAGGACTCGCTGTTCACAGCACTTATCACCGCTCCAGGGAGCTAGCTGGATGACCTCACACTCTTCAAACACCCACGGCATCGAGCTGCAAAACGCCGGAGCTTTCTACATCAACGGCGAGTGGATATCCCCAAAGGTCCCCGCCAGCTTGCCCGTGGTCAATCCGGCCACTGAAGAGGTGGTCGCCGAGGTCGCGCGGGGTTCGGCCGAGGACGTTGATCGGGCCGTCGCAGCAGCGCGCGCAGCCTTCCCTGGCTGGTCGGCAACGCCGGTCAAAGAACGTGCAGCGATCCTGGGTAACATCCACGCGCTAATCCTTGAACGCAAAGAAACGCTCGCCCAGGTCCTGTCCCTGGAAATGGGCGCGGCCATCAGTTTCTCCCGCGCCATGCAGGTGCCGCTGGCCGCCGAACACGTGCGGGTCGCCCGGGATCTGCTGTCCACTTACCCGTTTAGAACCGTTGAAGGCAGCACCGCCATCGAGCGGGAAGCCATCGGCGTTTGCGGTCTGATCACCCCATGGAACTGGCCGCTGTACCAGATCACCGCCAAAGTCGCGCCGGCCCTCGCCGCCGGTTGCACCGTGGTGTTGAAACCCAGCGAGCTGTCCCCGTTAAGCGCCCTGCTGTTCGCCCAACTGGTCCACGACGCCGGCCTACCCCCCGGCGTGTTCAATCTGGTCAACGGCAGCGGCGCGGACGTCGGCGCTGCCATCGCCGCGCACCCTGATATCGACATGATCTCCATCACCGGCTCGAACCGTGCCGGAGCCCTCGTCGCGCAAGCGGCCGCAGTGACGGTAAAACGCGTGACCCAGGAACTGGGCGGCAAGTCGCCGAACGTCATGCTGCCTGACGCCGACTTCGCCAAAGTCGTGCCCTTGGGGGTGATGTCGGCCTTGCGCAACGTCGGCCAGTCGTGCAGCGCACCGACCCGCATGATCGTGCCCCGCGCCCGCCTCGCCGAAGTCGAAGCACTGGCCGCCGAAACTGCCAACGCGTTGATCGTCGGTGATCCGCAGTCCCCTGAAACCCAACTCGGGCCGATTGCCAACGAAGCCCAGTTCAGCCGTGTCCAGGCGATGATCCACGCCGGCATCAGCGAAGGCGCGAAACTGCTGTGCGGCGGACTGGGCCGCGTGCCAGGGTTTGAAAAAGGTTATTACACCAAGCCAACGGTGTTCTCCGAAGTTGACTCAGCGATGCGCATCGCCCAGGAGGAAATCTTCGGCCCGGTGCTGTGCATCCTGGCCTATGACTCCATCGACGAAGCCGTGGCCATCGCCAACGACACGGTCTATGGCCTGGGCGCCCACGTGCAGGCGCAGGACCTGGAACTGGGCCGCGCCGTCGCCTCGCGCATCCGTGCCGGACAAGTGCACCTGAACCATCCGGCGTGGGACCCCATGGCACCCTTTGGCGGCTACAAGCGCTCGGGCAATGGCCGCGAGTACGGCGTGCAGGGGTTCGAAGAGTATCTGGAGACCAAGGCGATTATCGGTTTCAACGCCTGATCCCCCGCTCGCCGGAATCATTGGACGTCTCGAATTGTGGGACCGGCTTCAGCCGGGAAGGCGCCATTCGTTACACCGCAAAATGGATGGCGCACGAACCGGCCTCTTCCCGGCTAAAGCCAGTCCTGCCAAGGTATCGCGTGCAAGAAAGCATCCGCAGCCGCTAAAACCATAAATCAGCGGCCATAAAAAAGGGCTGTCCGTGCAAACGGACAGCCCTTTTTAACATCCGCCCGATTTACGCCAGGCTTTTGCTCACCACTTCATACACGTCCGGCGACAGCGGGCCGGAGGCGAGGATGCGCTCCAGTTCCGCTTTCATCAGCGCTTGGCGCGCGCCGTCGTACTTGCGCCAGCGGGTCAGCGGCGCCAGTTGGCGAGAGGCGATCTGCGGGTTGAAGCCGTTCAGCTCGATGACCAGATCGGCCAGGAAGCGATAGCCAGAGCCATCCGCCGCATGGAAGTTGATCAGGTTCTGCCCGGCAAAGGCGCCGATCAAGGCACGCACCTTGTTCGGGTTCTTCATGGTGAACGCCGGGTGCTGCATCAGCGCTTTCACCCGCTCCAGCCCGCCCGGCAGGGTGCTGCCGGCCTGCACGCTGAACCACTGATCCATGACCAGCGCGTTGTCCTTGAAATTCTCGGCGAACACTTCCAGCGCCTTGGCTTTCTCGGCCTCGAACGGCGAGTTGACCAGCACGGCCAGCGCGGTCAGGCGCTCGGTCATGTTGTCGGCGGTGTCGAACTGGTCGATGGCGGCGGCCAGGACTTCCGGCTTGCCGGTCTGCATCAGGTAAGACAGGGCGATGTTCTGCAGCGCACGGCGAGCGAAGTGCTCGGACGCAGCCACATAAGGCGTCTGCTTCGACAGCTCGCGGTTGGTCTGGTAACGCTGCCACAGCGCGTCGCTCAGGTTGTCGGCCAATTGCTGACGGGCGAACTCGCGCGCGGCGTGGATCGCATCGACGTCAGCCACTTCGCTGATCTCGATCAGATATGCCTCGCCCGGCAGCGAGAGCATTTCCGCGACCATGGCCTGATCCAGGCTTTCGTCGGTCAGCACCGTGTGCAGCGCGGTGATCAGACGCTGATCCATGACCAGCGATTCGCCTTTCTGGTGCTGGCCGATAAGGTCCTGCAGCACTTGCACGGACAGTTGCTGACCGGCATCCCAGCGGTTGAAGCCGTCGCTGTCATGCTGCATCAGGAACATCAGTTGATCGCGGTTGTACGGGAAGCTCAGTTTCACCGGCGCCGAGAACCCGCGCAGCAGCGAAGGCAGCGGCTGTTCGGCGATGTCGATGAAGGTGAAGGTCTGCTCGGCTTCGATCACCGAGAGCACGCGGGAGGTGTTCACCGCCGGGGCCTCGCCCTGCAGGCGCAGAGGGAGTTCCTGACCCTGGGCGTCCAGCAGGCCCATGGCGACCGGAATCACGAACGGCAGTTTCTGATCGCCCGGCTGGCCCGGCGTGGTCGGCGTGCTCTGACGGAAGGTCAGGCTGTAGGTTTTAGCGGCAGCGTCATAAGACTCGCTGACCGCCAGACGCGGCGTGCCGGCCTGGGAATACCAGCGCTTGAACTGGGTGAAGTCGACCCCATTGGCGTCTTCCATGGCTTTGACGAAGTCATCGCAGGTCACGGCCTGGCCGTCGTGGCGTTCGAAGAACAAGTCGCTGCCCTTGCGGAATCCCTCCACGCCTAGCAGCGTGTGGATCATGCCGACCACTTCCGCGCCCTTCTCGTAGACGGTCAGGGTGTAGAAGTTGGAAATCTCGATGAAGCTGTCCGGGCGCACGGCGTGGGCCATGGGGCCGGCGTCTTCGGCGAACTGGTGGGTGCGCAGGTAGGCGACGTCCTGGATGCGCTTGACCGTGGCCGAGTTCATGTCCGCAGAGAAGCCGGAATCACGGAACACCGTGAAGCCTTCCTTCAGCGACAGCTGGAACCAGTCGCGGCAGGTCACGCGGTTGCCGGTCCAGTTGTGGAAGTATTCGTGAGCCACGATCGCTTCGACGCGCTGGTGAGCAGCGTCGGTGGCGGTTTCGGCGCGGGCCAGCACGGCGCTGGAGTTGAAGATGTTGAGGCCCTTGTTCTCCATGGCGCCCATGTTGAAGTCGTTGACGGCGACGATCATGAAGATGTCCAGATCGTATTCGCGGCCGTAGACCTCTTCGTCCCAGCGCATGGACTTCTTCAGGCTGTCCATGGCGTGCTGGCATTTGTCGACGTTTTCCGGCTCAACGAAGATGCGCAGCGTCACCTTGCGCTGGCTCATGGTGGTGAAGGTGTCTTCGATGCACCACAAGTCACCGGCCACCAGCGCGAACAGGTAAGCCGGCTTCTTGAACGGGTCTTCCCACGTTGCCCAGTGGCGCTGGCTGTCATCGGAGGGGCCGGCCGCGATCAGGTTGCCGTTGGACAGCAGGATCGGGAAAGCCTGCTTGTTGGCGCTGACCGTCGTGGTGAACGTGCTCATCACGTCCGGGCGGTCGAGGTAATAGGTGATCTTGCGGAAACCCTCGGCCTCGCACTGGGTGCAGAACATGCCGCTGGATTTGTACAGGCCTTCCAGGGCCGTGTTGGTTTCCGGGTGGATCTTCACGGTGGTGTCGAGGGTGAAGGTCTCGGACGTCGGCTGCACGGTCAGGCTGTCGGAGGTCAGCTGATAGCCGCTCTGTGACAGGTCGCCCTCGGACAGGTCGACATCCGCCAGTTTCACCGACAGCAGCTCAAGCTGCTGGCCGTCGAGTTGCAGCGGTGGCAAGGCCGCGCCCTGAGCCAGCGCGGCGCGGTCCGGGTTGCGACGCATCACCAACTGCGCGTGGACCAGCGAGTGGTCGTCGAACAATTCGAACGTCAGGTGGGTCTCGTCAATGAGGTACTCAGGCGCCTGATAATCCTTCAGGTAAATCATTTTCGGCTGGTCGGTGCGCATGCGGTTGTCCCTCTTCTGCTAATACGGGCTACTGATGCACGGCGAGTTGATACGCCGTGTATTTGCGAATATTGATCACGCCGGTGTCGAAGATCAGGTACTGCCCTTTGACGCCCATCAGGGTACCTTCGGCGATCGGATCCTTGTCCAGGTTGAAGCTGACGATCTTGGTCGGATAGGCCTCTACCGGGTATCGGATCTCGATGGGCTCGACATCGTTCATCACTTGAATGGCCTGCAAGCCAAAGCGCATTTGCAGCGCGACAAGCCCCTCGGCACAGGACTCGAACAGTTGCTGACGAATCGCCGTCAGATCAACCGCCGGTGCGTCGCCCTTGAGCAACGCGCGCCAGTTGGTGCGATCAGCCACCTGACTGCGGAACAGGTCTTCGACGAAACCGGATTGCTGGCGCGTGGCACAGCGCACGATCGGCAGCGCCTGGCTGGCGCCCTGGTCCAGCCAGCGGGTGGGCAGCTGGGTGGCACGGGTGATGCCGACTTTGACGCCCGACGAATTGGCCAGATAGACCACGTGGTCGGTCATGCAAAACTGCTCGCCCCACGCCGGATCGCGGCAGGTGCCATGTTCGTGGTGGCAGCGTTCGGGGCTCATGATGCACAGGTCGCACTGGGCCAGCTTGAGCATGCACGGATAGCAATAACCCTGGCTGTAGCTGGTTTTGGTGCGCTTGCCGCAATGGCTGCAATGAATCGCACCCAGAAACTCAAGGCGCACGGTCTTGCCGATCAGCGGGTTGACCGGGATCTGTGTATCACCCAGCCGGAACGCGTATTCCACCCGCGAGGCCTCAAGCCGCGCGGACATTTTGTTGACGGAGCCTCTGCCGATTTCAATCAATGAATGGAGTCCGATTTGAACAGGATATTGGGCACCGGCGCCGACTTCGACGCACACTCTTGCGGGCCCATGTAGCCGATGCGCTGGTCTTCCGGAACGTTGCGCACTTCCCAGGCAATCAGCGCCTGCAGCGACAGCTCACGTTGTTCCTGGGTCAGCTTGCGGCCGTCGGACCATTTACCGATCTCCACCGCCAGCTTCAGGCTTTCGTAGACGTCCGGGGTGATGTTTTCGATCATTTCGACAAAAGAGGACATTGGGTTCTCCCAGAATTAAGCGGGCGATTTTAATGTCTGCGGCGGGCCAGTGCACCGCCCACAAGACCTGTAGCACAACCGATGATCAGGCCGCCGACATGGGCGCCGTTGGCGATTTCGCCAAACCCGAGCACACCGACGACGCC
The DNA here is from genome assembly GCF_055284355.1 of Pseudomonas sp. HP_01. Classification (NCBI taxonomy): domain Bacteria; kingdom Pseudomonadati; phylum Pseudomonadota; class Gammaproteobacteria; order Pseudomonadales; family Pseudomonadaceae; genus Pseudomonas; species Pseudomonas sp. HP_01. The sequence continues at coordinate 14,457 of NZ_JBTOPV010000047.1, read as the reverse complement.
GGACAGGCACACCACCAGCCAGATCAGCATCATCCCCAGAACACCGCGTGGTAAACGATACATGGGGTTGGGGGCGAGCAATTGAAAGATCCAGCAGTGACCGAGCAGGCCATACAGCACGCCGGACAGACCACCGAACAGACTCGGGCCGCTCCAGAAATACTGGACGTAATTGGAAAAGGCGCTGAACGCCAGGGTCAGGCCGAGCAACTGCCAACTGCCCTGGCGCATTTCGATGCGCCGGCCCAGCTCCCAGAACCACAGCGCGTTCATCACCAGGTGCAGCACACCGAAGTGAATCAGCATCGGCGTGACAACCCGCCACCACTGCCCCGCCCCCAGCGACGTTTCCACCGGCAAAAAGCTGATGTACTCGCCGTTGACGCGGAAGTCGTTGAAGGTCAACCAGCTCAAGGCTTCAAAATTGTCGCCGAGCAAAGTCACGCCGGCGACGATCAGGCAGATCAGCAAGATCACGCTGGTCACCGGACTGTTGCGCACCTGCACCAGCGGACTGGGCCGGCTTACGGTCACGATTTCACGGCCCGGGGGCAACTGCGCGGTCGGGTCGCCTTCAGGGTATTGCTGATACAACTGACGGACGTCATCGGCCAGTTGCGGTGCATCGGGCACCCACAGCACTTGCTCGCCGGCCTCTTCGCTGACCCGATGGGGCACGTTGAGGCGTCGCAGCAACTCGACGAAACCGCTCAGGTCGGTTTGAAGCGGCAGGCGTAAAACAGCAACCGGACTCATTGACCTATCTCCGGTCGGGTGACGTCGACCCAGACGAACTTGTCCGGGTCGATCTGGGTTTCCTGATCCAGCCGGTAGGCGACCAGCTTGCCGTAGAGCACGGCGCTGTAGTCCAGGCACGCCAGGTTGGGCCGGATCGGCGCGGGAATGCCGCTGCGCCAGTAGTGGCCGACGAACAACAGCGGTTCATTGGCGCCGTATCGCAGCAGCGCGTTCTTCTCGCTGGGGGACAGCGGCCGCCGCGCCACCGGCTCCGGCAGCGCGTCAGGCTGAAACACCACGTCGCCGTAGGTCTGCGGGTCGTCTTCCCAGAACTTGGTGCGGAACGAGGCGCGGGTCAGGCCGTCGCCGCCGGTCAGGGTCATGCCGTGGGGCAGGCGCATGTCGGTGCCGCGCAGCAGGCGATCAAACACCGCGCAGGCAAAACTGCCCGGCTCCGCCGACGCCTGCACGAAGGCCTGGTCGATGCGACCGTCGCCATGAACGCTGCGCAACGGCGCGATCAGACTGGCATCCCAACAGGCGTGGACGACACGGAAGCGCTCGGCGTCGATGAACAGCGGCAGTTGGTAAAACCATTTGAGAAAGTCGTTCCAGTCACCGGGATGCTGCTCGAACTGCGCCAGGGTTTCGCCCAACAGACGGGCATGGCGCGGCGTGTGTTCGCGCACCCACTCATGGCCGCTCTCGGGCGGCGCCGGCGTGCTCCAGCCCAGCGCGTTGAATTCATGGTTGCCCATGATGCAGAACGCCTGGCCGGCCTCGACCATGTCACGGACGATGTGCAGCGCTTCGCGAATACGCGGGCCGCGGTCGATGATGTCGCCGAGGAACACGGCGATGCGTTCAGGGTGGCGCCAGACGCCGGCCTGAAAGCGGTAACCAAGGGTGTCGAGCAAGTGCTCAAGGGTCTGGGCACAACCATGCACGTCACCGATCAGATCGTAGCCACGCGCGGGATCGAGCATCAGTCGCTCCCGCCGCCAAGCCGACTGCCCCAACCGAGTTTGGTCCGGCAGACTTCGTAGTAATTGTGGTCGAGGGGGTGAATGAGGCGCAGCTTCTGCGGCTTCTTTTTCACGGTCACGGTGTCACCCGGCGCGCAGGTGAAGTGGTTCTGGCCATCGCAGGAAACCTGTGGATAGATCGTCATGTCCTTTGAGACAACGATTTTCAGCTCACTGTTTCCATCGACGACAATCGGCCTGCCGGACAGCGTGTGCGGGTACATCGGCACGATGACGATGGCGTCGAGCTTGGGGTGCATGATCGGGCCGCCCGCCGACAGCGCATAGGCCGTGGAGCCGGTGGGCGTTGCAACGATCAGGCCGTCGGCCTTCTGGCTGCAGACGAACTGGCCGTCGATGTAGATTTCGAATTCGATCATCCGGGTGGATTTGCCGGGGTGCAGCACGACGTCGTTGAGGGCGTCGCCCTGGCCGATCGCTTCACCGTGACGGCGCACTTCGGCCTGCAACAGGAAGCGGTTTTCCACCAGATAGTGGCCGTCGAGCACTTCAGCGACTTTGACTTCCAGCTCGTCGGGGCGGATGTCAGTGAGGAAGCCCAGGCTGCCACGGTTGATGCCCAGCACCGGCACATTGTGCTTGGCCAGCGCACGGGCGGCGCCGAGCAGACTGCCGTCGCCGCCGACCACGATGACCATGTCGCAGACCTCACCGAGCATCTTGCGCGAAGACGTCTGCAAACCATGGCCCGGCAAGACCTCGGCGATGGCGTCTTCGAGGATCACATGCAGGTGCCGCGATATCAGGAATTTCTTGAGTCGGCGAACGGTCTCCACCACCTGGGTACTGCCCAGGCGACCAATGATGCCGATATTTCGAAATTGCTCCATGGGGCTCCCGCAGGCTTGATGCGTGTAAAGAACGCGATTATGGGCGAAGGGGTCGGGTGCGGCAAATGAAGCGCTCTGCCCTCCGTGCTATCACCTCAAATCCGGCGCAAAAACATTGCATCCGTAGGAAGATTTACGTCAAACACGCAAATGGTGTCGGGCACCGACGGCGATAATGATCCGGTGGCTGCAACCGCCCATCACCCGCTATCCTGCCCCGATGAAGAACCTGTTCCCGACCCTGAGCGCCCTGCCCCGTCAGCTTCTTACGCCCACCGTGCGGGACCTGGCGTGGGTGATCCTGTCGCCTCCCCTGCTGGCTGAAACCCAATGGCCCCAGCGTCACCCCCTCAGCGGCAGCGACTGGGTGCAACACCCTGAAGCGCTGGGAGCTTTTTTAACCCAGCTGGACCAAGACGACAGCGCCCTCAATGCCTGGCTGGCGAGAAGCTCGACGCGCCGGCTGGGGCTGTATTACGAGCGGCTCTGGCAGTTCGCAATCCAGCACGCGCCCGGCGTCGAGTTGCTCGCGGCGAATCTGCCGATTCAGGGCGACGGTCGCACACTGGGCGAGCTGGACTTGCTGCTGCGGGATAAGGACGGCGATCACCACATTGAATTGGCGATAAAGCTGTATCTGGGGCGGCAGGATCAGGACGGCGAAGAGCCGGCCCACTGGCTCGGCCCCGGCGCCGTCGACCGGCTGGATGTGAAGCTCGCCCACCTGAATGAGCATCAACTGCCCATGTCGGCGCGCCCGGAAAGCACCACGATACTCGCCGCGCGGGGCGTGGAAACCTTCAGCGCGTCGCTCTGGCTGGGGGGTTATCTGTTTTATCCCTGGCCGAAGACTGCCCCTCCCCCTCAAGGGGCACACCCTGAGCATCCGCGGGGAAAGTGGCTGCATCAAAAGGACTGGAGCGGGTACGCAGAAAGCAGCCTGGAGGACCGCTGGCAATTGCTGCCGCGTCCGGCCTGGCTGGCGCCGGCGCGCTGCGACGAGGCCTGGACACCGCGTCAGTTTCAGAACTGGCTGGACGCCCTCGACCCGCTGGCGCCGGCGCAACTGCTGGTGCGCCTGATGCGCCACGCCGACGGCCACTGGGAAGAGGCCGAGCGGCTGTTTCTGGTGTCGGACCTGTGGCCGAACCTGCCGGATGCGCGCCGCGTTACAGACTCAGTCGCAGCACCAGCGCCGCGAGGGTAATCAACAAAACCGGCACGGTCAGCACGATGCCGACGCGGAAGTAATAACCCCAGCCGATGGTCACGCCCTTCTTCGCCAGCACATGCAGCCACAACAAAGTGGCAAGACTGCCGATCGGGGTGATTTTCGGGCCAAGGTCGCTGCCGATCACGTTGGCGTAAATCATCGCTTCCTGCAGCACGCCGTGGGCGTGGCTTGCATCAATGGACAACAGGCCGATCAGCACCGTCGGCAGGTTGTTCATCACCGAAGACAGCAGCGCCGTCAGCACGCCCGTGCCCATCGCCGCCCCCCACAAACCATGTTCAGCGAAACGATCGAGCCAGGTTGCGAGGTAATCGGTCAGGCCCTGATTGCGCAGGCCGTACACCACCAGGTACATGCCCAGCGAGAAAATAACAATCTGCCACGGCGCGTCTTTCAGTACCTTGCGCGTCGAAATGCGGTGGCCTTTGGCGGCGATGCCCAGCAGGATCGCGGCGCACACGGCGGAGATCGCGCTGATGGGAATCCCCAGCGGTTCCAGGGCGAAGCAGCCCACCAGCAAGATCCCCAGCACCCACCAACCGGTCATGAAGGTCGCGCGGTCCTTAATCGCCGAAGACGGCTCGGCCAGTTGCGAGGCGTCGAAGGTCTTCGGGATGTCGCGACGAAAGAACAGCATCAGCACTGCCAGCGTCGCAGCGACGCTGACCAGATTGACCGGCACCATCACCGACGCGTAGCGGTTGAAACCGATGCCGAAATAGTCGGCGGACACGATGTTGACCAGGTTGGAGACCACCAGCGGCAGGCTCGCGGTGTCGGCAATGAACCCTGCCGCCATCACGAAAGCCAGGGTAGTCGCTGGCGAAAAGCGCAGCGCCAGCAGCATCGACATGACGATGGGCGTGAGGATCAGCGCCGCGCCGTCATTGGCGAACAGCGCCGAGACCAGCGCGCCGAGGAGCACGATAAACGCAAATAGCCGCCTGCCCTTGCCGTTGCCCCAACGCGCCACGTGCAGCGCCGCCCAGTTGAAAAACCCGGCCTCGTCGAGCAACAGGCTGATGATGATCAGCGCAATGAACGTCCCGGTCGCGTTCCAGATGATGTGCCAGACCTGGGGGATGTCACTCAGGTGCACCACCCCGAAAAGTAGCGCGAGCACTGCGCCAAACGTTGCACTCCAGCCGACACCAAGGCCCTTGGGTTGCCAGATCACCAAGGTGATGGTGACCAGAAAAATCGCGACGGCTATCAACATCTTTTTGAAGTTCTCGGAAGCAGGATGGCGAGGATGCCTAACAGCGGCAGGTAGGAGCACAGGGTGTAGACATAAACGATGCCGTGAAGATCCGCGAGGTGACCCAATAATGCGGCGCCGATGCCGCCGAAGCCGAACATCAGCCCAAAGAAGATGCCGGCGATCATGCCGACGTTGCCCGGCACCAGTTCCTGGGCGTAGACGACGATGGCCGAGAACGCCGAGGCCAGAATGAAACCGATGATCACGCTGAGCACGCTGGTCCAGAACAGATCGGCGTAGGGCAGCGCGATGGTGAACGGCGCGACGCCCAGAATCGAGAACCAGATCACCGCCTTGCGCCCGATGCGATCACCGATCGGCCCGCCGAAAAACGTGCCCGCCGCCACCGCCGCCAGGAACATGAACAAGTGCAGCTGCGAGCTGGCGACCGACAGCTGGAATTTGTCGATGAGGTAAAACGTGAAGTAGCTGGTGAAGCTGGCCATGTAGAAATATTTGGAGAACACCAACAGCGCCAGCACCACCAACGCGCTGGTCACCCGACGTTTCGACAGCCCGTGGGTCGCCGCCTGGCCGGCCTTCATTTTGAACAGCGCCAGGTGCGCCTTGTACCAGCGGCTGATGGCGTACAGCAGGCCCACGGAAAACAGCGCCACCAGTCCGAACCAGGCGATATGCCCCTGACCGAAAGGGATGATGATCGCCGCCGCCAGCAGCGGCCCGATGGCGGAACCGCTGTTGCCGCCCACTTGAAAGGTCGATTGCGCCAGGCCAAAGCGCCCGCCTGAGGCCAGCCGGGCAATGCGCGAGGCTTCGGGGTGAAAGGTCGACGAGCCGATGCCGATCAACCCTGCGGCGAGCAGGATCAGCGGGAAACTGCCCACGGTCGCGAGCATCATCACACCGCCCAGAATGCACAACGAGCCCACCGGCAGCACCAGCGGGTTGGGGTGGCGATCGGTGTAATAACCGACCCAGGGCTGCAGCAACGACGCCGTGACCTGGAACGTCAGGGTGATCAGCCCGACCTGGGTGAAAGTCAGGCCGTAGGAGGCCTTCAGCATGGGGTAGATGGAAGGCAGGATCGACTGAATCAGGTCATTGAGCAGGTGCGCCAAGGCCACTGCACCAATGATGCGCATGACCAGAGGGCTGGATTGCGTTGATTGCGAGGCGGGAACGGGTTGGGTATCGGTCGCGGGCACGGTTGCAGGGCTGGTGACGGCCATCGGGTCCATCCATCGAACGTTGATGCGCCGTCGGGACTCGTTACAGAACATGTCAGCGGCACAAGGGGCCGCCAATGTGCCATTTTTTGGGGCGCCGCTGCCATGTTTTGTTGCTGATTTGTGCGTTGGGTTGCGTGAAGCAGGGGCGGCAGTCAGATCGCCGTCTGCAATCTCCCCCGCGCCGTCAACGAGCCTTCCACCTCATGCAGTGACACTTTGGACGTCTCCGGCAATGCCAGTCCGCCCGCCAGCGCCAGCAGCGCAATGACGATCAGGTAAAACGCCGGCGCCAGGTTGCTGCCCGTCGCGCCGATCAGCCAGGTCGCCATCAGCGGTGCCGTTCCGCCGAAGATGGTGTACGCCATGTTGTAGGTGATCGCCGAAGCGGTGTAACGGGTACGCGTGGGAAAGGTCTCCGACAACAAAGCCGCCGTCACCACGCCGCACAGGACAGCGCCAATCGCCAGCAACATTACGCCCACGATCGACGCCACGAACGACCCGGAACTGGCCATCAAAAACGACGGATACACCACCACGATCAGCAGGACGCAGGTGCTGAGCACTGTCTTGCGTCGCCCGACCTTGTCGGAAAACGCCCCGGCCACCGGGCAGATCGCGGCGGCGAACAGCAAGGCAATCAACGACACCAACAGCGCGGTCGCCCGACTCAGCCCGCCCGCGACCTGCAAGTAGGTCGCGAAATAGGTGGTGAACATATAGAACGACAACGCCGTCAGCGACACGAACGCGCCGAGGCAGCAGATCGCCGCGCCATGGTTGCGCAGGGTTTCCTTGAGCGGCGAATGAGCGACAGCATGCTCCTGCTTGACCGCCTGAAACGCCGGGGTTTCGTCCAGTTTCCAGCGCAGGTACAGCCCGACCAGCCCCAACGGCGCGGCGATCAGAAACGGCAGCCGCCAGCCCCAACTGCCCATGGCTTCGGTGCTCAAAGAGGCTTCCAGCGCGTAGGCGATGATCGCCGCCGCCGCGAACGCCGAAAAGGTCGACACCGGCACGAAGCTGCCGTACCACGCCCGCTGCGTGCGCGGGGCGTGTTCCATCAAGTAGGCACACGCCCCCGCATACTCGCCGCCGGCAGAAAAACCCTGGGCGCAGCGAATGAGGGTGAGCAAGACGGGCGCCATGACGCCGATTGCCGCGTAGGTTGGCAGCAGACCGATGATCGTCGTCGCCCCGGCCATTAGCAGAATGGTGAACGCCAGCGTGCGCTTGCGGCCGATGCGGTCGCCCAGCATGCCGAAGAACACCCCGCCCAGCGGCCGAAACGCGAAGGCCACGGCGAACACCGCGAAGGTTTTCAATAACGCCGCGCTGGCATCGCCGCTGGGGAAGAACTGCTGGGCGATGGTCGTCGCCAGAAAGCCGTACACCGCGAAGTCGAACCATTCGACGAAATTGCCGATGGCGGCCGCCACGATGACTTTTCTCAGGGTGGCAGGATCAACCTGCTCAAGGACGGGAGTGGTCATGGAAACCTCGGCGCGCGTGGGAAAGATCCGATTATCGGCACTGCGCCCTGCCCGCCTGACTCCAGAAATGCCGCCGACGTACTCAGGACCGACCTATCGGAGGGTGTGGTCCGCAGGATTCGTGCCAGTGCCCGGATGCTCGCGCCGGCGTCAGGGATGTGCCAACGCAGATTCGAAAGTCCGTCTGCCCTGCAATCCCCCGGTGTGCAGGAAGATCAGCCGCGTGCCCTTGGCGATCCGGCCCGAGATTACTTCTTCGTGCAGCGCCAGCAATGCCTTGCCGGTGTACAGCGGTTCGAGGGGGATACCGGATTCGGCTTCGTGACGCGCAATGAAATCCAGCAACCCGGGATCGGTCTTCGCAAAGCCGCCACGACTGGCGTCGAGCAAGCGGTAACCCTGAGGTTTACAGCTGGCAGGCAAAGCGGCGTTAAGCGGCTTTTGATCACGTTCGGCCAAGGTCGCTGGTTTCGACAACGACGCAGCCCCTGTGGGAGCGAGCTTGCTCGCGAAGGCCTCAAGAATGCCCCCCACATTGCCCTCAACCCCATGAGCTTCAGGCACCGCCATCGCGCCAATCACCTCATGCTGCCCCGCCTCCGCCTCCGCCAACACCAGCCCCGCCAACGTTGTGCCAGTGCCACAGGCCAACCACCAGCAATCGTAATCCTCCCACCCCAAATCGCCGAGCTGGCGGCGCGCCTGTTCAACGATTTCAGCGCAGCCCACCGCACCGTCAAGCCCGCCGCCGCCCTCGGGCACCGGAAACAGAAGCGGATAACGCTCGCGCCACGGCACCCAGAAATCCGCGTCATGCCGCGCGCGATACCCGGCGTAACCCAGCCAGTGCAGCTCCATCCCGAACGCCTGCAGATCCAGCACCGTTGGCGTCTCGACCGCATGCCCCCGCACCAGCCCGACCGTGGTAAAACCAAAGCGCTTGCCCGCCGCCGCCAGCGCATGCAGGTGATTGGAATGCGCGCCGCCCAGACTGATAACGCCCCGCGCCCCGGCTCGCTCAGCCGCCGCCAGATGGTGCTTGAGCTTGAACCATTTATTGCCGCTGATCAGGGGGTCGACAAGGTCCAGCCGCAGGATCGCCGCCTGCACGCCGGCTGCCTGGAGCCAGTCGAAATTGAGCGGTTGCAGCGGTGCGGACGGCAGGTGTGAGGAGAGAGGGGACATTAAATCGGTCGGGCTATGGACGGTGCGGGAGTCTAGCACTCGTCGGGCTGGACTCTCGATTTGGGGGGCTGTGTAGGGGGATTCCCAACCGTCAGCCCCCCCCAACCCTTACAACCCCGCCGCCAACCGCGATCCCTGATCAATCGCCCGTTTGGCATCCAGCTCAGTCGCCACATCCGCCCCGCCAATCAGATGCACGCTCTGCCCCGCCGCCTGTAACCCGTCATACAGTTCACGCAGCGGATCCTGCCCGGCGCAGATCACCACGTTGTCCACCGGCAGCAGTTTCTCCTCGCCGTCAGCCCCGATACGAATATGCAGACCCGCGTCGTCGATCTTCAAATATTCCACGCTGTTGAGCATCTGCACCTGTTTGTTCTTGAGCCCCGTGCGATGAATCCAGCCGGTGGTTTTGCCGAGGCCGTCGCCGACTTTCGTGGCTTTGCGCTGCAGCAGGAACACCTGACGTGCTGGCGCATGGGGATGAGGCTTGATCCCGGCGACACCGCCTCGCGCCGCCAGATGCGTGTCGATGCCCCACTCGTCCCAGAACGCATCGCGATCCAGGCTGGTGGACACGCCCTGATGGACGAGGAATTCCGACACGTCGAAGCCGATGCCGCCCGCGCCGATCACGGCGACGGACTTGCCGACCGGCTTGCGGCCGAGGATCACGTCGAGGTAGCTCAGCACCTTGGGGTTGTCGACGCCGGGGATGGCGGGCGTTCGTGGCGCGATGCCGGTGGCCAGGATCACTTCGTCATAGCCTTTGCCGACCAGATCATCGACCGTGACGCGGGTGTTCAGGCGCAGGTCGACGCCGGTGGTTTGCAGCTTGCGGCCGAAGTAGCGCAGGGTTTCGAAGAACTCTTCCTTGCCCGGAATGCGCTTGGCGATGTTGAACTGCCCGCCGATTTCGCTGGCCGAGTCGAACAACGTCACGTCATGCCCGCGCTGGGCCGCGACGGTGGCGGCTGCGAGGCCCGCAGGACCGGCACCGATGACCGCGATTTTGCGGACCTGGGTGACCGGCAGGTAATTGAGCTCGGTTTCATGACAGGCGCGAGGGTTGACCAGGCAGCTGGTGAGCTTGCCGCCGAAGGTGTGGTCCAGACACGCCTGGTTGCAGCCGATGCAGGTGTTGATCTCGTCGCTGCGACCGGCCGAGGCCTTGTTGACGAATTCCGGGTCGGCGAGAAACGGGCGCGCCATGGAGACCATGTCGGCGTCACCTTCGGCGAGTATCTGCTCGGCAACCTCGGGAGTATTGATGCGGTTGGTGGTAATCAACGGGATCGACACCGAGCCGCGCATTTTCGCCGTCACTTTGGCGAACGCCGCGCGCGGCACCTTGGTGGCGATGGTCGGGATCCGCGCTTCGTGCCAGCCAATGCCGGTGTTGATCAGCGTGGCGCCCGAACGCTCAATGGCCTGGGCCAGTTGCACCACTTCTTCCCAGCTGCTGCCGCCCTCAATGAGGTCGAGCATCGACAGGCGATAAATAATGATGAAATTCGCCCCCACGGCTTCACGCACGCGGCGCACGATCTCCACCGGCAGGCGCATGCGGTTTTCATAGCTGCCGCCCCAACGGTCGGTGCGATGGTTGGTGTGGGCGACGAGAAACTGGTTAATAAAATAGCCTTCGGAGCCCATGATCTCGACGCCGTCGTATTCGGCGGTCTGCGCCAGGGTCGCGCAGGTGACGAAATCCTGAATCTGCTTCTCGATGCCCTCTTCGTCCAGCGCTTTGGGTGTGAAGGGGTTGATCGGCGCCTGAATGGCGCTCGGTGCCACTTGCTTGGGGCTGTAGGCATAACGCCCGGCGTGGAGGATCTGCATGCAGATCTTGCCGCCGGCCTCATGCACGGCTTGGGTGACGATGCGATGGTTGGCGGCTTCTTCCGGCGTCGACAGCTTGGCCGCCCCCGAATACACCCCGCCTTCAGCGTTCGGTGCGATACCGCCGGTGACCATCAAGCCAACCCCGCCCCGTGCGCGCTCGGCGAAATACAACGCCATGCGCTCGAACCCGCCCGGCTTCTCTTCGAGCCCGGTGTGCATCGAGCCCATCAGGGTGCGGTTGCGCAGCGTGGTGAAACCCAGGTCCAGGGGTGCGAGCAAATGCGGGTAGTGGGGGGCGGCCATAAAAACTCCATCGAGCATCATCACGGGACGCGAGCGCTCTGTGGCGCCCGTCGAGTCAGTCAGGGCCGAAATGACGGCCTGTGTATGACACAGACAGTAAACAGCGAGTAGCGGCCGCTCAATGACCGAAAACGACAAGTTAATGATCAAATCGCGCAGAGTCCTTGCTGTCAGTCTCTATCCAGCGCATTTCTACTAACGCCATGCGAGACGCAGCCCCCTACTAGTGTCTCGCCCCCCCCCAGGCAGCCGGGCGTCTTCTCCAAAGCAGCGTTTTGCCGTAGCCTTCCGGCAACGTTATGGCGCCCTGCGCGCTTTCTTCAGAGGCAGTTCTCCTTTCTTCATGCGCAAAGTTCTCGGCTCACTTACCGCTGCAGTGCTGGTGATTCTTCTCGTCAGCTATGGGCTGTGGACGAGCAAGCGTCATGTCGGGCATTACCTGACGGACCTGCGCATTCAACTGGTCATCAACGACGGGCAACCCGGCGAGCGCGGCAACCTGCTGGGCATTCAACCCGAGCTGTTCCCTTCCGATTATTCAAGCGTCAAACGCCTGCATCGCAAGCTGGCGTCGTATCTGGTGCAAGCCCGCGACCATGGGCTGCTCAACGATAAAACCATCGTGGTGCTGCCCGAGCACATCGGCACCTGGTTGTTGGCGGTGGACGAAAAGGCCCAGTTCTACGAGGCCACCACCTTCCAAGAGGCGATGAACTGGCTGGCGTTCAGCAACCCGCTGCTGTTTATCGACGCAGCGATTCACGCGCGGGGCAGCAGCCGCTTCGAGGACGCACGCTTGCGCATGAAGGCGTACAGCATGGCGCAGGATTATCAAAACGTGTTCGGTGGGCTGGCGAAGGAATTTGGCGTGACGGTGGTGGCCGGCTCGATCGTGCTGCCCAGCCCGCACGTGGAAAACGGCGAACTGCGTATTGGCCATGGCGCACTCTATAACAGCAGCCTGGTGTTCGGCCCGGACGGCCTGCCCCTGGGGCAGCCCCAGCGTCAGTTGTTCCCGGGCTGGAATCAGCGGGGCTACATCCGTCCCGGCAAGGACGCGTCGCTCAACGTGATCGAAACCCGCGCCGGGCGGCTGGCGACACTGATCGGCAGTGACAGCTGGTACCCCGACAACTACGCGCGCCTCAATGCCAGCGGCGTCGAGCTGATCGCAGTACCGGCCTACGTCGCCGGCGTGGACAGCTGGTCGCAACCCTGGCGCAGCGACAGGCACGAGGCGCTGGCGGCCCATTTGAACCTGGATGCCAAGCCAATCACCCAGGGTGAAGCCTGGCGTCGACTGGCGTTGACACCGGCCAGCACCGCGAAGGCCGGCATCAGCGTGTTCATGCGCGGACAATTCTGGGATCAAGGCAGCGCCGGTCACAGTTTCGCCAGTCGCGGCGGGCAAAGCGTCGCCGAGCAGTCCATCAGCGCAGCCCAGAAAGGCGTACGCCCCGGGTATGGCGCGCGCCTGATCAATCTGTGGTTGTAACCGATGACCTCCCCTCGCGTGCGTCTGGGCGATTTGTCCGTAGGTTTCGTCCACAGCCTCGCCGACGCTGTTCACAATGAAGGCAAGGACCCGCAACCGCTGCTGCTGCAATACGGCCTGGATGCCGCGCGACTGGGAGAAGCCGGCGCCCGGCTGTCGATCCCGCGCTACATGCGCCTGGGCCATGGGGCCATTGAGCTGACCGGCGTGGCTGCCTTGGGACTGCGGATGGGTCAATCCAGTCGTTTGAGCCACGCCGGGCTGGCCGGCATCACCGCAGCTCAGGCGCCGACCGTGCGTGAAGCGGCGCGCACGCTGATTCGTTTCGAACCGCTGTACGGCTCGAATTATCGCGGCCAGTCGAGCCTGCACGAAGACAGCAACGGCGCCTGGCTGCGCTTCTATTCCATCAGCCCGTACAACGACTACAACCGCTTCGTGGTGGATTCGATTCTCGGCGGCTGGCTGCATCAACTGTCGACCCTGAGCGGGACGACGTTGAGAGCCGAATGTCTGGAGATCGAGTTCGACGCCCCCGCCTACGCTGCTGAATACGCCGCGCTCTGCGAGCAGCCCGTGAGTTTCGCCGCGGGCGTCAATCAGCTGCGCCTCAACCAGCAGCAGCTTGGCCTGCGCAATCCCGACCACGTGCCAAGTACCTGGCGGCACTTGCTGCAGGTGTGTGAACGGGAACTGGAGCAGCTCACGCGCACCCGCAGTCTGCGCGAGCGCATCACCCAATTGCTGGGGCCGTTGTTGAATGGAGGGCGTGAACCGGATCTCGAAGAAGTGGCTGCGCGACTGAAACTGCCGACCTGGACCCTGCGCCGTAAGCTGGCGGACGAGGGCACGCAGTTTCGTGCGATCCTCAATGACACCCGGCGCGACCTCGCCATGACCTACATCCGGGACACCGAACTGGCCTTTGGCGAAATCGCTTACTTGTTGGGATTTGCGTCGGCCGAAGCCTTTCAGCGGGCCTTCAAACGCTGGACCGAACAGACGCCCGGTGCGTTTCGTCGCAGCCAGCGCCAGTCGCTCTGACTGGCAGCCGTGATTTTTCCTACAACTCGGTGGCGTCTTCTGCTGGCTCCAGCGGGTCCAATTCATACGCCTGGTATTCCAGCAGTTCTTCTTGGTACTCGTCCATTTTCGCGCCCTCGTGGCGGGTTCTTGTGATCGATGGGGTTCTTGTGTCGCTGAGTCATTCAGCTGCAGATTCACTGACTACGAACCCAACCCTAAAGTGCCCTCATGAACAAAAAATGAAGGGCCGTTGAACACTAGACGCGCGCGGATAAACGGCGACGGCCCTAGTGATTGTTAGCCTGGCCTGGGTCTGGCAGTTCGTTTTTTCCTGACTGTCAGTTTTTTGAGCGATGACGGGGTAGCCCACTTGACGTCCACGCCATGTTCGCCATAGTCTCGACGCCATGAACGCATCCCAGCATTTCTTCGGCCAGATAATTATTACCGCCATTCCAGTCATGGCGGGTTAGCCGACGTTTGCACCCAACCCGCCCTAGAGGCGGGTTTTTTCTCTCTGTCTCCCGGGCCAAAAACCACGTCAGGAGCCAGACATGATCATTCGCCCTTCCCTCGCCTTCTTCGTCGACCGCCTGATCCTCCCAAGCCTGCCGACGAGGCCCACACGATGAGTCAGACGCCAGCCTACTCGATCGCTCAGGGCGACCTGCTCAATCACTACGTCAAAAAGATCCTCACTTCCCGCGTCTATGACGTTGCCGTGGAAACCCCGCTGCACGCCGCACGCCAGCTTTCCGCGCGCCTGGGCAACAACGTGCTGCTCAAGCGCGAAGACCTGCAGCCGGTGTAT
>NZ_JBTOPV010000046.1:0-22487 GCF_055284355.1 Pseudomonas sp. HP_01 | reverse complement strand
GATCATTGTAGGAGCGGGGGGGGGCGGCCCCCCCCCCGCCCCCCGCGGCACCGGCGGAGAGTAAAACCACCCCCACCGCCCCCCCCCCCCCCCCCAACGCGGCGCCCGGGCGGCGGGGCGGGCGGCGCCCCCCCCCCCCCCCCCCCCCCCCCCCCCCCCCCCCCCCCCCCGCTCCTACAAGTGGGCGGCCGGCGAGGCGAGCGTGCATTCGCCAGCAAGCCGGTTCAAACAGTTTGAGCGAGTGGTCAACTCACCCAGAAGAACATCAAGGTCAGGTTGGCCGCCGAGATCAATCCGAACAGCCCCCAGGCCAGGGTTTTGGTCAGGCGGCTGTTAGCGAACGGCCCCATCAATTGCGGGTCGCTGGTAAAGCGAATCAGCGGCCACAGCGCGAACGGCAACTGCAGGCTCAGGACCACCTGACTGAGCACCAGCATCTTGCCCACTGCGCCATCGCCAAACCAGATCACCCCGATAAATGCAGGAATCAGCGCCAGGCCACGGGTGGCCAGACGGCGTTGCCAGCACGGGATCTTCGCTTTGAGAAACCCCTCCAGCACCACTTGACCGGCGATGGTGCCGGTGAACGTCGAGCTCTGCCCTGCCGCCAACAGCGCGACGCCGAACAGCACACTGGCCACGGCGCCGCCCACCAGCGGATCAAGCAAGTGGTAGGCGTCCTGGATTTCCACAATGTCGGTGTGGCCGGTGCCGTGGAACGCGGCGGCAGCCAGAATCAAAATGGCCGCGTTGATCACCAGCGCCAGGCTCAGGGAGGCGATGGTGTCGACCCGGGCGTAACGAATGGCGCTGGCCTTGCTTTCGACCGACGTGCCGTTGACCCGGGTCTGTACCACCGATGAATGCAGGTACAGGTTATGGGGCATCACCGTCGCACCGAGAATGCCGATGGCGATGTACAGCGGTTCCTGATTGCTCAGCATCTCCCAGGACGGCTTGAGCCCCGCGACGACGTCCGGCCAGAACGGTTTGATCAGCACCAGTTCGATAAAGAAGCACGTCGCGATGGTCGCGATCAGCCCCAGCACGATGGCTTCGAGACGCCGGAAATTGGCGCCCTGCAAGGCCAGCACGATCACCGTATCGAACGCCGTCAATGCCACACCGGTGGTAATCGATACCCCCAGCAGCAAGTGAAACGCCAACGCCGCACCCAGCACTTCGGCCAGATCGGTCGCCAGGATCGACAGTTCGGCAAGAATCCACTGGCCCATGCCGACGCGGCGGCTGTAGTGCTCGGAGGACAGCTGCGCCAGATCGCGGCCGGTGGCGATGCCCAGGCGCGAACACAAATTCTGCAGCACCATGCCCGACAGACTGGCCAGCACCACCACAAACAACAGCGAATAACCGAAGCGCGAGCCGGCCTCAATGGCAGTAGCCCAGTTGCCGGGGTCCATGTAGCCGATGGAGATCAACAGGCCGGGGCCGACGAACAGCATCAGCTTGCGCAGGAACGACGCATTGGCGGGAATGGCGACACTGTCGGTGGTCGCCGACGGGCAAAATGGCGCGGTGGCCGTGGTCGGGAGTTTGTACTTCACGGGAATCCGAAACGTGGTGGCAGTCAGCCCCGGAGCTTAAACGCGCAGAAATGTTTTGTCTTGAATCTCTGGGGCACTAACATGCTGCGTCTCACCGATCCGGAAAAACAATAATGCATGCCGCCACTGATAGCCCTGATCACGCCCGTCCGATGCAGGACGGCATCGACCCGATACGCGCGGCGCGAATTTCCGCGCGCATCGACCGCCTGCCCGCCGTCGCCACGATCTGGAAGCTCGTGGCGCTGCTGTCCATTGGCGGCTTCTTCGAGCTCTACGACCTGTTTCAGACCGCCTACATCAGCCCCGGTCTGATTCGCGACGGGCTGTTCGCCACCGGGGCGCAGGGCGTGTTCGGCTTTTCCGATCAGGCGGCGTTTGCCTCGGCCACCTTTCTGGGACTGTTCCTCGGTGCCAGCCTGCTGAGCCCGATCGCCGACCGCTACGGCCGCCGCGCGATCTTCACCTTCGCGTTGATCTGGTACACCGTCGCCACGGTGCTGATGGGCATTCAGACGTCCGCGCTGGGCATCATCTGCATGCGCTTTCTGGTGGGCATCGGCCTGGGCATCGAACTGGTGACCATCGACGCGTACCTGTCGGAACTGGTGCCCAAGCGCATGCGCAGCTCGGCGTTCGCCTTCGCGTTTTTCGTGCAGTTCCTGTCGGTGCCATCGGTGGCATTGATGTCCTGGTGGCTGGTGCCCCAGGACCCGTTCGGCATCGCCGGCTGGCGCTGGGTGGTGTTGGCCAGCGCGGTGTTCGCGCTGTTCATCTGGTGGCTGCGCTCGCGCCTGCCGGAATCACCGCGCTGGCTGGCGCAACACGGCCGTTTCAGCGAAGCCGAAAAGATCATGGATGACCTCGAAGCCCGCTGCGTGAAGGATCACGGTCAGGCGCTGGACGAACCGGAAACCCACAATGTAGCGGTCGAAGGCAAAGGCCGCTTCGCCGACATCTGGCAACCCCCGTATCGCCGTCGCGCGCTGATGCTGATTGTGTTTCATGTGTTCCAGGCGATCGGCTTTTTCGGGTTCGGCAACTGGCTGCCGGCGTTGCTGTCGGGTCAGGGCGTGAGCGTGACCCACAGTCTGGCGTATGCCTTCGTCATCACCCTGGCCTATCCGCTGGGACCGTTGTTGTTCGTGAAGTTCGCCAACCGGTTCGAGAATAAGTGGCAGATTGTCGGCTCGGCGTTGGGCTCGATGATTTTCGGCACGCTGTTCGCGCAGCAGACGACGGCCGCCGGGCTGATCTTTTGCGGGGTGATGATTACGTTCTGCAATGCGTGGCTGAGTTTCAGTTATCACTCGTACCAGAGTGAGTTGTTCCCGACCAATATCCGCGCTCGGGCGGTGGGGTTCTGTTATTCGTTCAGTCGTCTGTCGACGGTGTTCAGCAGTTTGTTGATCGGGTTGTTTCTGGATCACTTCGGCACGCCGGGGGTGCTGACGTTTATTGTGATGAGTATGTTGATTGTGATCATCACGATTGGGGGGTTTGGGCCGAAGACGCGGAATCTGGCGCTCGAAGATATTGCTCATTAGCAGGGTTCGCGGTGCGGCTGAGAGAAGATCAAGAGCGTCTGCCTGGGGGCAGACCGTTTCGCCTTCGGCGAGTTACTTTTAAAAAGCACTAAAAGTAACCAAAAGTGCCTGCTCCCGGTTTGGCCCGACTTCGTCGGGTTCCCTCACTCCGACGACGCTCCGTGGGCCCGCGCCGAACGGACATCCATGTCCTGACGGCGCTCTCGCGGCATCCATGCCGCTCGGCCCACTCCGCGTCGTCTGCGTTCGGCCTGCACCCAAGTCGCGATTGGTGGTGACCGGACTTTTTGCGTATGAAGATCAAAAGCAGATCAAAGGCTTCCCGGCTGAAGCCGATCCCACTAGCAGCGCACGTTCTCAGTTGATCGTTCCCCCGCTCCGCGTGGGAATGCATCCCGCGACGCTCCGCGTCATCCTCCAAGGCCTGAATGCGCGTCGTGTGCGGGACGCGGAGCGTCCGGGGCGGCGTTACCACGCGGAGCGTGGGAACGATCGGTCGTCGTACCTGACAGAACGCATTTTTTCGGTAGGAGCCGGGTGCAGTCAGTGGGACCGGCTTCAGCCGGGAAGCTTTTGATCTGCGTCTGCGTCTGCATCTGCCTTTGATCTTGATCTTCAAACACAAGAAGTTCAGTCACCGCCAATCGCGACTTGGGTGCAGGCTGAACGCAGGTCTTGCGGAGTGGGCCGAGCCGCATGGATGCGGCGAGAGCGCCGTCAGGACATGGATGTCCGTTCGGCGCGGGCCCACGGAGCAAGACCGGAGTGAGGGTATTCCGACGAAGGAGGAACCAAACCAGGAGCAAGCACCCTTGGTTACTTGGGGTGCTTTTCCAAGTAACTCGCCGAAGGCGAAACAGTCTGCCCCCAGGCAGACGCTCTTGATCTTAAGGATCTTGATCTTGATCTTGATCTTGATCTTGATCTTGATCTTGATCTTGATCTTGATCTTGATCCGAAAAACCTACCTAATCCCCAATCGCCTGGCCAGCCGACTCAAATTCGCCCGATCCACCTTCAGCTCCCGCGCCACATCCGCCCATCTCCCGTCATGCCGCTCCAGCGCCTCACCGATCAACTGCTTCTGAAACCCGTCCACCGCCCCCTTCAACCCCTCGACCGGCGGAATCACCGGCAGGGCGCCACTCGAATGCAACACAACAGGCACCTCGGACGCCTCAAAGCCCAGCACTCCCGCCTCGATCGTCACAATCCGCGGCCGCTCGCCATACACTGGCAGCGCCTTGAGCACCGCGCGGCTGATCAGATGCTCCAGCTCCCGCACGTTCCCCGGCCATGCATACGCCAACAGCACCGCCTGCGCCTGCGGACTCATGCGCAAACTGCGCAGCCCCATCCGCGCCCGATTCTCCTCGAGGAAATACCCCGCCAGCAACAACACGTCGCGACCGCGCTCGCGCAATGGCGGCACTACCAGCGGATAAACGCTCAAACGGTGATAAAGATCCGCGCGGAAGCGTCCGGCGCGCACTTCCTCTGCCAGATCACGGTTAGTCGCGGCAATAATGCGCACGTCCACGCGATGCTCCTGATCGGAGCCGACACGCTGCAACTGCCCGCTCTGCAACACACGCAGCAGTTTCGACTGCACCGGCAGCGGCAGTTCGCCCACCTCGTCGAGGAACAATGAACCGCCGTGGGCCAGCTCGAACTTGCCACTGCGCCCGCTGACCGCCCCGGAGAACGCGCCTTTGACGTGACCGAACAGCTCGCTTTCCACCAACAGTTCGGGCAGCGCGGCGCAGTTGAGGCTGATCAGCGGCTTCTGCGCCCGGGGCGACTGCAGGTGAATGGCCTCGGCGACCAGCTCCTTGCCCACGCCGGTTTCGCCGGTGATCAACACCGTCAGCGGGCTGTTGCCCACCAGCTGGATTTCCTGTTGCAAGCGCTTGTGCGCCGGGCTTTGTCCGATCAGTTCCCGAGGCCCGCGTCCGCCTGCCGCGCGTTTGTAAACCTCGGCCAGTTGGCGTTGATCCTCAAAGCCCCGGGCCAACTGGCTGATCCGCTCGCTGGCCATCACGGTCGCCGCCGCCAGGCTGGCGAACGCCTGAAGGTTGCCCAGCTCGACGCTGCCGAAGCGCGCCGGGTCAAGGGAGTCCAGGGTAATCACCCCCCACAGCGTGTTCTGCACATACAGCGGGCAGCCAAGACAATCGTGTACTTCCAGATCGCCGTGCACGCCTTCGACCAGCCCGTCATAAGGATCGGGCAGGTCGCAGTCAGTGGAAAATCGCGTCGGTTCGCGGTTTTGCAGAATGATGTCCAGCCGCGGGTGCTCGCCCAACCGGAACCGCCGACCCAGTGTGTCCGGGCTCAGTCCCTCGACCGACAACGGCACCAGCACCTCATCCTCCAGCTTGAGCAACGCCACGGCGTCGCACGGGAATAGCTGGCGCAGCGACCGCAGCAGACGGCGATAGCGTTCATCGTCCGGCAGGTCCCGGGACAGGTCGGCGACCAGAGGAATCAGCGCAAGCAACAATGGATGGGTCATGAAAACTCCCGGTAACGACATGGGAAGGGGGATGCAGAGGGCGAGTCATTATGACTGCGAGGCAAGTCGAAACGACAGCGCCGTCGCCGACCCGATCCTGGCCGTCCTCAAGGGAACGGTTTCGCCACACAGAGCCGCAATCGCCAAACCAGACACGGCACTAAAACCGTCACTTCGCAGAAGTCATCAGTTGGTCGCCAATTCCCCGGCGGTGCTTGTCTCATTAATGAGAAATAGCCCTGCAAACCGCCCTCAAAAAATCGCCATTGAATTCTGACGCCACCGCTTCGACGTGACGGATGAGGCCCTTTAATTTAATTGAAGTTGTGAAAATTCTATTTTGTTTATAGTTCTGTGACCCTACAGGAGCACCCACTATGGCCAGAATTCAGGGACGAGTTCTCGAAACTTGTCCTCCGTTGGTAGTTGATCTCGACGGCACGTTATTGCGCTCGGATCTGCTGATGGAAACGGCCATGGCGTTCATTCGCAGCCAGCCGCTGAAAATCCTGAAAATCCTGGGGTGGCTGTTCAAGGGCAAGGCCGCGCTGAAAGAAGGCCTGGCGCTCAACTCGGAAATAGACGTCTCCGTCCTGCCTTACGATCCGCAAATCATCGAGATGATCCAGCGCGAACGAGACACCGGGCGCATGGTGGTACTGGCGACGGCGAGTCATGTAAGCCTCGCCGAGCGCATCGCCGATCATCTGCAGTTATTCGATCTGGTGCTGGCGTCCAACAGCAATCGCAACTTGTCCGGTAACAACAAGCGCGACCTGTTAGTTGGACACTTCGGCGAGGGTGGATTCGATTACGTCGGCAACTCGAAAGATGACTTGCCGATATGGGATGTGTCTCGCTTGGCCTATGTGGTTAATCCCGATCGCGGCATCGAAGCACAGGTAAAAGCGCAAGTCCGCGTCGAGCCGACCATCCACAGCAACACCCCCGGCTGGCGGGACTGGCGCAAGGCCCTGCGCTTGCACCAGTGGCTGAAAAACGCGTTGATCTTCGTGCCGCTGCTGGCGTCCCATCGCCTGGCACAGTTCGATCTGATGCGCGACGGCGTCATCGCCTTCCTATGCTTCGGCCTGTGCGCCTCCAGCGTCTACATCCTCAACGACCTGCTGGACCTGTGCGACGACCGCCATCACAAGAGCAAATGCAACCGGCCGTTCGCCAGCGGGCGTCTGTCGATCAAGGTCGGGCTGGTGGTGGTGCCGACGCTGCTGGCCATGGCGTTCGGCGCTGCGCTGTTGCTCCTGCCATGGCAATTTTCAGCGGTGATGGCCGCCTACTACGGCCTGACTCTGACTTATTCGCTGAGACTCAAACGCATGATGGCCTGGGACGTGATCGCCCTGGCGATGCTCTACACCGCACGCATTATCGCCGGTGTCGCAGCGTTCAGCCTGCCCCTGACGTTCTGGATCCTCGCGTTTTCGATGTTCATTTTCCTCAGCCTGGCGATGGTCAAGCGCTACGCAGAGCTGCGTGATGCCCGCGCCCGGGAGGTGAACACCTTCGCTCGCGGCCGCGGTTACCATCCCGGTGATCTGGACATGATTGCGTCGCTGGGGGCGTCGTCGGGTTATCTCGCGGTGATGGTGCTGGCGCTGTACATCCAGGACGCAAAAACCACCGAGCTGTACGTCACGCCGCACATCATCTGGCTGGCCTGCCCGCTCTTGCTGTTCTGGGTGACGCGGGTGTGGATGCTGACCCATCGCGGGCAGATGAACGAAGACCCGGTGGTGTTCGCCATCCGCGACCGCACCAGCCAGCTGATCGGCGCCGCGTTTCTGATGATGTTCTGGATCGCCGCATGAGCACGCCGTTGTATTCCTGGGGACGTTTCCCCCGCCGTCCGCAACGCGGTCACGGCTGCGTGTGGCTGGACGAACTGCCTGCACAGATGGACCGCGTGATCGGCGCCCACCGCAGCAGCCTGCCCTACGGCAACGGCCGCAGTTACGGCGACAGTTGCCTGGCCGCCAGCGATGAGGTGCTGCACATGCGCTCGCTGGATCGGCTGATCGAGGCCGACTGGACCACCGGGGTGATCAAGGCCGAGGCTGGTATCACATTGGCGGAAGTGCTGGCCGTGGCCATTCCCCGAGGCTGGTTTTTGCCGGTCACGCCCGGGACTCAATACGCCACGCTGGGCGGTGCCATCGCCAACGACGTTCACGGCAAAAACCATCACGTGCGCGGCACCTTTGGCCGTCATGTGCTGAGCTTCGGCCTGTTGCGCCACGGCGAGCCGGAGAGGGTCTGCACGCAGGCATCGCAGCCCGAGTTGTTCGCCGCCAGCATCGGCGGCCTCGGCCTGACCGGGGTCATCCACTGGGCGCAGATTCAATTGATGCCGATTCGCGCCAGCCAGATCGACACCAGCACGGTGCGCTTCACCAATCTGGCCGAGTTCTTTGCGCTCTCGGCCGAACTCGACGCACGTCACGAATACAGCGTCGCCTGGGTGGACTGCCTGGCGAAGGGCGCGGAGACCGGACGCGGTGTGTTCATCGTCGGTGATCACGCACAGTACGGCTCCCTTGAAGCGAGTCAGCGCAAGAAGCTCAGCGTGCCGCTGACGCCGCCGGTTTCACTGATCAACAAACTCTCCCTCAGCGCCTTCAACAACCTGTACTGGCGCCTGCACCCCAGCCAGCGCAGGCAAGGCCGCAGCGCTTACGAACCGTTTTTCTATCCCCTCGACCGGATCCTGCACTGGAACCGGATGTATGGCCGTCGCGGGTTTCAGCAATACCAGTGCGTGGTGCCTGCGGCGAATGCCGAAGCGGCCATGGGCGAACTGCTGCGCACCATCGCCGACGCCGGCCAGGGTTCCTTCCTCGCCGTGCTCAAGCGCTGTGGCGCCCTCGCCTCGCCGGGCCTGCTGTCGTTTCCGCTGGAAGGCACCTCCCTGGCGCTGGATTTTGCCCAGAGCGAGGCGTTGGAGAACGTACTGTTCCCGCGTCTGGACGCCATCGTCCGCGCAGCAGGCGGCCGGCTGTATCCAGCCAAGGACGCGCACATGAGCGGCGCCGATTTCCGGCGGGCCTACCCCGCGTGGGAGCAGCTGGAAGCGCTGCGCGATCCCTCTTTGATGTCCCGCTTCTGGAGCCGTGTGATCTTATGAAAACTGCAGTGAAGAAAGTTCTGATCATCGGTGCCACGTCCGCTATCGCCAGTGCCTGCGCTCGTTTGTGGGCCACGCAAGGCAGCGATTTTTTCCTGGTGGCGCGCAACGTCGAGAAGCTCCAGCAGACCGCCGCCGACCTCAAGGCGCGCGGGGCGAGCCACGTCACGCTGCACGAGATGGACGCCAACGACATTGAGGCGCACCCGCTGATGATGGGCCGCTGCCTCACTGCGCTGGGTCAGATCGACATCGCCCTGATCGCCCACGGCACGCTGCCCGACCAGAAGGCCTGCGAACGCGACGTGCACATGGCGCTCAAGGAATTCGCCAACAACTGCACCTCGGTGATCGCCCTGCTCACTGTGCTGGCGATGCAGTTCGAGACCCAGCGCTGCGGCAGCCTGGCGATCATTTCTTCGGTGGCCGCTGACCGTGGTCGCCCCTCCAACTACCTCTACGGCAGCGCCAAGGCGGCGGTGTCGACGTACTGCGAAGGCTTGCAGGCGCGGCTGTTCAAAGTCGGCGTGCACGTCACCACCATCAAACCGGGCTTTGTCGACACGCCGATGACCCAGGGCTTGTCGTTGCCGGCCGCCCTGCTGGCACAGCCGGCTCAGGTCGCCCAGCGCATCGTCAAAGGCATCGCCAACAAGGTGCCGACGCTTTACGCACCGGGTTTCTGGGCGCTGATCATGCTGGTCATTCGTTCGATCCCGCAGCCGGTGTTCAAGAGGCTGAACCTGTGAGCGAAGCTCTGCCCGAACCTCCCCACCTGTCCGGCTGGCGATACCGCGCGGTGGTGCTGTCGGTGGTCGGCTCGGCGTTGGGCTATCTGGGCTTTTCGCTGTGGGGCGGCTGGCAGGCGGTGGGCGCTGCGGTGAGCGAGGTGGGATTGCTCGGCATTGTCATCGCGCTGCTCATGTCGTCGGTCAATTACGGCCTGCGTTTCCTGCGCTGGCAGACCTATCTGAACGTGCTCGGCCATCCCATGCCGTGGCGACCGAGCCTGAATATTTATCTGGCCGGCTTTGCCCTCACCACTACGCCGGGCAAGGCCGGTGAGGCGTTGCGCGGGGTGCTGCTCAAACGCTGGGGCGTGCCCTACCCGCAAAGCTTCGCGGCGTTCTTCAGTGAGCGGCTGTCGGACCTGTTTGCGGTGGTGTTGCTGACCCTGTTCGGCCTGTCGCTGTACCCCCAGGCGTGGCCGATGATCGTGGTCGGCGTGGCGCTGGTGGTGGTCGGGCTGGTGGTGCTGTCGCAACGTCGCCTGCTTGAGCGGATCACCGAAAGGGTGCCGACCGGCAGCGGCAAGGTGCTCGGGCTGCTGCGCCATCTGCTGCAGGTGCTGGTGCATGCGCAGCACTGCCATCGCTTGCGCCTGATGCTCGGGCTGACCGCCCTGAGCGTCGTCGCCTGGAGCGCCGAAGCCCTGGCATTCGACTGGATTCTCAAATGGATGGGCGCGGACATCCCGCTGACCTTCGCGGTATTCGTCTACGCCCTGGCGATGCTGGCCGGAGCGGTGAGCTTCATGCCCGGCGGGCTCGGTGGCGCGGAGGCGGTGATGGTCGGATTGCTGGTCTGGAAAGGCATGGACAGCGCCGACGCCGTGGCCGCCACTGTGCTGATTCGTCTCGCCACCCTGTGGTTCGCCGTAGCCATTGGCGCGGTGATGCTGATCAAACTTAAAAGCGAGGCCACGATGCCTCGTGTTCAACCGATTCAATAACGCTTTTTCTACGGAATAAAAGGACAGGAGTGCAATTCATGGTGGCAGCAGTACGGTATCGAGCGTTGTTTGGCATTCCCCTGCTACTGGCGGTCGCCGCTGTTGTCTGGAGCTTTCTGGCCTCCAGCGGACCGATTCAATGGATGGACAACGGCATCTTCATCGCCGACGCCTCCCAGGGCCGCTATTTCAGTGAAACCCTCGGCCCCCTGGATCACCCGTTGTACCTGTTCGTCACCACGGCGCTGTTCGCTCACGTCGGGCCGCTGGTGCTGAGTTTCATGAACTCGATGCTGCTGATCCCGCTGGGCTGGGCGATCTTCCGTCTCGCCAAGGGTGTTGGCGCGACGTCGCAGCAGGCCTTGCTGGCGATAGCCGCGGCGGTCTTGTGCCATTGCGTGTTCTGGGTCTCGACCAAGGCCGAGGTTTACCTGCTGCACACGCTGTTGGTGACCCTGGCGTACATGGTGCATTTTCGCGATAAATCGCGCCTGGGCCTGCTCACCGCGCTGTTCGTCATCGGCATCCTCACCGGCCTCGCCGCCGCCATTCACCAACTGACGTTCATCGTGCTGTTCCCGCTGTACGTGCAGTTGGTCTGGCAGCACAGGGCGCGGGTCCTGTTGACGATTCCGGGTTTTGTGCTGGGCTTTGCGGTGGCAATTCCCGGCATTTTGCAGGAGCTGCAGGACGGTCTGAGCCTGATCGATATCGGTCATCGTTACCTGATCGGCATCCCCGACAAAACCACCGAGCAGAGCTGGCAGGGTTCGCTGTTTCGCTTCGACGACATGTGGCACGAAAAGAACTCGGTCGGGCTGCTGATGCTGTCGCTGCTCGGCCCGCAACTGGTAGCGCTGGTGCTGTTCCCCAAAAGCCGGCGCCTGCGACTGTTGTGGTGCGCGGCGGTGCTGAACTTCATCTTCGCGGTGTCGTACAACGTCACCGATCGCTTTACGTTTTTCCTGCCGGGCGCGGTGCTGTTGAGCATTATCGGCGTGATCCAGGTGCAGGCGTGGCTGGCGCGACACAACGCCGCCGTTGTCGCTTACGCCCTGCCCTTCACCGGCCCGGTGGCGATTCTGGCGGTGTACGCGATTTACGCCAACGGCGCCGTTGCGCTGCCGACTCACAAGGAAGCGCTGCCTTTCCGTGACGATATCCATTACTTCATGGCGCCGTACCTGCGGGATCGTTCGGCGGAGGCATTCGCGCACAGTTACGAACAATCGGCCCCGATAGGCGCGCTGATCGTCGCTGACTGGACGCCCAACGGCGCATTGCGTTCGGCGCAGGCCAGCGGCCTGCTCAAGGGGCGAACCCTTGCTCTGTGCGAAGGAGCGCAAGACATTGAATCCTATCTGAACGGCCCCGGGGCTTTCCTGCCGCGGACCAGTTATTGCTCCAACATCTCGGACCGCTTTGATCTGCAGACGTTGGCGGTGGGATACGAGTTGCACGCGAAATAGGCAGACAAGCGAAAAAGAAGCCCTGGACTGGAATGATGCCGAGGGTGACGGGATGCGTGTCCAGGGAGAGCTGGGCACGATCGTGAATCCAATGGCCTTGACACCTTTTGATCGTGGATGACCGTCCGTCGGGTGGAATGCACCTCTTGCATGGGCCGGTTGACCAATAGGTATCCATGACAACAAAGGGATTCACATCATGATCAAGACTAAATTGACTGCCCTGACACTCGCTGGCCTGATGGCTGTTGCTACCGGCTCTGCGTTCGCCGGCTCCACGGGCCCGACCGATCCGATCGACAAGAACGGTCCGAAGCCAAGCACCTCCACCAGCGGCCAGAACAACGACGGCAGCTCCCCAGGCACGTCGACCCCCGGCACCAAAGGCATGGGCAGCACCAACGGTACCAACCGTACCGACGCTGACGGCGGTGGTATGACCAACGGCAGCGGCATGGGCGGCAGCGGCGGCGGCACTGGTGGTGGCGCGAGCGGTTCCAGCGGCAGCAAGTAAATCGCTGTGATGACCGTGTGCCTTTGAGCGAGATTAGCGCCGAGGCAGCACTGAATACGATGAAGGGCCGAATATGATTCGGCCCTTTTTTCGTTTGTGGTCTGGTTTCCGAGGCAAAGCGATTGGCCCCCTGATCTTCTCGGCAATTGGAGGTGTGCGCCAGATATCCGCGGGCTTAGCGTAGTGGTCATCAGTCGCTGCCGGATGATCCGCCCATGAAACTGCTTAAACGCATCACCGCCCCGCTCTGCTGGCTGGCCTTCGTCGGCGTGATGTTCGTCGGCAGCGCCCAGTCACACGAGGCCGAGCAGGAAAAGGTCACCGTTCTGGAAGAGCACCCGATGCTCAATGCACCAGGAAAATAAGCCATGGTACTGACCGTTGATTACGCACCGGGCCAAGCCTCCATTGCCCACAGTCACAGCGGCAGTGCGATCGCTTATGTGCTGGAAGGCGAGGTAATTTCGAGAGTCAACGACGGCAAGGCGATCACCTATACAGCGGGCCAGACGTGGTACGAGCCGGCCGGGTCAAAGCACTATGAATCGCGAAACGCCAGCGCGACAAAGCCTGCGAAACTGCTGGTGTTCATCCTGCTGGACGACAAGGCCGACATCCTCACGCCGCTGCCGAAGTGACGTTGAGGGTGTTCACACTGGCCTCTTCCCGGCTGAAGCCGGTCCTACTATGGCTCGCACGCACTCAGTGGGACTGGTTTTAGCCGGGAAGGCATCAGGCGTCACCGCAAAAGCCGTCAGAGAAACCCAAGCCTAAATTTTCCGCTGCCGCTGTCGATACGCTATTCGTAGAGCCCGGATATCGGGTCGGACCGGATCAGTGAAAGGCAAAAGTATGTACACAAACATTTTTCTGCTGGTAGAGCATGGCCGCGATCAAGGTGAAGTTTCTGTTTTGGGCTGGTTCGATGACGAACGCGCCGCGCAGGACACCGCCGAGGCCATGGAGTGGAAAGCGTACCGCGATGAAGCCAAACGTCATCATCAGTGGTCGAGCCAGCCGTTGCTGCCGCCGGACCAGACGGCCCATCGACGGTTCTGGGTCAAAGGCATCTCCAAATTCAGCCACACCCCGGCACCCCGTTCATGGGCGGTGCATTGATCCCTGTTGAGTAGAAACTCAACGTAGCGGGCACCGCCAAGGTGCCCCCTTCTTGTAATTTCCAGCGCCTCGACCTGGATTGCATCGCCGAGACTCCCTAGCTGTGGTTTTTCGAAGTGACGAAGTTTAGAAAATCATGGGAGGGCAATGCCTTCGAATATAACCAGCCTTGAGCGTAATCCACGTCATACATTCGCAGGTAATCGGCCTGATGGGGGCTCTCGATTCCCTCGGCCACAATTTCCAGACCCAGGGTTTTAGCCATTGCAATAATATGCGTCACCACCGAGCTGGACGCTGAGGACTTATCGATGGCGTCCACGAAAGACTTATCTATCTTGAGCACATTGACAGGAAGCCGCTCAAGATATTGCAAACTGGAATACCCCGTACCAAAGTCATCGATTGCAATCTTGAACCCTAGCGCCCGAGCTTTTTCAAGTGTCGTAACGGCCGACTCAACATCGATGAAGCCTCGCTCAGTGGCCTCTATCCATATTTGACTGTTGTCAATCATCGAGCCTTTCAACGCCTGATCAAGCGTGTCAAGAAAACGCCCGGATTTAAGATCCTCCGCACAGATGTTAATCGCCACATGAAGGTTGCGGTTATCTCGCAGAAGTTGTGCCATGTCTCTGACGACGCCATAGATGACTTGGTCAGTTATGGGCAGAATAAGCCCTGTTTCTTCAGCCAGCGGAATGAACTGATCAGGGGCCACAACCGTTCCGTCTGGTCTCACCCACCGGACCAACGCCTCGGCCCCTAAACATTCCTGCGTTTCAAGATCAATGATCGGTTGGTAGTGAACAGTGAACTCACGTTGATTGATCGCGATCTGCAGCTCCGCAGTCGGCGAGAGTCGGTTTTGCATGACTCGGATGACTGACAACACAACAATGAAGCCGATCCCCAGGCCTATGGGCAGCATCCAGGCCAGCTCGCTATAGAAACTGGTATCGACGCTTTTTATGGGTTCTGCCACAAGGGCGGACCAGTCGTCTTGAGTGGAAACAGCGTAGAGATAGTCTTTACTCTTGGGATCTGGATTTGATACGAGTCGGGAGATGGTCTTTTCATCCGCGCCCTGAGACATATTCACCAATTGGCCCTGGTAAAAAACACCGAGCTGCATTCGCTCATCCAGAATAATGTCGCTGAGCCTTCCTGCATTTATAAGGACGGTGTAGGCGCCACGATGAATGATCGTAATCGGCTGGATCCCCTGGTCTCTGGGGATGAGGCGAACATTGATTTTATAGCCTCTCGCATCGGTAAAAGTCGACGTCGTCGGACCGGACAGTATCGACGTGCTTCCCCATGATGTGCAGGCAACAGACCCTTGTTCGAGATAGTCGATTTCCTCCACCGCACGGGTATTAACAGTCGCTTTACGCATTAACGAAACATGCTCAGGAGAACACGGCACTCCAGACCAGCCCTCCATGTCCGATATAACATTTAGTCCTTGTTGCAATGACAGGCTAATGTTTTTGAGTGCTCGCTCGGAGTAGGTCGCCAAATGAGTTCTTTCTTTGGCCAGGGCCCTTTCCCAAGAAATGCAAGCCATCGCTATCATAGGCAAAACAGCCCCTATCAGCCCTGACAGGGTGGCTATTAAGATGACTCTGGATTTACGCATTCCCTTGCCTCGAAAAGTGGACTCACCCTTTACTGATGCTCGTTACCTCTCGTTCAGAGTGTGATTTATCCTGGACTACCGAGCAAGGAGGCGCGCAAGGTTTTCACCTACCCAAACACTCTGTACATCCCGTCGCCGCCCGAAAACCCAAAAGCCACTCACTGGACGGAAGTCCGGCACCTGAGATAGCGTGCCCTCCCTAAACGACCCAAGGCGTCCAATCCATGACCGACCGTCAACTCATCGTCCCCGATGAAATGCGTTTACTCGCCGAGCGTGCGGGCTACGCGCCCGCCGTGAAGGTCGGCAAAACCCTCTACTGCGCCGGGCAAGTCGGTCGCAACCACGAGCTGACCGTCATCGAAGACCCGGAGCAGCAGTTCATGGCGGCGTGGGAGAACCTGCGGCTCGTGCTGGCCGCCGGAGGATGTACCTTCGAGGATGTCGTCGACCTGACCACCTACCACATCGATCTGCACCGCCATATGCCCGTGTTCAGGGCGGTGAAGGACAGCGTCTTCCCTCGGGGCACCTGTGCGTGGACATGCCTGGGCGTCAGCGATCTTGCAAAGCCTGGCCTGCTGGTGGAAATCAAATGCGTCGCGGTGCAGCGCTGATCATGAAGGGGGTGCCTTGCGCGGGACACGCAAGGCGAAAGGGCTCGGACAACGCAGGCTGACCCGCCGGGTATTCCGACACGTCAGCCTGGCCATCGCCTCAACGCGCGGTGATTTTCCACGCCCGGTGGATCTTGCCGTTGCGTGCAAAGTCCGGGTCGACGGTGTGCTGGGTGATTTCCTCTACCGCATAACGCTCCACCAGCGTCTCTTCGAGCTGGAACTTGCGGAAGTTGTTGGAGAAATAGAGCACGCCGCCCGGCGCCAGGCGCGCCATCGCCAGATCAATCAGTTGCACCTGATCGCGCTGCACGTCGAAGACGCCTTCCATGCGCTTGGAGTTGGAGAAGGTCGGCGGGTCGATGAAGATCAGGTCGTACTCATCGCGACTGGCCTCCAGCCACACCATCACGTCGCTCTGCTCCAGACGGTTCTTGTCCGAGAAGCCGTTCAGCGACAGGTTGCGACGCGCCCAGTCCAGATAGGTTTTCGACAGGTCGACGCTGGTGGTGCTGCGCGCCCCGCCCTTGGCGGCGTGCACGCTTGCGGTCGCGGTGTAGCAGTAAAGGTTCAGGAACCGCTTGCCCGCCGCCTCGCGCTGGATGCGCATGCGCATCGGCCGGTGATCGAGAAACAGGCCGGTGTCCAGGTAATCCGTGAGGTTAACCAGCAGCTTCACGCCGCCTTCGTTGACCTCGTTGAACTTGCCCTGGGCGCTCTGACGCTCGTACTGCTTGGTGCCGCTCTGCCGCTCGCGACGCTTGACCACCACGCGGCTCTTGTCGATGCCGAGCGCCTGGGGAATGGCCGCCAGCGCATCGAACATACGGATCGAGGCCTTTTCCGGATCGATGGACTTCGGCGCCACGTACTCCTGAACGTGGACCCAGTCATGGTACAGGTCGATGGCCATGGCGTACTCGGGCATGTCCGCATCGTAAACGCGGTAGCAATCGATGCCCTCACGCTTGACCCACTTGCCCAGCGCCTTGACGTTTTTCTGCAGGCGATTGGCGAACATCTGTCCGCCTTCGCTCAGGCGCGGTTGCTCAATGACTGGCGCAGGGGCCGGCGTTGGCTTGATCGGGTTGCCATTCTTGTTGTACTGACGCTCTTGCGGCTCGTCCGGTGCCTGATCGTACGCGGCTTGCTCACGCTCGGCCTGACGTTGCTCCGGGGTGCGACGCTCGCCGGTAACGAATTGGTCGGGCAGCACTTTGATCAACAACAGCTTGCACGGCAGTGCGCCGTTCCAGAACGCGTACTGCTTGTGGCTGCGAATGCCCATGCGCTTGCCCAGATCCGGCGCACCGGTGAACACCGCCGCTTCCCAGTTCAGACAGGCCTGACGCAGACGCTCGCCGAGGTTCTGATAGAGGTACAACAGGCTGGCTTCGTCGCCAAGACGCTCGCCGTACGGCGGGTTGCAGATCACCAGACCGGTCTGGTTCTGGTCGGGACGCGGCTCGAAGGTCGCCACTTCACCCTGGTAGATCTTGATCCACTCGCTCAGGCCGGCGCGTTCGACGTTGTTGCGGCCTGGCTGAATCAGCCGCGGATCGGCCTCATAACCGCGAATCCACAGCGGCGGCTTGGCCAGACCCGCTTGGGCGCGTTCCAGCGCTTCGTCATGCAGCTTGCGCCAGATCGCCGGCACGTGACCCAGCCACGCCGAGAAACCCCAGCGCTCGCGCTTGAGGTTGGGCGCAATGTCAGCGGCGATCATCGCCGCTTCGACCAGGAAGGTGCCGACGCCACACATCGGGTCAGCCAGCGCGCCGCCTTCAGCGGCAATGCGTGGCCAGCCGGAGCGGATCAGAATGGCGGCGGCCAGGTTTTCCTTGAGCGGCGCGGCGCCCTGCTGCAGACGGTAGCCGCGCTGGTGCAGGCTGTGGCCGGACAGGTCCAGGGACAGAATCGCTTCGCCCCGGTCCAGCCGCAGGTGCACGCGCAGGTCCGGGTTGAGCTTGTCCACCGAAGGGCGGACGCCGTCCGCGGTGCGCAGGCGGTCAACAATGCCGTCCTTGACCTTCAAGGCGCCGAAATGGGTGTTGTCGATGCCGGAACCATGACCGCTGAACTCCACGGCCAGCGTACCTTCCGCTTCCAGATGGTCAGCCCACTCGATGTCGTGCACGCCGTGGTAGAGGTCCTCGGCGTCCTTCATCGGGAAACGCTTGAGCACCAGCAGCACCCGGTTGGCAAGCCGCGACCACAGACACAGCCGGTAGGCGGTTTCCATGTCGGCGGTGCCGCGGATGGCGGAAGTGTGTTCGCGGGTTTCCTCGAGACCGAGGGCGGTGGCTTCCTCAGCCAGCAGGCCTTCGAGGCCTTTCGGGCAGGTGAGGAAAAGTTCGTAACGGTCCGACATGAGTATTCCAGAGCCTAAGGCTATAGCGGCCGGACAACGCATTGTCCGGCCCGATTCCAACAGACGCCTTTCAAGGAGGACGCCTGCGCGGCACACAGTTTGTGCCTATCCTTCGCACCGATACATTTCGAGTGCGACGGTCCGCCAGCACATGGGTGCCGACGTTTTGGTGTTAAAAAAATACTATTCAGCACGACGGCGGCTGCAATAAAAAGTCACATCGCTGACCCTTCGTCGTTTTTCCGCTGACTGCAAACAGCCAGCACTCTCAACTGCGAAACACTTGCACTGCCACCGGAAAGCCCCGGTTAGAAGGGGTTCCCTCAAAAAACTCTTGTCAAACGAGTGGCTGCTTATGGTCGTAATGCCTGAATGGTTACGTTCTTATGACAAAACGATCATTCACAGCGCATCTTTCATTGGTTAGAAATCACCCAAGGTCATCGCCGCAACGGCGGTGGCATCAAGCCCGCGACGCCGGCAGCGGGCCGCTAACGGCAGAAGATTTTCTGCCGGACCTCAACCTGAGGTCTCCAGGGACATTACAGTCAACAAACGAGGGCAACACCCTATGAGAAGACTTAAGCGTGATCCGATGGAAAGAGCATTTTCGCGCGGATACCAGTACGGCGTATCCGGTAAATCCCGTGAGCTTTGCCCATTTACTCTACCGTCAGTGCGTCAAGCCTGGATCAACGGCTGGCGAGAAGGACGCGGCGACAACTGGGACGGTATGACCGGCACTGCGGGCATTCACAGACTCAACGAACTTCACGCGGTCGGCTGACGCAACCCTCACGTTACAGCCTGACCTAAAGCTTCTTCGACATTCTTGACCGCTTCACCATTACCACGCACGCCCCACCCGGGCGGCGGGCTCAAGCCCAAGAGGGGTTCCAGTCGGAACCCCTCTTTTCGTCCGGATGAAGCGGGATGGATCAGCGGGACATCGAAGCGATCGCGTCCACCGACTGGCGAATCAACGCCGGCCCCTTGTAGATGAAGCCCGAATAAATCTGCACCAGACTCGCCCCTGCCGCGATCTTGTCCGCTGCGTGCCGGCCTTCGGTAATGCCGCCGGCCGCAATGATCGGCAAGCGCCCGCCCAATTCACCGGCCAGCACTTTGACAATGTGCGTGCTCTGCTCGCGGACCGGCGCACCCGACAGGCCGCCTGCTTCGTCGCCGTGGGGCAACCCTTCGACGCCCTGACGGCTCAGGGTGGTGTTGGTCGCGATCACCGCGTCCATGCCCGATTCCAGCAACGCGCCGGCAACCAGTACGGTCTCTTCGTCGCTCATGTCCGGGGCAATCTTGATCGCCAGCGGTACGCGCTTGCCGTGAATCAGGGTCAAGGCTTCCTGGCGCAAGCGCAGGGCTTCAAGCAATTGCTTGAGCGAGTCGCCGAATTGCAGGCTGCGCAGGCCCGGCGTGTTCGGCGAGCTGACGTTGACAGTGATGTAACTGGCGTGGGCGTACACCTTGTCCAGGCAGATGAGGTAGTCATCAACGGCGCGCTCCACCGGCGTATCGGCGTTCTTGCCGATGTTGATGCCCAGCACGCCTTTGTACTGCGCGGCCTGCACCCGGCTGACCAGATTGTCGACACCCAGGTTGTTGAAGCCCATACGGTTGATGATGGCTTCGGCGCGGGGCAGACGGAAAATGCGCGGTTTCGGATTGCCCGGTTGCGGGCGCGGCGTGACGGTGCCGATCTCCACGAAACCGAAGCCCAGCTGCGAGAAGCCGTCGATGGCCGCACCGTTTTTGTCCAGCCCCGCCGCCAGCCCGACCGGGTTGGGGAAGCGCAGGCCCATGACAGTCACCGGCAGCTGCATCGGCGCCTTGTTGAACAGGCCGTTGAGCCCCAGACGCCCG
This sequence comes from Pseudomonas sp. HP_01, assembly GCF_055284355.1. Taxonomy (NCBI): domain Bacteria; kingdom Pseudomonadati; phylum Pseudomonadota; class Gammaproteobacteria; order Pseudomonadales; family Pseudomonadaceae; genus Pseudomonas; species Pseudomonas sp. HP_01. Next base: position 2,376 of record NZ_JBTOPV010000046.1, on the reverse strand, counting down.
CCCGCTCCGATCAGGTCGATGGACAGATCGTGGGAAGCTTCCGGGGAGAGTTTGAACAGTAACTGGCGGGCCAGGTTATACATGGGCGGGCGCGGCTCGATTGCGGCTGGGATCAGCGGCGGATTATAAACGCCGGTACGGGTGAAGCGCGAGGCATGTCGCGAACTTTGCTGACTGCGCTGCTCGCCGCTGGCATATCGCTTGCTTTAAATCCTGTATCGACTCGATCCAATGGCGGAGCGAGACACTGGACAATGACGTCGCTGTCGACCCGTTTCAATCGGGGCGAGGCGGCGTTTTTTTTGGACGACCGGCAGCGTTGAAAGACGCATCGGCCTCCACGCGGAATTGCAATCATGACTGACTCGCTCACTCCCTCACTGGCCTGGGTCAACGGCAGCGATGCACCGGAACTGACCAGCGTCGACCTCGGTTTTATGGCGCTCACCGACAGCGCCTCGCTCATCGTTGCCGCGACCCAGGGCTTCGCCCAGCCTTATGGCCTGCACATCAATCTGCACCGCCAGTCCTCGTGGGCGAACCTGCGCGACAAACTGGTCAGCGGCGAACTGCATGCCGCTCACAGCCTTTACGGGCTGGTCTACGCCGTGCAACTGGGGCTGGCCGGGCCGGCGAAGCACATGGCAGTGCTGATGGGGCTGAACCAGAACGGCCAGAGCATCAACCTGTCCCGGTCGCTGCAGCAGGCGGGCGTGACCACTCCTGATGCACTTGATCGGCGCACGCACCAAAGCGACTCAAAACTGACCTTCGCCCAGACCTTTCCCACCGGCAACCACGCCCTGTGGCTTTATTACTGGCTCGCGAGCCAGGGCATTCACCCGTTACGCGACGTCGACAGCGTGGTGGTGCCGCCGCCGCAGATGGTCGAGCACTTGCAGGCCGGGCGCATCGACGGCTTTTGCGTCGGCGAGCCGTGGGGTGCCAGCGCGGTTCAGCAGAATCTGGGCTTCACCCTGGCGACGTCCCAGGCCATCTGGCCGGATCACCCGGAAAAGGTGTTGGCTTGCAGCGCGGAATTCGCCGAGCAGTACCCGAACACGGCGCGCGCGCTGGTGATGGCCGTGCTTGAAGCCAGTCGCTTCATCGAAGAAAGTGCTGACAACCGCCGAAGTACCGCGCAGTTGCTCAGCGCCGCCGAATACGTCAATGCCCCCGTCGGCGCTATCGAATCGCGGCTACTGGGCGAGTACGACGACGGGCTCGGCAACCGGTGGCACGACCACCACGCCATCCGCTTCCATGGTGACGGCCAGGTGAACATGCCTTGGCTGTCCGACGGCATGTGGTTCATGACCCAGTTCCGCCGTTGGGGTTTGCTGCGCGAAGACCCGGATTACCTCGGCGTGGCCCGCAGCGTCCAGCAACTGGGCCTGTACCGCGAGGCCGCCGAGGCACTGGGCATTGCCGTGCCGCCCTCGCCCATGCGCAGCAGCCAGTTGATCGACGGCAAGATCTGGGACGGCAGCGACCCGGCGCGTTACGCCCGCAGCTTCAAGCTGCACGCGCTGGCCGATGCGGCCCTCGTTCATGCTGATCGCTGAGGAGACGCCAAGATGCTGCGAATCCTGCTGATCAACGACACCCCTAAAAAGGTCGGTCGCCTGAAAGCGGCGCTGACCGAAGCCGGTTTCGAGGTGATCGACGAATCCGGGCTGATCATCGACCTCCCCGCCCGGGTTCAGGCCGTGCGCCCGGACGTGATCCTCATCGACACCGAATCACCGGGGCGGGATGTGCTGGAGCAAGTGGTGCTGGTGACTCGCGATCTGCCACGGCCGATCGTGATGTTCACCGATGAGCACGACCCCGGGGTGATGCGCCAGGCGATCAAGTCAGGGGTCAGCGCCTACATCGTCGAAGGCATTCACGCGCAACGCCTGCAGCCGATTCTGGACGTCGCCATGGCCCGCTTCGAAAGCGATCAGGACCTGCGCGCGCAGCTGCACGCCCGCGATCAGCAACTGGCCGAACGCAAGCGCATCGAGACGGCGAAAGGCCTGTTGATGAAGATGAAGCAGTGCAACGAGGAGGAGGCCTACACGCTGATGCGCCGCCAGGCCATGAGCCGGCAGCAGAAGCTGATTCAGGTGGCGGAACAGATTATTGCCATGAGTGAGTTGCTGGGCTAAGCGCATTCAGGTCCGTACGACCTCGGCGTGAATGGCTAGACCCACTCTCTCTGTAGAGACCGGCTTTGGGTAGGCCGAAAGTTGGATGCCTTACCAAGGTCCACTGTAGGAGCGCGCTTGCCCGCGAACGCGGTGTGCCTGTGACGAACCCATCGCCTGACACTCTGCCTTCGCGCTGTCTCTTATACACATCTCCGAGCCCACGAGACAACTCCAACAATCC
>NZ_JBTOPV010000045.1:0-248502 GCF_055284355.1 Pseudomonas sp. HP_01 | reverse complement strand
CCGCCACGTCCACACCGACGGCAGCACGGATCGCTATCGCTACGACAAACTGAGCAACCTCACTGAACACACGCGCGCTGATCACAGCGTCATGAATTACGCCTACGACGATAAAAGTCATCTGATCAAGATCAGCGATGGCGAAGGTGGGCTGTGGAAGCGTGACTACGACCTTCGCGGAAATCTGGTTGAAGCAATCGATCCGCTAGAGAACGTTACCGAATACGCCTACAACACATTCGGGCTTCCAACGGCGATCAAGGATGCCAACGGGAATACCAAGAAACTTGAGTACAACGCCGCCGGCCAGTTGCTGAAATACGTCGATTGCTCGGGGAAAACTAGCAATTGGGAGTACGACGAACGCGGCCAGGTGGTTCGCTTCACCAACCCGGCCGGGCACAGCACTACATACGAGTACAAGTTAGGCCAGTTGGTCCTGATCAAACATCCCGACAAGACCGAAGAACGCTTTAGCCGCGACGCCGAAGGTCGTTTGCTCGCCCATTCCGATGGCCTGGAACGCTGCACCACCTGGCGTTACAGCGCTGCGGGATTTATCGCCGAACGCGTCGACGCCGCCGAACAAACCCTGCGCTATCGGTGGGACAAACTCGGCCGCCTCGTCGCGCTGGAAAACGAAAACGAACGCAGCGCGCATTTTCACTACGACCCGGTCGGCAGGCTGCTGGAAGAACGCGGCTTCGACAATCGCTCGACTCGCTATCAGTACGATCCCGAGACGGGGCGCCTTGCCCAAACCCTCAACGGCCAACGCACGATCGCATTGACCTTCGACCCGATGGGCCGCCTGACCGAACGCCGCGCCACCCTCGGCGAACAGTCCCAGAGCGAAACCTTTGCCTACGACGGCAATGGCCATCTGGTCATGGCGACCAACGCCATCAGCAAGCTGCAATGGTTCCACGACCCGGCCGGCAACCTGCTGCGCGAACATCAGCATTACTCGAATCTGGACAAGCCACTGGTTGCCGTTTGGCAGCACGAGTACGACGCGCTCAATAACCGCATCGCGACTATCAGACCGGACGGCCATCGCGTCAGCTGGCTGACCTATGGCAGCGGTCATCTGATCGGTCTGAAGCTCGACGAGCACGAATTGCTCAGCTACGAGCGCGACGACCTCCACCGCGAGATCAGCCGGCACCAAGGCAACAACCTGCTGCAAACCCAGCAATGGGACCCGGCAGGACGCCTTCAAGAACAGCTACTGGGCCGGGCAGACGATAAAACCACGCTCATTAAACGCGCCTACACCTACGATGCCGCCGGCCAGCTCACCGACATCAATGACAGCCGTCGCGGGCAATTGAGCTACCGATACGATCCCGTCAGCCGACTTATCAATGCGACCAGTCGCTTGGGCGTGGAAACCTTCGCCTTCGATCCCGCGAGTAACCTGCTCGACGACAGCGCAGCACCCGTCCGCCGTCCACTCGACCCCGAACCTGTCCGCCATAAACTCGTCGACAACCTGCTGCGCGACTACGGCGGCGGCCACTACGAATACGACGAACGCGGTAACCAGACCGAGCGCTGGACCGACGGCCTGCGCAGCGAACTGCACTGGGACCTCTTTGATCGTCTAGTGCATTTCTGCGATCCGCGACTCACCGTCGACTTCGGCTACGACCCACTAGGAAGGCGCCTCTACAAACTCTCAAAAGCTCACTACCGACCTCGTCCTGAAGCCGGCACCGGCTGGAACGAAAACGAACGCGCCCGTAAAGAGCGCGAGCTCGGCTGCGGCTTCACCTTGTACGGCTGGGACGGCGACAACCTGGCGTGGGAAAGCAGTCCTCCCCCATACGCTGGCGCCCTCGGCCGAACCGTCCACTACATCCAAGAACCCGGCACCTTCGTCCCGGTGGCCCAGGCCATCCGCCACGAAACAATCCGCCTCGTGAGTCAGCCGACGTATCAGGGCCGCTACAACTTCAAAGAAGACCCGCTCTGGAACTACAAACCCGTCGCGCTACCAATTGATGCGTTGGCTTGGTACCAATGCGACCACCTCGGCACGCCGCAGGAAATCACCGACCACAACGGCAACACCGCCTGGAGCGCGCAATACAAAGCGTGGGGCGAAGCGCAGGAACAGCGTTCTGAATTCGCCCAACAAATCGGCCTGACCAACCCGATCCGGTTCCAAGGCCAATACCACGACCACGAAACCGGCCTGCACTACAACAGGCATCGGTACTATGATCCTAGGGTCGGGCGTTTCATTAGCGAGGACCCGATTGGGTATTTAGGTGGACTAAACATCTACCAGTACGCGCCGAACTCAATCAGCTGGGTCGATCCGTTAGGGCTGGCAAGTTCAGCCGTTGGACCGGGGCGAAAGCCTAAGTCTGATAAGCCTAACCAAAACTGTAAACGCGCATGCAGAAAAAAATGGGAGGTCAATCGCTATGACCGAGTTTGCGAGGGTAATGTCCCCGGCGTGGGTTATGCAAAATACTATCGACACTTTGTATCTAAAACGTGGTGGTCGGAGGATAAAACAGGACATGGGGAAAGTGCGTGGAAAGTGTATTCGCTTAGTGGTATGTGGCAGGCTGATGCTGATATATATGGCGACAACATGGACAAACACAAAAGCACAGTTGGAAAAAATATAAATTTCAAATCGCTAAAGTGCAAGGATATAAAATGATTAATTCCGCCGAAGAATTTGTAGCGCTGCGCGACAGTGAGATAAAAGCCGAATACGACAGATCCGCCATGGAGGAAGCGCCAATTGCCGTATGGCGTGAGGTGATAGAAAAATTTCCCGATCACAGGCGATGGGTTGCGCACAATAAAACCGTGCCGGTGGAGATTCTCGAAATGCTATGTGTGTTCGATGTTAGCACCAGATGGTTCGTGGCACGTAAAAGAAAGCTCTCTGCTGCGTTGTTTGAGCGTCTCTCACAAGATGAGGATTCTGACGTCCGGGTCGCAATATGTACCAATAAAAAGACTCCGTTGGAAATCCTTGATCGACTGCGTCAGGATGTGAACGAAGACGTTGCTTGTGTGGCGACGGAAAACTACGAGCGTAGAATTGAAGAGTTGGAGAGCAAACAGACTAGGACCAGAGGGGGCGGCCCCCTTTAATTTCGAGGGCGGGTTAGGACCAGAGGGGACGGATCCCTTTAGTTTCATAAAACTGGCACGTGGGTCGTTGACGCGGACATTCACGGTGATCACGTGAGCAAGCACAAAAATGGCATCGGAAAGAACATTGACTTCAGGTCCCTGAAATGCAATGACAATAAATGATCAATTCTGCTGAAGACTTTATCGCATTACGAAGTAGCGATTTAAAAAACGAGTATGATCGAGCTGCGATGGAAGAAGCTCCAATATCTGTTTGGCGCGAGATCATCATCAAGCACCCAAACTATAGGCGATGGGTTTCGCACAACAAAACCGTACCTCTGGAAATACTTGAAGAACTTTGTATTTTTGACAGCACTATCAGGCAGTCTGTCGCGAGAAAACGGAAATTATCCCTAGCGATGTTTAAAATGCTATCTAAAGACGTTAGCGATGTTGTGAGGGTGGCGATAGCCGCGAATAGAAAGATACCAGTCGCTGTTTTAGAGCGATTGCTAACAGATAAGGACGAAGATGTCGCAAGCGTAGCTAGGCTTAATCTTGATGAGAGAAAAATAAGGACTATAAGGGACGGTCTCGTTTAATATCGTATAAGCCTAATAGTGCATGGCTGGCCCATGCTCATATCTACGGCGACCACTCAAGGAACTACAAAACCAAAACCGGTCAAAACATCAAAGCTGTGAAGTGTAAGGACGTAAAATGATTAGGTCAGCCGACGAGTTTGTAGCTTTGCGAGACAGTGACATAAAGGCCGAATATGATAGATCCGCCTTGGAGGAAGCGCCAATTGCCGTGTGGCGTGAGGTCATAGAAAGATTCCCCGATCACAGGCGATGGGTCGCCCACAATAAAACCGTGCCAGTTGAGATTCTCGAAGAGCTATGTGGATTTGACGCCGATGTAAGATTCTTTGTAGCGTGCAAAAGAAAGCTTTCATACGCACTTTTTGAGACCCTTTCAAAAGACGCCGACACAGACATCCGAATTGCCATTAGCGTTAATAAAAAAACGCCGATGGATATTCTCGAAAGCCTTTTTCAGGACGTAAACGAAGAGGTGGCCCGCGCCGCAAGGGATAACTACGACTTTAGAAAAAATAAAAGTCAGACCGAGAGCTTAAGGAACCAGTCCCTTTAAATCCCCAAAGTAAGAGGTGAAATGATTAGATCTGCTGAAGAATTTCTAGCACTTCGTGACAGTGACATAAAGGCGGAATATGACAGATCCGCTATGGAGGAAGCTCCAGTCGCCGTATGGCATGAGGTAATAGAAAGATTTCCCGATCACAGGCGGTGGGTCGCGCACAATAAAACCGTGCCGGTAGAGATTCTCGAAATGCTGTGTGTGTTCGATGCCAGCACCAGATGGTTCGTGGCACGTAAAAGAAAACTCTCTACTACATTGTTCGAGCGCCTCTCACAAGATGAAGATTCTGACGTCCGGGTCGCAATATGCGCCAATAAAAAGACCCCATTGGAAATCCTTAAACGATTGCTTAAGGATGTGGACGAAGACGTTGCTCGTGTTGCGGCGAAAAACTACAAGCGCAGAGTTGAAGAGATCGAGAGCAAAGCACGCTAGGGTTGGACGACTTTGAAGAAAGTTGAAGAGCACGGCACCCTTTAACTTTATGCCTATGAAAGGCATGACATGTCGGGATGCGAAAGGAGATGGATCATGATCACAAGCGCTGAAGAGTTCAAGCAATACATCGAGAGCGAGAGCGAAGAAGAAAACGGGAAGGCACTTGACTCAGCACCTGATGAAGTCTGGTTTGACGTACTCTTAAAATACCCGCATCTGTCACGAGATGTTGTTTTTAATCACACCATCTCGATCGAGGTGCTAGAGCGGCTTTCTCTAAGCGAAGACATGAATGTACGTTGGAATGTCGCCATGATGAGAAGAATCAGTCGCGTGATTTTTGAACGACTGGCGGGTGATGAAAACATCAGTGTCCGGCACAGAATTGCGTGTAACCCTAAGGTGCCAGCAGATATCTTATTGATGCTATCGACAGACAATGACCCTATCGTTGCGGAGGCAGCTAAAAAAAGAATAAGCATCTAAGAATTTAAGGGGCAGGCGCCTTTGACTAAATTTTTAATATTGGAAAGACAAATGATCACATCTGCAGAAGAATTTGTAGCGCTACGAAGTAGCACCATCAAGGCGGAATACGATAGAGCAGCCATGGAAGAAGCACCGATCTCCGTGTGGCGTGCGGTCCTTAAGAGCTACCCTGATTACATGAGGTGGGTTGTACACAATAAAACAGTACCGCTCGATATTCTTGAAGAGTTGTGCTCAGCCGACCCTGAAAGTAAACGATTCGTAGCAAGCAAAAGAAAACTCTCGCAGATTCTGTTTGAAAGTCTGTCAGAAGATTCTGACTCCGTGGTGAGATGCGGGATAGCCTGCAACAGAAAAACGCCCCTTGGCATTCTTGAAAAGCTGTTTCTAGATGAAGATGAGGATGTAGCTGACGCCGCACGGAGAAACTTCGCTTCAAGAAAAAAGTAATACGTGTGCAGCAGGGGCTAAGGGAACGCCCCATTTTTCAGTTCCGCGCTTGTGGATGAAAAGAGACAGGGCGCTGCCCATGGAGCTGGCGAATACCTCACCAGCAGGGACAGATTAATTTACGGTGAAGCGTTGTAAATAAATCAGTCCCCTTATGCAGTCGCAGGCGACTCCGGTGAGTATCTGCGGGATGCGATCAGCGTCGTTACTCATCGTCACTCGTGCGCCGGCGGTTGGGACGACGGCGCCGCCTTGCCGGTTTGAGGATCAGGATAATTAGGAATTTCCCCCAACCTGCGCAGCCCGTTGAAGTGCTGCGGATCGTCCAGATAACGAATCATGACCTCACGCCATGTGGGGTCGTTAAAAGTCTGCACGTGAGGCCCGCGCGTGAGTTGCAGAACGCGCGGCGGTGGCGCGGCCTGATACAGGCTGATGCCGTTGTGCAGCGGCACTAGCGTGTCATCCAGACTCTGGAACAGCAGCATCGGCGTGCCCTTGAGCTGCGGCATGCCGTTGATGGCGCTGTCGCCGTCGGGGATTACCCACGACAGCGGCCGTTTGATGGGCCACGTCAGCCACGACGTGCTGAGGGTATAGCGCGCCATCTCACGATAGCTCGCCGGCACGCCATCGAGCACCAGCGCCTTGACCCGCGCGCGCTGCTGCGGATGTTCGGACAGGTAATGCACGGCCAGCGCCCCGCCGATGCTTTGGCCGAGGACCACCAGCGGTTTGCTCTGCACTTCAGGCGCCGCGTTCAGCCAGTCAAACGCCGCGTCGATGTCCTGATAAACGGCCGGGAGACTAGGCTCACCTTCGGACCGGCCATAGCCGCGATAATCCACCAGCAGCACTTGATAGCCCTGCTCCGGCAACCACCAACTCCCCGCGAGATGCCAGGCCATGTTGCCGCCGTTGCCATGCAGATGCAGCACCGTGCCCTTCACTGGCACGCCGGGCTTGGCCGGCAGAAACCACGCGTTGAGTCTGGTGCCGTCGGCCGCCGTGAGGGTGACATCGCGCCAGGCGAGGTGGGCTTTGTCCGGCGTCAGCGGCAAACCGCGTTCAGGGTAGAACAGCAATTCGCTGCAGCCACTGAGGGAGATGACCAGGAGCAATGTAAGAAGACGCTTCACGCGATGTCCTTCAATTCACGATAGATCACGATACAAAACCCTACGAGCCGGCTTGCTGGCGAAGGCGCTGGGTCAGTTGCGCACATGTCGACTGGATTAACGCCTTCGCCAGCAAGCCGGCTCCTACAAGTCCCAGTCAAACGAGGACGTATCAGAGGATATTCGAATAATCCGCTTCGATCCGGTCGAGGCTCAGGTGGTTGAGGAAGTTGGAGAAACACATCCACGCCGACAGCGCATTCATGTCGCGGAACTGATCGGGCAGGTATTTGGGCGGTACAACCAAACCTTCGTCCACCAACTGGCGCAACGTGCGCATGTCTTCCAGGGTGGTTTTGCCGCAGAACAGCAGCGGCACCTGCTCCAGCTTGCCCTTTCTCACGGCCAACTGGATGTAGTTGTAGACCATGATGAAGCCCTTGAGGTAGGACAGATCCTTGGTGAATGGCAGCCCATTCGGCACCGAGCCCCGGAATACCCGACTGGCGTTGCCGTAGCTTTCCGACATACCGAAGCCTTGCTCGCGATAGAAGTCGAACACCTGCAGGAAGTCAGCGCCCTCCTCGGCCATGTGAATGGCGCGGGTGCGGTTGGTCAGCTTGCGCAGGCGGCTCGGGTAGGAGGCAAAGCCGATGATCTCCATCAGAATCGCAAGGCCTTCCTGAGTCACTGTCGACGAGGGCGGGCCTTTGGACAGGAAGGTGCAGATCGGCTGATTCTGTCCATTGAGCGTGGTGCCGACGTGCACCAGGCCTTCGTGGACTTCCAGCGCCCGCACGTCTCGCTCGTTGAACATCGCGTCGCTGCGGATCTTGATGTAGTCCGCGCCGGCGGCAGCGTCTGCCACGATGCCATCGGATTCAAACACCCGGATTGTCTCTTCAGCCTCACCGAACGTGCGATTGAGCCGGGTTTGCAGCATCGCAACGGCGTCTTTCGCCGTCAGGATTTTCGGTTCATCCTTGAGATCGCCGCGACCGGCAATGTTGTTCAGGTAATCGGAGAGCATCATGCCGAGGTCGGACAGCGTCGGGTCGCCGGCGTGAAAGGCATCGGACGCCGCGCCGTATAGCTCCTGAGAGATCAAACCGAAGTCCGGGGTGCCGCGCGCTTCGAGCATGCGGATGACCATCCGGTACTCCTTGCACATGCGGCGCATGATCTGCCCGACCGGGTTGAACTGGCCCAGCTGCCGGGTGATGTCACGCTCGATGTTCTGGAACTCCAGCTTCACCGCGCCGGAATCAAAGCCCAGCGGGCGATTCTCGTAGTACGCGCGATCGACTTCCGGCAGGTGCTTGCCCTTGCCGTCGAGGAAGGTCTTGCGGATGTTGTCATCCCACTTCACGGCATCCAGGATGCGAATCGGCGTCTGCGCCACCACGATACGATCGGACAACGTGCGAATAGTCTGCTGGTATTCGTCCACCCGGTACCCCTTATTGAACCGTTGCGCTATTTGGTCATGCGCTGATATTGAGCTGCTTTGAGAAAGACGTCGGAATTGGCCGGGTCGTCGAGGTAGGCAAAGACCTTGTCCATGGGACTTGAGATCAGCATGCCGTCACCCTTGACCGTATCGACCCGCTCGCCGTCGAGAAGCTTCTGCTCGACCAACTGCTGAAACCGCTCCAGGTCGAGGTCATAGACCACCAGTTCATCGGCACCGTTCTCGTTTTGCATCAGGTCGAAACCGGCGATGACGTAATTGGCGCCGTATTTGTCAGGCAGCGCAGCGGAGAGGTACCAGCGACTGCCATGGCGCGACACGGTGAAGGCGTACTCGTCACGGTTCTTGCGATCGCCTTTGCGGTAGCTGACCGCTTTGTAGCGATCGGGGCCGGCGCGGCTGATTTCCAGTTCGAGCGGCTCGCCCCAGGCATTTTTGCTGCTCCAGGTGCCGAGCAATTTGGGCGGGGCGGTGTTGCTGGCCGGAATCGGGTCCTTGAACGTCACCAGGCATCCGCTCAACAGCGCGAACGACAGGGCGAGCAATACGCGCCAGACTTTCATCAGGTTCTCCTTGAGGTATCAGCCAGCCATCGGCTTGGCAGTGCCCAGTACCAGATGCATCTGGCGAGTAAGAATAGCGAGCATTTCTTCGTCTGTGCCGGGCCGAGGCCCGTTGAGCAGCCCCTGATATTCCATCCGGCAGATGAGCCCCGTCAACACTTGGGCGTCCAGTTGCGGCTGAGCCGACCCCATGACTTCGAGAAACTGGGCGCTGCCCTGCAACAGAATCTGCTGGTGGGCACTCACCAATGGCGCCAGCCGCGGGTTGATCAGCGCTTCGAGGTGGAAGGCGTGCTGCGCAATGAGCTGGTCGCGACGGGTCAGCAGTTGATGGCGTACGTACTCCATGGTCATTCGTGCGATCTCATCGGCCAGCCGGGCGCGGGCTTCGGCGCTGCCGTCATTGCGTGCGACCATCTCGCGCAGCAGCGCCTCGGTGTTGGTCCACAGCTTGGCCATGTACGCCGCGCTGCGTTCAACGTATTGCGCGAAGGCATCGGTGAGCAGGTCATCGATGTCTTTGAAGTAGTAGGTGGTGGCAGAGAGCGGCACTTGCGCTTCGGCAGCGACTGCGCGATGACGCACGGCCCGAACGCCGTCACGAATGAGGATGCGCATGGCCGCATCGAGAATCTGTTGCCGACGCTGTTCACTTCCCTGTCGACTCGCCTTGCGGCCCTGGTACTGAACACTCTGTGCGACTGCCGTGGCCAGGCCAGCGGCTCCCTTTTGAGCGATCGTGCGGTTCACAACTGGATTTCCTTTTTTCGAGTCATTCACATCACAGCAACGTCAGCTTGCGGCGGTGTCTGCGCCGACGTCATCGCGAGCAAGCTCACTCCTACAATCGGCGGAGTGCCCGTGTAGGAGTGAGCTTGCTCGCGATAGCATCTCCAAATGCAGCCGCGCACTCAACAAACAGCCAAAAAAAAGCCGCCCTGCGCAGGCGGCTTGTTTTGACGCTTAGGCTTGCGGCCGCATGTGCGGGAACAAGATGACATCACGTATGGACGGCGAGTTGGTCAGCAGCATGACCAGACGGTCGATGCCGATGCCCTCGCCCGCTGTCGGCGGCATGCCGTATTCCAGGGCCCGGACGAAGTCTGCATCGTAGTGCATGGCCTCATCGTCGCCCGCATCCTTGTCCGCCACCTGAGCCATGAAGCGCTCGGCCTGGTCTTCCGCGTCGTTCAACTCGGAATAGGCGTTGGCGATTTCACGGCCGCCGATGAACAGCTCGAAGCGGTCGGTGACGTTCGGGTTGTCATCGTTGCGACGGGCCAGCGGCGACACTTCGAACGGGTACTGGGTGATGAAGTGCGGCTGCTCCAGCTTGTGCTCGACCAGCTCTTCGAAAATCATCACCTGCAGCTTGCCCAGACCTTCGAAGCCCAGCACCTTGGCGCCGGCTTTCTTGGCGATGGCGCGGGCCTTGTCGATGTCGTTCAGGTCATCGGCGGTCAGCTCGGGGTTGTACTTGAGGATCGAGTCGAACACCGACAGACGCGCAAACGGCTCGCCGAAGTGGAACACCTTGTCGCCGTAAGGCACGTCAGTGCTGCCAAGAACCAGCTGGGCCAGTTCACGGAACAGCTCTTCGGTCAGGTCCATGTTGTCTTCGTAATCAGCGTAGGCCTGGTAAAACTCGAGCATGGTGAACTCGGGGTTGTGCCGGGTCGAAACGCCTTCGTTACGGAAGTTGCGGTTGATCTCGAACACTTTCTCGAACCCGCCAACCACCAGACGCTTGAGGTACAGCTCAGGCGCGATGCGCAGGAACATTTCCAGGTCCAGCGCGTTGTGATGCGTCTCGAACGGCTTGGCCGCGGCGCCGCCCGGGATGGTCTGCAGCATCGGCGTTTCGACTTCGAGGAAATCGCGCTGCATCAGGAAGCTGCGGATGTGAGCGATGACTTTCGAGCGAATACGGAAGGTTTCGCGGACCTCATCGTTGACGATCAGATCGACGTAACGCTGGCGATAACGCTGTTCGGTGTCGACAAGACCGTGGTGCTTGTCGGGCAGCGGACGCAGGGATTTGGTCAGCAGGCGCACGTTGGTCATTTCGACATACAGATCGCCTTTACCGGAGCGGGCCAGGGTGCCTTCGGCCGAAATAATATCGCCCATGTCCCAGGTTTTGACCGAGGCCAGGGTTTCTTCCGGCAGCGTCTTGCGATTGACGTAGACCTGAATGCGACCGGTCATGTCCTGAATCACCATGAACGAGCCACGGTTGAGCATGATGCGCCCGGCAACCTTGACTGGAATCGCCGCTTCAGCCAGCTCTTCCTTGGTCTTGTCCGCGTACTGTTTCTGCAGGTCGTTGCAGTAGTTTTCGCGACGGAAGTCGTTCGGGAAGGCATTGCCCTTGGCGCGCTCGGCCGCAAGTTTTTCCTTGCGCAGGGCGATCAGGCTGTTTTCTTCCTGTTGCTGGGCTTGCGGGTCGAGTTGTTGGTCGCTCATGTCTTGATTATCCATCACAGGTTCGTGGCCCTTCGTCTGGCCGGGAAGTGCGACGAAGGATCGCGGGCGGCGACGTCATGGTGACGTGCCAACCCGCAACAGTGGTGTGGCGATTACAGGCCCTGTTTGAGGCTCGCGATCAGGTATTCGTCGATGTCGCCATCGAGCACCTTGTCGCAATCGCTGCGTTCGACGCTGGTGCGCAGGTCCTTGATGCGCGAGGCATCGAGTACGTACGAGCGGATCTGGTGACCCCAGCCGATGTCCGACTTGGTGTCTTCCAGCGCTTGCGAGGCCGCATTGCGCTTCTGCACTTCCTGCTCGTACAAGCGCGCCCGCAGCATCTTCATCGCGGTGTCTTTGTTGGCGTGCTGGGAACGTTCGTTCTGGCAACTGACCACGGTGTTGGTCGGAACGTGGGTGATCCGGACCGCCGAGTCAGTGGTGTTGACGTGCTGACCACCGGCGCCGGAGGAGCGGTAGGTGTCGATACGCAGGTCCGACGGGTTGATGTCGATTTCGATGTTGTCATCGATTTCCGGCGAAACGAACACGGCCGAGAACGAGGTGTGACGGCGGTTGCCGGAGTCGAACGGGCTCTTGCGGACCAGACGATGGACACCGATTTCGGTGCGCAACCAGCCAAATGCGTACTCGCCCTTGATGTGCACCGTGGCGCCCTTGATACCGGCGACTTCACCGGCCGACAATTCCATTATGGTCGCGTCGAAGCCGCGCTTGTCGGCCCAGCGCAGGTACATACGCAGAAGGATGTTCGCCCAGTCCTGGGCTTCGGTGCCGCCGGAGCCGGCCTGGATGTCCAGGTAAGCGTTGTTCTGGTCCATCTCGCCGCTGAACATGCGACGGAATTCCAGTTTTTCCAGGGCCTCGCGCAGGCGCTCGACTTCAGCGGCAACGTCGTCGACGGCGGCTTGGTCTTCTTCCTCGGCGGACATCAGCAACAGGTCCTTGGCATCCACCAGGCCGGTGCTCATTTCGTCGAGGGTATCGACGATCTGCGCCAGCAGCGAACGCTCGCGGCCCAGCTCCTGGGCGTACGACGGGTTGTTCCAGACGTTTGGATCTTCGAGCTCGCGGTTAACTTCGGTCAGACGATCATGTTTGTGATCGTAGTCAAAGATACCCCCGAATGGTTTCGGAGCGCTCGGACAGGTCCTTGATGCTGTTTAGGATCGGGTTGATTTCCATGGTGGGCAGCACTCGCAGGCGATTTTCACAAAGCCGGCGAGTATAACGCAGGCAAACCCGGGATGGCAGTCCGTTGGGCAGGGGTGCGCCGCGTTCGTTGTTGTTGCCAAGGACCCGACCCGGTTACGGCCAGAGCGCGCAGGAATGCAAATCCTCGCCCTACCCCACCGCCACCTGATTGCGGCCATTGTGTTTGGCGGCATACAACCCCTGATCCGCACTCTGAATCAGCTGGCGACTGTGGCTGCCCACTTGCGGCACGACAGTGGCCAGACCGATGCTGACGGTCAGGCTCGAGCCCTGGCTCGGGGCGACGTGGGGGATGTTCATGCCGGCGATGGTCTGGCGCAGTTTTTCCGCCAGCAGGCGTGCGCCACCCGGTGAGGTGCTGGGCAGTACCAGCGCAAATTCTTCGCCACCGTAACGCGCCGGCAGGTCGGAGGGACGGCTGGAGTTGGCGCGGATCGCTTTGGCGACCTGACGCAACGCCTCGTCACCTTCGAGATGGCCGAAGGCGTCGTTGTAGGCCTTGAAGTAATCCACGTCGATCATCAACAGCGAGATCTGCGTCTGCTCCCGGGTGGAACGGCGCCATTCCAGCTCCAGGTACTCGTCGAAGTGGCGTCGGTTGGACAGGCCGGTCAAGCCATCCGAGTTCATCAGGCGCTGCAGCACCAGGTTGGTGTCGAGCAGCTGTTGCTGGCTAACGCGCAACGCACGATAGGCTTCGTCGCGCTGCAGCAGGGTCATATAGGAGCGCGAGTGGTAGCGAATGCGCGCGACCAGTTCAATGTTGTCCGGCAGTTTGACCAGGTAATCATTGGCCCCGGCGGCAAAGGCGGCACTCTTGATCATCGGGTCTTCTTTGGTCGAAAGCACGATGATCGGGATGTCACGGGTCTTCGGATTGGCGCGGTACTCGCGCACCAGGGTCAGGCCGTCCAGGCCGGGCATGACCAAATCCTGAAGGATGACAGTGGGCTTGATCAGGATCGCCTGTGCAATTGCCTGATGCGGATCGGCGCAGAAATGGAAGTCGATGTTGTCCTCGTGCGCCAGCCCGCGTCGGACGGCCTCGCCGATCATGGCTTGATCGTCGACCAGCAGTACCATCGCAGCGTTTTCATCCGTGGCGTTCAGATCGTCCAGTTGCAAATCATGCATGCGGGGTCTCCTGGTCACAGGCGGGCTGTGAAATCACCTGGAAATTCATTGGGTGAATACCTCCTTCAAGCGAGGTGCGATCGAGTCCAGTGAGCGAATTTCCATGGCGGCGTCAATCGCCGCAGCCGCTTTAGGCATGCCGTACACCGCACAGCTTTCCTGATTCTGGGCGATGGTCAGAAAGCCCCGCTGACGCATCAGCTTGAGTCCCTGCGCACCATCACGGCCCATGCCGGTCAACAAAACACCCACTGCGTCACCATTCCAATAGCTGGCCACACTTTCGAAAAACACGTCGATGGAGGGCCTGTAAATTTCGTTAACCGGCTCTGCGGTGTACGCCAGTGTGCCGTTCCTGAGCAGACGAATATGGTGGTTGGTACCTGCCAGCAGCACCGTGCCCACTTGCGGCGGCTCGCCATCGCGCGCCAGCCTGACCTCAAGCCCCGAAGAGCCGCTCAGCCATTGCGCCATCCCTTCGGCGAATACCTGATCCACGTGCTGCACGAGCACGATCGCGGCCGGAAAATCCCTCGGCAGCGCCTTGAGCAGGATTTCCAGCGCGGCGGGCCCGCCGGCCGATGATCCGATTGCGATCAACCGCTGACGCTGTGCCGACTCGCGCACCGGTGGCGGCGCGGGGCGGACCCGCGTGTCCCGCTCGCCAATGAGCCAGCCTATATTAAGTATCTTGCGCAACAAAGGCGCGGCTGCATCCTTGGGATTGCCGGCCCCCAGCGCGGGCGTGTCGACCACGTCCAGCGCGCCATGACCCATGGCTTCGAACACCCGATTCACATTCTGCTCGCGATCCACGGTGACGATGACGATGGCACACGGGGTCGCCGCCATAATACGTCGAGTCGCCTCCACGCCGTCCATCACCGGCATGATCAGGTCCATCAATATCAGATCGGGCTTTAGCTGGGCGCAACGCTCGACGGCCTCGGCGCCGTTGCTGGCCACCCAGACGATCTGGTGCGCCGGCTCGAAGGCCAGCGCGCGGCGCAACGCCTCTACCGCCATGGCCATGTCGTTGACGATGGCAATCTTCATCCCTGCGCATCTCCTATCAACTCAACGACTGCATCAAGCAGCGCATCGTCATGGAAACTGGCCTTGGCCAGATAATAATCGGCGCCGGCGTCCAGTCCGCGACGGCGATCTTCTTCACGGTCCTTGTACGACACCACCATCACCGGCAGCGATTGCAGGCGGCTGTCGCGACGCACCAGCGTCACCAGTTCGATGCCGTCCATGCGCGGCATGTCGATGTCGGTGATGAGCAAATCGAAATCCTCGCCGCGCAGGGCGTTCCAGCCGTCCATGCCGTCCACGGCCACAGCTACTTCATAGCCACGGCTGAGCAACAATTTGCGTTCCAGTTCGCGCACGGTCAGTGAGTCATCGACCACCAGCACACGCTTGCGCACCCGGGTGTCAGCCTGACGACTGCGGCGATCAATGCGTTCCAGGCGCCCGGTGTTGAGGAGTTTCTCCACCGAACGCAGCATGTCCTCAACGTCGATGATCAACACCGCTGAGCCGTCGTCGAGCAAAGCGCCGGCGGAGATGTCCTGCACCTTGCCCAGGCGCGGATCCAGCGGAAGAACCACCAGCGTGCGTTCGCCGATGAAGCGTTCCACGGCGACGCCATACACCGCATCGCGCTCGCGAATCACCACCACTTTGAGCACGTCTTCACTGTGCTGGCTGGCCGGACGGTTGAGGAGCTGAGTGGCGGCCACCAGCCCGACGTGACGCTCTTCATGCCAGAAGTGCTGACGCCCTTCCAGCTGCACGATTTCGTCGGCGCGCACGTCACGCATCCGCTCAATGTGCGCCAGCGGAAAGGCATACGCTTCGCCGCCGACGTCCACCACCAGACTGCGCACCACCGACAAGGTCAGCGGCACCTCGAGATGGAAACGGCTGCCCTTCCCCGCGCGCTGGTCCAGTTCGACGCCGCCACGCAGCTGCCGAACCATATGCTGGACCGCGTCCAGGCCGACGCCTCGGCCGGACACTTCAGTGACCTTGTCACGCATGCTGAAGCCGGGCAGGAACAGGAAGCTCAGCAGCTCTTCCTCGCTCAACTGCGCAGCGGTTTCCGCAGGCGAAAGTTTGCGCTCGACGATGTTCAGGCGCAGGCTTTCGAGATCGACACCGGCGCCGTCGTCGATCAGCTCGACCACCAGCAGCCCGGCCTGGTGCGAGGCCTTCAGCTTAATCAGCCCCTCGGCTGGCTTACCGATGGCGACGCGCTGCTCGGGCAGCTCGATGCCATGGTCGACGGCGTTGCGCAGCAAATGGGTCAGCGGCGCTTCGAGCTTTTCCAGGACATCGCGATCGACCTGGGTTTTCTCGCCGTCGATTTCCAGGCGAACCTGCTTGCCCAGCGAGCGGCCCAGATCCCGGACCATGCGCGCCTGCCCCACCAGCACATCGGCAAACGGGCGCATGCGGCAGGCCAGCGCGGTGTCGTACAGCAGTTGCGCGCGCTGGGAGGACTGCCAGCCGAACTCGTCGAGGTCAGCCGTCTGCTGAATCAACAAGTGCTGCGCTTCGCCGAGCAGACGCCGCGCTTCGTCCAGCGCCTTTTGCGCGTCGGGATCGGTGTTGGCGCCGAGCAAGGCTTCAAGACTGTCCAGCGCTCGGGTTGCGCCGGTCTGGGTGCGTTTGACCCGCTGCATTGCGGCCAGGTACGGCTTGAGCCGTTGAGTCTCGACCAGTGACTTGCTCGACAGGTCCAGCAGGTTGTTCAAGCGTTCGGCGGTGACGCGCAGGACCCGTTCGCCGGTCTCGACCACACGTCGCTCACCGGGGCCATCTGCTTTAAGCGCCGGATCGGGAACGGGTTCGACGATGGCGGCAGCCAGTTCTTCGGCCGCCGAATCCTGCGCCGACTGCAGCGAGGTGACCAGCGACTGCGCGTTGGCAAGCAAGATGTCTTCAAGGGAAGGCAGCGCGGTGGGCACCAGCATAGCTTTCATGGCCGGATCGTCGCTGACCATGTTGTTCATCAGCGCCACATAGCCGTCCACATCCGCCTGCGGCACGCTGGCGCCAGGCGTGGCGATGCGCATCAGCAAATCGGTGCCCATCAGCAGGGCATCGATGTACTCGGGCAGCAGGTGCAATCGCCCTTCCTGGGCACTGACCAGGCAATCTTCCATGACGTGGGAAACACTGACGCCGGCGTTGACCCCGACAATGCGCGCCGCGCCTTTCAGCGAATGGGCCGCGCGCATGCACGCTTCCAGCTGATCGGCCTGGGTCGGATTGCGCTCAAGGGCCAACAGGCCCGCGCTCAGCACCTGGGTCTGCGCTTCCGCCTCAAGGGTAAAGAGTTCGAACAGCGACGCGTCGCGCATTTGATCGGGCGTCATGTCAGGCTCCGGTTTACGGCCGACAACAGCTGGTCTTCGTCAAGCAGGCGCAGGCTGCGGTTTTTCCATTGCACGACGCCTCGGGTGAAGCGCGCGTTGCTGTTCTGCGCCGACGCCGAGGCGGTATCCAGCAGGCGCGCTTCGATGGCATGAATGCCGTCGACCTCGTCCACAGGCACCACCACCGGACCGCCGTCTGCCGAAACGATCAGCATGCGCGGCAATGTTCGTGCATCACCGACCGGCGCGACTGAAGGGTCCAGCCCGAGCAGTTCAACGAACGACAGGCACGCCACCAGGGCGCCACGGACATTGGCAACGCCCAGCAAGGCGCGGGAGCGCTGGTGCGGAAGCGAATGAATGGCTTGCACCGGCGACACCTCCACCAGACAACGGGTCGGCAGGCCGAGCCACTCTTCGCCCAGACGAAACACCACGGTCGAGCGGGTTTCGACTTCGACGGCGAGGGCATCGCTGTGCATCGACACACGCTGCTCCTGCGCCAGCGAGTAACGGTCGAGCAAGCGCGTTGCTGCGGCCGAGTACACCGAGCAGTTGCGGCAATGAATATGATCGGCAAGCAGCGGGCAGGACCGGTCGCCATGGATGCCGATGCGGTTCCAGCAGTCGTCGATCGCCTCGGCGTCGTCGCTGACCAGTTCTGTGTGTACGCGACTCATCCACTGCGTCCTTCTTTAGTGACACCCCGTGCCGCGCGCTCCTGCAGCCGCCGGGCCCCTGCGCTGTCGCCCTGGGCGGCAAGCAGCGCGGCCAGTTGCGCGAGGGTTTCCGGATGCTGCGGCTGCAAATACAACGCCTTGCGATAAAACCCTTGTGCCGCACTCGCCTCCCCCGCCACTTCGCTGAGCAGGCCCAGCCAGTAAAAAACCGGCGCAACGGGTTCAAAGCGCTTGAGGTACTGCTCGCCTGCGGCCTTCGCCTCGGCACTGCGGCCTTCATTGGCAAGGGCCGCGATGCTGCGCAGCAACTCGGCAGCTTCGCCATTGCCAGCACCCGGCGCTACCACCGCCTTGATGTCCGGCCTGAGCGCAGCCCTGCGCTCCTCAGTCAGCGCAGGATCACCCAACAACCTTGGCGCGAAGGGCTGCGGTTTATGAGTGACGCGCGACTGGGCCGAGGTTGGGTGAGCAGACGTTGAATGAGGAGAAAATGAATGGTTTCGCGACAGCGGCAAGGCTGGGGCAGTCAGGCCGCTGTGGGGTTCGGAAACGGCCTCGTCACGCCGACGAAAGGCAAACGATTGGGCAATGCCGATCGACTCCATGCCCATGCGCCCGAGCAGGCTGCCCTCGGCGGGGCCGATAAACAGCACGCCGTCGTCGCGGGTCATGCGTTTGAGCGCCTCGAAGCCCTGACGCTGGGTGTCGACGTCAAAGTAGATCAGCAGGTTGCGGCAGAACACGAAATCGTAGGCCGACTGTGCCACTGGCATAGCGGGATCAAGCAGGTTGCCGGACTGGAAGCGCACCTGATCACGCACTCGCTCTTCCAGGCGATAACCGTCGTCCGCCGCATTGAAAAAACGCTCACGGAAACCCAGCTGATCGCCGCGAAACGAGTTCTTGCCATACACGCCCTGGCGCGCGCGCTGGATTGAAAGCGGGCTGATGTCCACCGCTTCGACGCTGAACTGCGGGCCTCGCAAACCTGCGTCGAACAGCGCCATGGCGATGGAGTATGGCTCCTCGCCGGTGGAGCATGGCAGGCTCAGAATCCGCAACGGACGCACACCGTTAAGCTGAGCCAGCCGGGCATTGGCCAGCTTGCCGAGGGTGGCGAAGGATTCCGGATAACGGAAAAACCACGTTTCGGGGACGATGACCGCTTCGATCAGCGCCTGTTGCTCATCCGCCGAAACCAGCAGGGTCTGCCAGTAATCGTCGTGGTCCCGCGCCCTGGACAGCGTGCAGCGCTGACGCACGGCGCGCTCGATGATCGCCTCGCCCACCGAGGCGACGTCCAGCCCGATGCGGTCCTTTAGAAAAGCGAAGAAACGCGCATCGCTGCTCATGGCGCGACCTCGAAGGCATCAAGGCCCATTGGCTGCTCGGGAAACAACAGTTCGCGCACGGCGTCGCTGAGCAAGTCCTCCACGCGGATCCATTGCAGCAGGCCGTGTTCGTCCTCGCGCACCGGGCCCAGATACGGCGCCTGTGCGTTGTCCAGGCCGTAGGCTTTGAATTCATGGGGTGAGCAGCGCAGCGTGTCGGTCGCCTGCTCAAGGATCAAACCCAGCTCCCGCGCGGGACGATCGCCGCCGAGGCGATAGTGCACCAGCACCAGCCGCGTGCTGGTGCGCAGTTGAGAAGGATGGCCGAAGGTCAGCGCGCTGAGGTCGATGACCGGCACGATCGCGCCGCGGTGGGCAAATACACCCGCGACCCAGTGCGGCGCATGCGCGATGGGTTTGAGCATCAGCCGTGGCAGGACTTCAGCGACTTCAGTCGCTTGCAGCGCATAGCGTTCCGCGCCGATGCGGAACAGCAGAAACAGCTTGTTCTTCGGCAACACCGCAGCGCTGCGCCTGGCTGAATGCTCGATCATGGGCCTGACTCAGACCTTGAAACGCGAAACGCCGCTACGCAGCCCCACCGCCACCTGGCTCAGCTCATCGATGGCGAAGCTGGCCTGACGCAGGGATTCAACGGTCTGGCTGCTGGCGTCACCCAACTGCACCAGCGCCTGGTTGATCTGTTCGGCGCCGGTGGCCTGGGCCTGCATGCCTTCGTTGACCATCAAGACACGCGGCGCGAGGGCCTGCACCTGATGGATGATCTGGGAGAGCTGCTCGCCGACCTGGGTCACTTCGTACATGCCGCGACGCACTTCTTCGGAGAATTTGTCCATGCCCATGACGCCTGCCGACACCGCCGACTGGATCTCCCGAACCATCTGCTCGATGTCGTAGGTGGCCACAGCGGTCTGGTCGGCCAGACGCCGGACCTCGGTCGCCACCACGGCGAAACCACGGCCGTATTCGCCGGCCTTTTCGGCTTCGATGGCGGCGTTGAGCGACAGCAGGTTGGTCTGGTCGGCGACTTTGACGATGGTCACCACGACCTGATTGATGTTGCCGGCCTTCTCGTTGAGGATCGCCAGCTTGGAATTGACCAGATCGGCCGCGCCCATGACCGAGTGCATGGTTTCTTCCATGCGCGCCAGGCCCTGCTGACCGGAGCCCGCCAGGACCGAAGCCTGATCCGCCGCCGAGGTCACTTCGGTCATGGTGCGCACCAGATCCCGGGACGTCGCGGCAATCTCGCGGGACGTGGCACCGATTTCCGTAGTCGTTGCGGCGGTTTCGGTGGCGGTTGCCTGTTGCTGCTTGGAGGTAGCGGCAATTTCGGTCACTGAGGTCGTCACCTGAATTGACGAGCGCTGGGCCTGAGACACCAGGGCGGCCAGTTCGGCGACCATGTCGTTGAACCCGGTCTGCACCGATCCGAACTCATCGTTGCGGTCCAGGTTCAGACGCGTGCTCAGGTCGCCGGTGCGCATGGTGTCGAGAATCTGCACGATGCGGTTCATCGGCGCCAGAATCGCGCGCATCAACAACAGACCGCACGCGGCCGCCGCCAGCAGGGCAATGATCAGCGAGATGCCAAGGGTGATTTTGGCACTGGAAACGGCTGTCTGAATGGCGTCGGATGCGTTGTCGGCGACCACCTTGTTCTTGGCGCCGAGTGCGTTGAGCTGTTTGCGACCCTCCATCCACGCGGGCGTGAGTTGTTCGGCAAACATCCGCTGGGCCAGCGCGTAGTTATCGCCCTGGTAAGCCGCAAGCACACCGTTGAGCAAGAGCTGGTAGCGTTCGCGCAATTGCAGAAACTGGGCAAAGTCATTGCGATCGGATTCGTCGAAAATGCTTTTCTGGTAATTGGCGATCTGCGCCTGCAGGCGGTCTTCGAATTCTTTGTACTGGTCTTCTTCAGCGCCGGTGAGGTCGCGACCCGCGCCTTCAACCAGCAAATGCTGGGTGGCTACGTAGCTTTCAACCCATGCACTGCGCACAGTACTGCTGTAAAAAACGCCGGGGAGCGCGTCCAGGCGAACCGCATCGCCGCTGTTCTCAATCACCAACAGGCGATTGAATGCCGCAACCACCATCAACAGCATGATGGCGATGATGACAGCGAAGCTCGCCAAAATCCGTTGACGCAACGTCCAGTTCTTCACAGTCAGCCCTCAAGGGTTCAACGCCGGCATGACCGGGTTCAAGAAGCGGACCGACAGACGGTCCAAAGCGAGCGGGAGTATAGCCCAGTGCCTTACCAATATTCGGAGTGTTTCTGACGGGAAAAACGCCATAACACACAGCCAGATCGGAATTGTCTTACACGCTATCGGCTTGATGTGGCGTTGCTTGATGGTACGGATGCGTTGAAGGCGGATGTCTGGAATGGGGCTTGTTGATCAGGGCAGAAGAATGCGGATCAGGCCCAACGAGTGTTGGGCCTGATCCGGCAGCGTCGCGGGTTTCAGGTTACTTGTTATGGATCGCGGGCAAGCCCCCTGGTTTACGGCTGCGCCTGACGCACCTGTTGCTCAAGCTCGGTCTTCAGCGCCGGGTCGAGCTTCAATTGCTTGGCCAGTTCGTCCAGGTAAGCCCGCTCCATGAAGTGTTCTTCGTCGACCATCATCACGCTGGCCAGGTACATCTCGGCAGCGATTTCAGGCGTATGCGCCGCGCGGGCGACATCAACAGGATCCAGCGGTTTGTTCAGCTCGGCGTGCAGCCATTGCTGCAGTTCGTTGTCGCCGGTGATCCGGGTGAATTCGCCTTCGATGAGTTCGCGTTCACGCTCGTCGACGTGGCCGTCGGCCTTCGCTGCTGCCACCAGCGCCCGCAGGATGGCCTCGCTGTGCTGTTCGATCTGGGCCGGGGGCACGCGGTCCACAGTCTGCGGCTCAACCGGTTGCGCCACACCCTGACTCGCCTGCCAGTTGCCGTACGCCTTGTACGCCAGCACGCCCAAGGCTGCGAGCCCGCCATAGGTCAGCGCCTTGCCGCCCATCTTGCGTGCGCCTTTGTTGCCCATCAGCAAGCCCATCGCACCCGCCGCCAACGCACCGCCGCCAGCACCGGAAAGCAGCCCGCCAAGGCTGCCGCCCAGTTGGCCTCCCAAGCCGCTGCCACCAACCTTGCCAAGCAGATCGCCAAGCCCGCCCTGCCCGTTTTGCCCGCTTTTGCCGCTCTTTTCGTGAGCGCCGGCCTTGTTTTGCAGCAGGTCCTGACCGGATTTCAACAATTGATCAAGCAAACCGCGCGTGTTCATGACTTCACCTTCAGAAATGGGGACAGACGATTCGACCCGCAGGTTAGGGCGAAGGCACCAGCAGCCGTTGAGCAGGTTTGCATCTGAATGTTGCGGCGATGGGTTGTCCTGAGGGCCGGATGACGACAGGTTTTCACTCCCCCGTCTCCGCCTCCACGAATGGGCTCGGTATTTGCTGCGTCAAGTTTGTCGAGGATCGAACTGGGCACTACGCTCTGCATCACCGATCTCTGCCCACACAACCACCATAAGGCAAACCCAACATGTCCGTGCACAAGACCGCGATTCTGAGCGCCGTGATCACCGCACTATTCACCAGCGGCGCGGTGCAGGCCGCTGAAGCACTCACGGCGGTGGGCGATGGCGAGGGGCAGCTGGATATCGTGGCGTGGCCGGGCTACATCGAGCGCGGCGAAAGCGACAAGGCTTACGACTGGGTAACCGGCTTCGAGCAGGAAACCGGCTGCAAGGTCAACGTCAAGACCGCCGCAACGTCCGACGAAATGGTCAGCCTGATGACCAAGGGCGGCTATGACCTGGTCACCGCATCGGGCGACGCGTCGCTGCGTCTGATCGCCGGCAAGCGCGTGCAGCCCATCGAGCCCACGTTGATCCCGAACTGGAAAACCCTCGACCCACGCTTGAAAGATGGCCCTTGGTACACGGTTGAAAACAAAACTTACGGTACGCCGTATCAGTGGGGCCCGAACGTGCTGATGTACAACACCAACGTGTTCAAGACGCCGCCGGTGAGCTGGAGTGTGGTGTTCGAGCCGCAGGATTTGCCCGACGGCAAACCGAACAAGGGTCGGGTTCAGGCCTATGACGGACCGATCTACATCGCCGACGCCGCGCTGTATTTGAAGACCGCCAAGCCAGAGCTGGACATCGTCGACCCTTACCAGCTCACCGAGACCCAGTACAAGGCCGTGCTCGACCTGCTCCGCGCCCAGCAGCCGCTGGTTCATCGCTACTGGCATGACGCGACGGTGCAGATGAGTGACGTGAAAAACGAAGGCGTGGCAGCGTCCAGTTCGTGGGGATACATGGTCAACGGGCTGGTCGCCGACAAACAACCCGTCGCCTCGACCATCCCTCAGGAAGGCGCCACCGGTTGGGCCGATACCACGATGTTGCACGCCGAGGCCAAACACCCGAACTGTGCCTACAAATGGATGAACTGGTCGCTGCAACCGAAGGTTCAGGGCGACGTCGCCGCCTGGTTCGGCTCTCTGCCGGTGGTACCTGAAGCGTGCAAGGGTAACGAACTGCTCGGCGCCGAAGGCTGCGAAACCAACGGGTTTGATCTGTTCGAGAAGATCGCCTTCTGGAAAACACCCCAGGCCGAGGGCGGGAAGTACGTGCCGTACAGCCGCTGGACCCAGGATTACATTGCGATCATGGGTGGGCGTTAGACGCCTGCATCGCCCGCTCCGTGTAGGAGTGAGCTTGCTCGCGATAGCGCTGTTACAGCCTGGTCGCAGGTGACTGCCAGGACGCAATCGCGAGCAAGCTCACTCCTACAAAGACCGTGTTCATTCAGATGCATCCAGCCCGGTTGCTGTGACGGCAGCAGCTGTCAGTCGACTTGATTTCGGGAATTAACCACCATGACCCACGCCGTCCAGTTCTCCCAGGTTTCGCGGCTGTTCGGCGAAGTGAAAGCCGTGGACCGGGTGTCCATCGACATCGAGGACGGCGAGTTCTTTTCCATGCTCGGCCCCTCGGGTTCCGGCAAGACCACCTGCCTGCGCCTGATCGCAGGCTTCGAGCAACCCAGCGCCGGCTCGATCCGCATTCATGGCCAGGAAGCCGCCGGCCTGCCGCCCTACCAGCGTGACGTCAACACCGTGTTTCAGGACTACGCGCTGTTCCCGCACATGAACGTGCGGGACAACGTCGCCTATGGCCTGAAAGTCAAAGGCGTCGGCAAGGCCGAACGGATCAAGCGGGCCGACGAGGCCCTGAGCATGGTCGCCCTCGAGGGCTACGGCGCGCGCAAACCCGTGCAACTGTCCGGCGGCCAGCGCCAGCGTGTGGCCCTGGCGCGGGCACTGGTCAATCGCCCGCGCGTGCTGCTGCTCGACGAACCCCTCGGCGCCCTCGACCTGAAGCTGCGCGAGCAGATGCAGAGCGAACTGAAGAAACTGCAGCGCCAGTTGGGCATCACCTTCATCTTCGTCACCCACGACCAGACCGAAGCGCTGTCAATGTCGGACCGGGTGGCGGTGTTCAACAAGGGCCGCATTGAGCAGGTCGATACGCCACGCAATCTGTACATGAAACCGGCGACGACCTTCGTGGCCGAATTCGTGGGCACCTCCAACGTGGTGCGCGGCGAACTGGCGCACGCGTTGAGCGGCAACCCGGACGCTTTCTCGATTCGACCCGAGCACATTCGTTTTGCCGAGGGCGTCGGGGCGAGCCACGAAGTTCATGTCAGCGGCGTGCTGCACGACATTCAATATCAAGGCAGCGCTACCCGTTACGAGGTCAAACTGGACAACGGTCAGACGCTCACGGTCAGCCAGGCCAACGATCAGTGGCTGGACACCGGCGCGCGCTATCAACCGGGGCAACGCCTGACGGCATGCTGGGCGCGGGAAGCGATGATTGTGTTGCAGGACGCGCCGGCTGAGGCGCATTGAGATGGGTCAGACGTTCAATGCCTCGGCGCCGACGCAACGGCAATCGCCACGTCGACGCTTTTCCAACCTGCTGTATCGACGCCCGAACCTGTACCTGTCACTGCTGCTGATCCCGCCGCTGCTGTGGTTCGGCGCGATTTACCTCGGCTCGCTGCTGGGCCTGTTGTGGCAGGGTTTCTATACCTTCGACGACTTCAGCATGACCGTGACGCCGGACCTGACCCTGGCGAACTTCGGCGCGCTGTTCAACCCGGCAAACTTCGACGTCATCCGCCGCACCCTGACCATGGCGGTTGCGGTGTCCATCGCCAGCGCCATCGTCGCCTTCCCCATCGCGTATTACATGGCGCGCTACACCACCGGCAAAACCAAGGCGTTCTTCTACATCGCGGTGATGATGCCAATGTGGGCCAGCTACATCGTCAAGGCCTACGCGTGGACGCTGCTGCTGGCCAAGGGCGGCGTCGCGCAATGGTTCGTGCAGCATCTTGGGCTGGCGCCGGTGTTGCAGTGGCTGTTGAGCGTGCCCGGCGTTGGCGGCAGCACGTTGTCGACCTCGCACTTGGGGCGTTTCATGGTGTTCGTCTACATCTGGCTGCCGTTCATGATTCTGCCGATTCAGGCCTCCCTCGAACGCTTGCCGCCCTCTTTGCTGCACGCCTCCGCCGACCTCGGCGCCACGCCCCGGCAGACGTTTATGCAAGTGATTCTGCCGCTGTCGGTGCCGGGCATTGCGGCGGGCTCGATCTTCACGTTTTCGCTGACGCTGGGGGATTTCATCGTGCCGCAACTGATCGGCCCGCCGGGCTACTTCATCGGCAGCATGGTCTACGCCCAGCAAGGCGCCATCGGCAACATGCCCATGGCGGCGGCATTCACGCTGGTGCCGATCGTGCTGATCGCGGTCTATCTGGCTATCGTCAAGCGTCTGGGGGCTTTCGATGCACTCTGAAAAAGCGTCGTGGGGCCTGAAGATCGCCGCCTGGGGCGGGGTGGTGTTTCTGCACTTTCCGATCCTGATCATCTTCGTCTACGCCTTCAACACCGAAGACGCCGCTTTCAGCTTCCCGCCGAAAGGCTTCACCCTGAAGTGGATCAGCGTGGCATTCGCGCGGCCTGACGTGCTGGAGTCGATCAAGCTGTCGCTGCAAATCGCCTGCGTTGCCACGCTGATTGCACTGGTGCTCGGCACGCTGGCCTCGGCGGCGCTGTACCGGCGAGACTTCTTCGGCAAGGACGGCATTTCGCTGATGCTGATTCTGCCCATCGCCCTGCCCGGCATCATCACCGGACTGGCCTTGTTGTCGGCGTTCAAGACCTTGGGGATCGAGCCGGGGATGTTCACCATCATCGTCGGCCACGCGACCTTTTGCGTGGTGATCGTCTACAACAACGTCATCGCCCGCCTGCGCCGCACCTCCCACAGTCTGATCGAAGCGTCGATGGACCTTGGCGCCGACGGCTGGCAGACCTTTCGCTACATCATCATGCCCAATCTGGGCTCGGCGTTGCTGGCCGGCGGCATGCT
The DNA here is from genome assembly GCF_055284355.1 of Pseudomonas sp. HP_01. Lineage (NCBI taxonomy): Bacteria > Pseudomonadati > Pseudomonadota > Gammaproteobacteria > Pseudomonadales > Pseudomonadaceae > Pseudomonas > Pseudomonas sp. HP_01. Next base: position 221,997 of record NZ_JBTOPV010000045.1, on the reverse strand, counting down.
GGCGTTTGCCCTGTCGTTCGACGAAATCATCGTCACCACCTTCACCGCCGGGCACGAACGCACCCTGCCGATCTGGCTGCTCAATCAACTCAGCCGCCCACGGGACGTGCCGGTGACCAATGTCGTCGCGATGCTCGTGATGATGGTGACCCTGCTGCCGATACTCGGCGCGTACTACCTGACTCGGGGTGGGGAAAGCGTGGCGGGGAGTGGGGGGAAGTAAAGGGGTTGGAGCAGTGAGCCTTCCACGACTGGCGGCAGATAGAACGAGCTAGGGAGGATAAAGACGCAGGAGCCCTAACGCATCTCCTTTTCCTACCGCGAAACGCTAGGCTCAGGCTTGTCAGTAGCCTACTTTGCCCGCTGCACGCAGGAGTAACTCCATGAGAATAATGAACTACAAAGGCTACTCAGCCCCGATCAACTACAGCGATGAGGACGGCCTGTTCGTAGGTCATGTCGCCGGGGTCAAAGATGTGATCGGCTTCCATGGCCAGTCGATCCAGGAAGTTCGCAAGGCATTTGAAGAGGCTGTGGACGATTATCTTGATGTCTGCGAACGCATGAACAGTGAGCTATCTAATCCCATCTGACCGGGATCAAATGCTCCTGCATTTCCAGACTCTATCGTCAGGCCTGACGCGCTTGTCGATCGCTGTCAGCTCCGGTCGATCCCGATTCACTGACCGGACCTGACATCAACAAGCGCGGCTATATCAGCTATTCAGCGGCGTGATCAATCGCGCAGATCCGACTCATGAATCGGCTGGTCGCGGTGCGTTGCGCGCTGGTACTGCGCGGGCCATGTGGCCTGGCGTCCACCGAGGGTCTCGTCGGCTTGCAGCGGCCAGTACGGATCGCGCAGCAGTTCACGGGCGAGGAAAATCAGGTCCGCCTGGCCAGTACGCAGGATGGTGTCGGCCTGGGTGGGCTCGGTGATCATGCCTACGGTGCCAGCGGCAATGCCGGACTCGTTGCGTACGCGAGCGGCAAACTCGGTTTGATAACCCGGGCCCACCGGGATCTCGGCTTTCGCGGCAGTGCCGCCGGAAGACACGTCAACAAGGTCGACGTCCAGCTCTTTCAAGCGCTTGGCCAGTTCAACGGTTTCATCCACGTTCCAGCCACCTTCCACCCAGTCTGTGGCCGATACACGGACAAACAATGGAAGGTCTGCGGGCCAGACTTCGCGCACCGCTTTGGTGATTTCGAGGGTCAGACGAATGCGGTTTTCGAACGAGCCACCGTATTGATCCTGGCGCTGGTTGCTCAGCGGCGACAGGAATTGATGCAGCAGGTAACCGTGGGCGGCGTGGATTTCGACCACTTTGAAACCGGCGGTCAAGGCGCGTTTGGCGGCATCGACGAACGCCTTGATGATGTCCCGAATCTGGGCTTCGTCCAGCGCTGTAGGCACGGTGTAGGTCGGGTCGAAAGCGATCTTCGAGGGGCCCCAGGTCGCCCAGCCGCCCTGGTCGGCAGGGATGGCGCCGCTCTGGCTCACCCACGGACGCCATGTGCTGGCCTTGCGTCCAGCGTGGGACAGCTGAATGCCGGCGACCGCGCCTTGGGCGTTGATGAATCGAGTGATGCGTTGCAGCGGCTCGATTTGCTCGTCGTTCCAGAGGCCGAGGTCTTCCGGGGTGATACGCCCGTCCTGGGTAACTGCCGCCGCTTCGGTGAAAATCAGCCCGGCGCCGCCGACTGCGCGACTGCCCAGGTGGACCAGATGCCAGTCATTGGCCAGGCCGTCGGCACAGGAGTACTGACACATCGGTGAAACCACAATGCGGTTGCGCAGGGTCAGTTGGCGAAGGGTAAAGGGTTCAAGCAGCAGGCTCATGGGGGACCTCTCAGATCGTGTGGCAGGTTCCTTACGTGCGAACCTTGAGCCTAGTCGACAACCCGAGCGAAGTGAGGGTTCAGTCATTTCCCGGCTGAAGCCGGTCCAGCTGAAACACCGCATACACCTGTAGGACTCGCTTTGAATGATCGTCCCCACGCTCCGCGTGGGGATGCCAGCCCTGGACGCTCCGCGTCCATCGCTGCGACGCAGAGCGTCGTAGCATGCATTACCACGCGGAGCGTGGGAACGATCAGGTTGAGGGTGCCCACGCGGGCCTCTTCCCGGCTGAAGCCGGCCCCACTGAAAGAACGCGTCCCCCTGTGGGAGCGGCTTTAGCCGGGAAGGCGTCAGTAGGCACACCGCGAATTGATCGTGGCTCAACGCGGTGAAAGGTGAACCACCATCAGTTGCACGGTTTCGTTGCCGCGAAATTCGTTCAGGTCCAGCTTGTACGCCAGCTCGACCCAGCGCACGGTCGGGTTGGGCCACACGTCGCGGTCGACGCTGAAGGCGATGCCTTCAAGCCTGACGCTGCCGCATTCGGTCTTGAGTACCATCTTCAGATGGCGCTCGCCGACCACTCGCTGTTCAACCAGCTGGAACACGCCATGGAACAACGGCTCGGGAAAGTGTTGTCCCCACGGGCCGGCGTTGCGCAGCGCACGGGCCAGCTCCAGGTGAAACTCTTCTACCGCCAGGGTGCCGTCGGAAAGCAACCGGCCGGTCAGGTCCTCTTCCTTGAGCTGACGGCGGACCTCGGCGTCGAAGGCCTCGGCGAATGCCGGGAAATTACCTTCAGGCAGCGACAGCCCGGCCGCCATCGCGTGACCGCCGAATTTGCTGATCAGCTCGGGATGTTTCGCCGCCACGGCATCGAGTGCGTCGCGGATGTGAAAGCCCGGTACCGAACGCGCTGAGCCCTTCAACACGCCTTCACCTGCACTGGCGAACGCAATGGTCGGACGGTGATAACGCTCTTTCAGACGCGAGGCCAGAATGCCGATCACGCCCTGGTGCCATTCAGGTTCGAACAGGCACAGACCAAACGGCATCGACTCCAGCGGCAGGTCCTTGAGCTGAGCGAGCGCCTCGCGCTGCATGCCCTGCTCGATGGATTTGCGGTCCTGATTGAGTTCGTCCAGACGCACGGCCATTTCCCGCGCCTCGGTCTCGTCATCGCACAGCAGGCATTCGATACCCAGGCTCATGTCATCCAGACGCCCGGCCGCATTCAGACGCGGGCCGATGATGAACCCCAGATCGGTGGAGGTGATACGCGACGCCTCGCGCCGGGCGACCTCAAGAATGGCACGCAACCCTGGACGTGCACGTCCGGCGCGGATGCGCATCAGCCCCTGGTGCACCAGAATCCGGTTGTTGGCATCGAGCGGCACCACGTCGGCGACGCTGCCCAAGGCCACCAGATCCAGCAATTCGCCCAGGTTGGGTTGAGCGCGGCCCTCGAACCAGCCGATGTCCCGCAGTCGCGCGCGCAAAGCCATCAGCACATAAAAGATCACGCCGACACCGGCCAGCGACTTGCTCGGGAAGGTGCAGCCCGGCTGGTTCGGATTGACGATGGCATCAGCCGCCGGCAATTCGTGCCCGGGCAAGTGGTGATCGGTGACCAACACCTGCAAGCCTGCCGCCTTCGCCGCCGCAACGCCCTCGACGCTGGAAATGCCGTTGTCCACGGTCATGAGCAAATCAGGCTGGCGCTCAAGGGCGACCTGGACGATTTCCGGCGTCAGGCCGTAGCCGAATTCGAAACGGTTCGGCACCAAGTAGTCCACATGGGCAGCACCGAGCAAGCGCAGGCCCATGACGCCGACCGTACTGGCCGTCGCACCATCGGCATCGAAGTCTCCGACGATGAGGATGCGCTGGCGCTGCTGCAACGCCGTCACCAGCAAATCGACAGCGGCGTCGATGCCCTTGAGCTGTTGATACGGAATCAACCGGGCGAGGCCCTTGTCGAGTTCCGCCTCCGACGCGACGCCGCGGGCCGCGTACAGCCGGGTGAGCAAGGGAGGCAGATCGCCAAGAAAAGGCAGGGTGTCAGGTAACTCGCGTGGTTCGATGCGCATTCAGGTTCCGCTGGTGTTCTCGTTGGGACTGGCGGGAGGTGGCGCTGCCGTCGCGATTCCGTGCCAGTAGCGTCGCGGGGCAGTCGTGGTGCAGGACTGAATCAGCCCCGCTCGCCCGCCAGCCACTGCAGTTGCACTTCGTGCTGGCCGCGATCATCTGTGACGAAGATCGTGCCTTCGCTGATCATCACGTCCCACTTGATCACCCGGGGCATGTCCTTGGCCAGGACTTCCAGCACTTCCTGGGGGACCGAAGCGATATTGACGTTCTTCAGTGTCTTGATCGCCGGTATGACCTTGCCTTCCCACACCCGCAGACTGCCGTAGGCCAGCAAGCTCGTGCGTTCGGTACGGCGTGAGCACCAGGTCAGGCGATCGGCATCGGGCTGGCCCACTTCGATCCAGTGCAGAACGCGATCGTCCAGACTCTTTTCCCACAAAGCAGGTTCGTCGACGTCCGACAGACCCCGGCCAAACGACAGGTGCTCGTTGTACCAGAAGGCGTAGGCCAGCAGGCGCACGGTCATGCGCTCTTCGGTTTCCGAAGGATGACGGGCGATGGTCTGCTTGACGGTTTCATAGACCCCGCGGTCAAGGTCGGTGAGATTGAGTTCGAACTTGTAGGTCGTGGACGGCTGGGCCATGAACGGGCTTCTAGAGAGACGGGAAAGGCGGCAAGTCTACCCGATGCAGCACCGTTGAACGACCGAACTCGATGAGCGATGCGGCTGGCCCCTCAAATGGGAGATGGGGCACAACGTTCGCGAGGCGTTACTCATGCCCCCATGACATGTGTTAAATAAATGAAGCACATCACTGATTCCTTGCTGCGAGACGCTGTCGATGAAGGTCAACGCTTCCATGCATGTCACCGGTTCCCGAATGCGCGCCTTGCTGATCGCAGGTGTGTTCGTCTGCCTGCCCGGTAAGGCGTCCGCACGTGAAACGCTGATCTGGCTGCTGCGCGACTTCCCGCCCCTGACCATATTTTCCGGACCGTTGGCGGGCCAGGGGGCCATCGACAAGCTGATGCCCGAGCTGACTGCCCGGATGCCGGAATACGATCACCAGATCATGCACGTCAACCGCGCGCGCGGAACGCAGATGCTCAATGACCATGACGTGTTCGCCTGCGACCCGACCCTGCTGTGGACGCCCGAGCGCGACAAAACCATTCTGTTTTCCATCCCTTCCTATGCGACCCCCAGTAACGGCGTAACGATCGAGAGCAGGCGACACGCACTGTTCGCTCCGTTCATCGATGCTGACGGCCGCCTCGACCTTGCCGCCTTGCTTGCCAGCGACAGTATCGATGTCGGCATCGTCGGCGAACGCAGCTACGGCCCGGTCATCGATAACGTGCTGCGCGAGACCCCTCACCCCGAACGTCTGGTCCTGCACTACGGCAATTCAGCGGTGGGCAGCATGCTGGAGATGGAACGGCTGGATCGCTTTCAGGCGATCATCAGTTACTGGCCGGAAGCGCGCTTTCACGCGCAGCAACAGGGCATTCCTCTAACGGAGCTGGAGTTCCTGCCGGTCAAAGACGTGCCCAAATACCAGTTCGCTCACATTGCCTGTTCAAAGACCGATAAGGGCCGCGCGGCGATGGAGATCATCAACCGGGAAATGCGTGTGCTGCGAGTGACGCGGCTGGTGGGGTTTTACGCGGAGTGGATGGTCAAGAAGGAGGAATACCTGCGCGACGCTCAGACATTCTTCGATGAAGTGCCGAACTGACGCCGGGTCAAATCCAGGCCCGGCATTGAGGCGCTGAATTTCAGGCAAAAAGAAACCCCGAGCAGCGGGGAGACTACTCGGGGTCAACCGTGGCCCATCTTGGACCCGTACGGCAGGCAGCATGAACACCGGAGCACAATGCCTGCGCCTGCCGTAACTGATAGGAGCCTACTGAATCGAGAAGGTTCCCTGCGGCTCAGACGAAAGGTCGGGCGGCAGTGTAAGCAGCAGACTGGGAAACATTGCGCATGGCGGCGATCACACAAGGCTCGATGCGCCCTTCTGCCACCATCAAATCACGGTGAAGACCATCTACCACGTCAGTCAGCTGACGCTTGTCGCCCAATTGCGATGCAGAAAAAACACGTTCAATCACGATCGCACCCACTGGGTTTTTCAGCGTCACCAGACGCTCACCCAGAATACCGGCAGGGCCAATGCTCACCTGATAAGGGGACAGCGCTTCGCTCAGTAGCAAGCTGATATTTTCCATCCGGATCACCACTCAACAGTTTGAATGCAAAGGTGCTAACCAATGACCATTGGCAGCAGTGGAAAGTTCTGAGCACTGTGGCGCTTTGACACATGCGCACTCACCGCAACAGCTTGATTCCGGAGCATGCCTGCCGAATGTGACAGGCAAAATTTACACCCCCGATGCCTTCGCTTGCCCCAATTCGTCGAGCAGGCCCTTCAGCTGCCCTGCCGCCTGCTCCGCGGCTTGACGTGCTTCGCGCAACTCGCTCTCCAGGCGTTTGCGCTCGCTGATGTCCATCCAGCCGCCGAGCAGTCCCTGCATCTGTCCGTCGGCGCGATGGTAGGGCACCACCCATTGCCAGGCGTGGACCACTCGCCCGGCCAGCGTAAGGGCGCGCTCGGTAAACACGGGCTCCTGCGTCTCCAGCAGCTTCATGTAATCGGCGTGCATTTGCTCGGCCATTTCACGGTCAACGAGATCCACATCGATCAGGCGTCGGCCCTGCATCTGTTCATAACTGATCCCGAAGCTCTCCTCATAACTGCGGTTGCAGGCGACGAGCCGGCCTTGCAGGTCACGCACATAAACAGGGTTCGGGAAGGCATCAAGCAGGGTTCGCTTGAAGGCGAGCTGATCACCCAATTGTGCTTCGGCGCGCTGCCGTTGATGGATCTGATACCTCAGGCGGCTACTCCAGAGCAGCGACACCAGGCCCAGCAGCAGTGAGGCGCTCGTAACCCAGTAAACCCAGTAAGGAATGCGGTTCCAGACCGAAGGCGGAGCGGCTGCCGCACCGAGCCATTTGAGGCGAATGGCGCGCATTTCCGTCACGGAAAATTCTTCCAGGGCCTTGTTCAAGATGCCGAGCAATTCAGGATGGCCCTTGACCACGGAAAACCGGTCGGGAGACCACAACCCTTCCACGCTGCGCCCCACTTTCAGCTCGCCTGGCGGATACAACCAGGCGCCTGCCTCGTTCTGAATAGTGGCGTGCGCCTCACCCTCCTCCACGAGCTGCCGGGCCTCGGCGTAGGTGGGCACGAGCCGCAGACGGATTTGCGGATAGCGTGTCTGAATAAACTCCAGCAACGCATGTCGCGACGGAAGCGCAAGTACCTTGCCGGTCATGTCCGCCAGCTGAAGGGACGCGTCGCTGTCGGCGCGCTCCAGAAACACCCAGCTATTGCCTCCAAATGCATAGGTGAAATACAGCAGTTTCTTGCGCTCGGGGTTCTCCGCCAGGGTGGTGTTCATGTGCGCGCCGCCGTGGGCCAAGGTCTCAAGCAGCGAATGGGTTGAAGGCGCTTCCTGATACACAAACTGCAGCCCGGTCAGACGCGAAATCCGCGCCAACAGATCGACATTCAACCCTGCCCATTGACCACGAGCGTCTTTGTAAATGTAGGGAGGGTGCTGAGTTGACGCCACCACTACCCGCGGATGCTTGCGAATCCATAACTGTTCAGCAGGATTAAGGCTGACTTGCCGACGAGCAGGGTCAGCGCCAAGCCCGACGGTCCATCGCCCGAGAATTTCCCGATGCAAGGACTCGTCCATGTCTGCCAGCACGCGGTCGAACAGCAGGCTAAGTCTGGAGTCTTTCTCGCGAAGGGCGAACGAAAAACCAACGGCTGGCAACAGACTGTCGAACTTTCTGTGCAGCCGAAGGTAGGGCCGCAAGAGGCTGTAGGACTGCACCACGAGTTCGTTGGCGATCAGCGCGTCGGCGTCGTCGTGGGCCAACGCCTCCATGGCGCTGTAGAGCGTGGGGGCAAGTACGATATTGCTTTCGGGATAGATACGCTGCACAACCGCAGCATCGGCATAGCCGTCCAGCAGCAGCACGCGTTTACCTTCCAGCGTAGGCTTGAGGCTGGTGTCGTTGGCCCGCCCGAACACCACCGCCCGGTCCGGCACGTACTCGCGCGTCAACGCCAGCCCGGCTTTGTTTCGCTCGAATCCGCTGGCGCTGGTCAGCACGTCGATGTCACCCGCCAGTAATGCCTCCACGGCCTTCTCACGTTTGGCGAACCCTCGCAATTGAACGGGAATTGCCAACCGGGCGCTGACCACGCTGAGGTAATCCGCGCTGATGCCCTGATAGCGATTGCGGTCGGTGGTGATGTCGACGGGCTCGTGATCGGCGACGGAAATGCCGACACGGAGTGCCTTGCGTGCGTCCAGCCACTGGCGGTCCGCGTCATCGAGGGCGAGGGGCTGCTGCGGGAGGAAAGGTGCGCCCAAGGCGAACGGCAGGTTTTCACCGGCGTGACCAGCGCGACTGTAGAGGCACACGAGCAGCAGGAGTGCCCACAGCGCCGGTCCGATATCAAGCTGACGGCCATTCAATGCCGCTGAGTAAAAATGTTTAACAACCACAGGCTTATCCGAGAAATTGAAATTCTTCGGAAGTGTGGCACGCAGAAAAAACAAGGCCCGCTGCGAGGCGGGCCTTAGTTGTTACACGGCGATACGGTCAGAGGGGTTTGCCACGATTACCGTGTTGGCTGACAAAGGCCTGCACGGCCTTGAGGTCGTTCGGCAGGACGGTGCAGCGTTCGTCTCGCTCAAACAAATCAGACAAATGTGCAGGCAGCTCAAGCGCTTTTCCTACACCGGCCTTCAGCACTGCGTCCGGGAACTTGACCGGATGCGCCGTTCCCAGAATCACCATCGGCGTGTCCAGGCTGCGGCGGCAGTCCCGCGCTGCCTTCACGCCGATCGCGGTGTGCGGATCGAGCAGCTCGCCGGTGCTGGCGAAGACTTCGGCGATGGTTTTGCAGGTGTCTTCGTCACTGACCGCCAGGGAATCAAACAGCTTGCGGGTTTCGGTCCAGCGTTCTTCATCCACGCTGAAACCGCCGCCTTGCCTGAAGGTGTCCATCAGCTTGGCAATCGCGCCGCCGTTGCGACCGTGCATGTCGAACAGCAGACGCTCGAAGTTGGACGACACCATGATGTCCATCGACGGGGTCAACGTTGCGTGCAGGGTCTCTTTGACATACTGATTGCCGCTCATGAAGCGGTGCAGGATGTCGTTGCGGTTGGTCGCGACCACCAGCTGGCTGATCGGCAAGCCCATGTTGCGGGCCAGGTAGCCGGCGAAAATGTCGCCGAAGTTGCCGGTCGGCACGGAGAACGCCACCGAACGCGCCGGGCCACCCAACTGCAGCGCCGCGTGAAAGTAGTAAACGATCTGGGCCATGATCCGCGCCCAGTTGATCGAGTTCACTGCCACCAGACGCGTGCCCTTGAGGAAGCTCTGGTCGGCGAAGCTGTTCTTGACCATTTCCTGGCAGTCGTCGAAGTTGCCTTCGATCGCGATGTTGTGAATGTTCTCGCCGAAGATGGTGGTCATCTGGCGGCGCTGAACATCGGAAACGCGATTGTTCGGGTGCAGGATGAAGATGTCGACGTTGTCGCAGCGACGGCAGCCTTCGATGGCGGCCGAGCCGGTGTCACCCGACGTTGCGCCCATGATGACCACGCGTTCGCCGCGCTTCTCGAGCACGTAATCCAGCAGACGACCCAGCAGTTGCAGGGCGAAATCCTTGAACGCAAGGGTCGGGCCATGGAACAGCTCCAGCACCCACTCGTTGCCGTTCAGCTGACGCAGTGGGGCGACCGCCGCGTGGGAAAACACGCCGTAGGTTTCTTCGAGAATCTTCTTGAAATCCGCGTCGGGAATGCTGCCCGTCACGAACGGGCGCATGACGCGAAATGCCAGCTCGTGGTAAGGCAGACCGGCCCAGGACGCGATTTCTTCCTGAGTGAAACGCGGCAGGTTCTCTGGAACGTACAGACCACCGTCGCTCGCCAGACCGGTCAGCAACACGTCTTCGAAATTCAGGGCCGGTGCCTGGCCGCGGGTACTGATATAGCGCATTTTTCAAACCTTCGGTTTGGGCGGCAAGCTTCAAGTGGCGAGCTGCAGGTCAAGACGATTCGCCTTCCCCCTGCCGCCCGGAGCACGAAGCTCACCGCGATATGATTTTGCTCTCACTTGCAGCTTGCCGCTTTGGACTTATCGCTGCTTTCAGTTCAGATGCTCGACGCGGATGCGCACAACCGGCCCGGCAACATCTTCCAGCGCTTCCAGCGCTTCGATCGCATCGTTCATGCGTTTCTCGACCACGCGGTGGGTCAGCAGAATCATTGGCACCAGGCCGTCGTGCTCTTCGACTTCTTTTTGCATGATCGATTCGATGTTGATGCCGCGCTCGGACAGAATGCTCGCCACCTGCGCCAGCACGCCCGGATGATCCTTGGCCTGGATGCGCAGGTAGTACGCACTTTCGCACGCATCGATCGGCAGGATCGGGTGGGCCGACAGCGAATCGGGCTGGAAGGCCAGATGCGGGACGCGGTTTTCAGGGTCGGTGGTCAGGGCACGGACCACGTCGACCAGATCGGCCACCACGGATGAAGCGGTCGGCTCCATGCCGGCACCCGCGCCGTAGAAGAGGGTCGATCCGGCGGCGTCGCCGTTGACCATCACGGCGTTCATCACGCCATTGACGTTGGCGATCAGGCGATCCGCCGGGATCAGCGTAGGGTGAACGCGCAGTTCGATACCGCTCGGCGTGCTGCGGGCAACGCCAAGGTGCTTGATGCGGTAACCCAGTGCTTCGGCGTAATTGACGTCGGCGGTGGTCAGCTTGGTGATGCCTTCGGTGTAGGCCTTGTCGAATTGCAGCGGGATGCCAAAGGCGATGGACGCCAGAATGGTCAGCTTGTGCGCGGCGTCGATGCCCTCGACGTCGAAGGTCGGATCGGCTTCTGCATAGCCCAGCGCCTGCGCTTCGGCAAGAACGTCCTGGAAGGTACGGCCCTTTTCACGCATCTCGGTGAGGATGAAATTGCCGGTACCGTTGATGATGCCGGCGACCCAGTTGATGCGGTTGGCCGACAGGCCTTCACGAATGGCCTTGATCACCGGGATACCGCCCGCCACTGCCGCTTCGAAAGCAACGATGACGCCCTTCTCCCGGGCCTTGGCGAAAATCTCGTTACCGTGCACGGCGATCAGCGCCTTGTTGGCGGTGACCACGTGCTTGCCGTTTTCGATGGCCTTGAGCACCAGTTCGCGGGCGATGGTGTAACCACCGATCAGCTCGATGACGATGTCGATTTCAGGGTTGCTCGCCACGTCGAATACGTCGGTCGTGGTCGGGGTACCGGTAATCTGGCAATTGGGGTTTGGTGTACGCATGGCAATCTGCGCCACTTCGATTCCACGCCCGGCACGGCGGGCAATTTCCTCGGCGTTACGCTTTAGCACATTGAAGGTACCGCCACCGACAGTACCCAGCCCACAGATGCCTACTTTGACCGGTTTCACTATGAACTCCCCATAAAACGGCCGACGCGAGGCCGGCCGTGGAATCAGCCGCATTCAACACGGCTCGCTATTGATGAAGCGCTGCGCACAGGCCGCTTCAATGTCTACCGCAGGAGGCTGCGATAAACGAAATTACTTGGCACTCAGCGCCAGTTTGGCGACTTGTGGCGCCGGCTGGTAGCCCGGAATCAGCTGACCGTCGGCCAACACGATGGCCGGTGTACCGTTCACGCCGATGGACTGGCCGATTTCAAATTGCCTGGTGACCGGGTTGTCGCACTTGGGCGCCTGAATATTCTTGCCGTCGACCATGCGGTCCATGGCAGCGCGGCGGTCTTTCGAGCACCACACGGCCTGAAGTTGCTCGTCGCCCGGCGAACCCAGGCCCTGGCGCGGGAACGCCACGTAACGCACTTCGATGCCGCGCTTGTTCAGCTCCGGCACTTCGGCGTGAAGTTTGTGGCAGTACGGGCAGGTAGTGTCTGTGAACACCGTGATGTGTGACTTGGTTTCGCCAACGGCTGGATAGACAACCATTTCAGCAGCAGGAATGCCATTGATGGTCTTGGAAATCGCCTGACGCTCAACCTTCTCGGTCAGGTTGACCGGCTTGCCGCCCTGCATCTGATACAGGTTGCCCTGCATGACGAACTGGCCGTCGGCGCTGGCGTAGAGCACGCGGCCGCCTTTCAGATTGACCTCATAGAGGCCGTTCAATGGACTGCTGGAAATGCTCTCGATGGGAATTTCCAGATTGAGCGATTCCAGGGTCTTGCGAATGGCTTTGTCGGACGCCTCATCGGCGTGGGCAAACAGGCTGAAAGAGCTGGCCAGCGCTACAACGGCAGCACCGAGAAAACGAGTGACGCGCATGAAAACTCCTCGAGCGGTGAGCAGACGGGCCGGGCTGAAAACGGGTGGCGAAAAAGCACCGGGATGTTTTCAGGGCCTTGATCTGCGAAACCGGCAAAGCCTATCACATAAGGCTCCCAAGGCCGACGCCCGCCGATGTAAGACAGATCGTAAATTACCGAGGTCATCTATCCCCTCGGGTGATGCTTCGCATGCATTTCCTGCAACCGCGCGCGGGCGACATGGGTGTAGATCTGCGTGGTCGACAGGTCGCTGTGGCCGAGAAGCATCTGCACGACGCGCAGGTCGGCGCCGTGGTTGAGCAGGTGGGTGGCAAAGGCGTGACGCAGGGTGTGAGGCGACAGGGATTTGCCGATGCCGGCGACTTTGGCCTGATGCTTGATGCGATGCCAGAAGGTCTGGCGGGTCATCTGTTCGCCGCGCTGGCTGGGAAACAGCACGTCGCTGGGCCGGCCATTGAGCAATTCGTGGCGAGCGTCGCGCATGTAGCGCTCGACCCAGACGATGGCTTCCTCCCCCATCGGCACCAGCCGCTCCTTGCTGCCTTTGCCCATGATGCGCAACACGCCCTGGCGCAAGTTGACCTGCTCCAGTGTCAGGCTGATCAGCTCGGTCACGCGCAGTCCGCAGGCGTAGAGCACTTCGAGCATGGCCCGGTCGCGCTGGCCGATGGCGTCGCTCAGATCGGGCGCGGCGAGCAACGCTTCGACGTCAGCTTCGGACAAGGATTTGGGAAGCGGCTTACCCAGCTGCGGCATGTCGACCTGCAACGTCGGGTCGACCGCGATCAGCTTCTCCCGGAGCAGATAGCGATAGAAACCGCGTACGCCAGAAAGCAGCCGCGCCGTCGAGCGAGGTTTGTAGCCATTGTCGACCCGCCACCCCAGGTGGTCGAGAATCGCTTCCCGACTGACACTCATCAGGTCCACGCCCTTTTCCTGCAACCAGCCGTTGAATAGCGCCAGGTCGCTGCGATAGGCGTCGCGCGTGTTGTCCGACAGCCCTTTCTCCAGCCACAGGGCGTCGAGGAAGCGGTCGATCATGGGATGGTCAATGGCGGGCATGGGTTCTGACTTGAGTGGTGGAAAGCGGAGGCAGTTTTTCATACCTGCGAAGGCGGGACAAAACCCGAATGCCAGAAAGCAAAAAAGCAGCCCGTAGGCTGCTTTTTCATTCGCATGGGAAGACTGGGATTAAACCAGTTTTTCCTTGATGCGAGCTGCTTTACCGGACAGGTCACGCAGGTAGTACAGCTTGGCCTTGCGAACGTCGCCGCGACGTTTCACAGCCATGCTGTCGATTTGCGGGCTGTAGGTCTGGAAAGTACGTTCAACGCCGACACCGTTGGAGATTTTACGAACAGTGAAAGCACTGTTCACACCACGGTTACGCTTGGCGATAACAACGCCTTCGAACGCCTGCAGACGAGCGCGGTCGCCTTCCTTCACTTTCACCTGAACGACAATGGTGTCGCCCGGGGCAAAGGGAGGGATCTCTTTGGTCATCTGCTCTGCTTCGAGTGCAAGGATGATTTTGTTAGTCATGCTGTGCTCCTAAGGTAAACCGGTTGGATTTACCATCGATACGTTAACTATCGTCCCGCTCGCGGAGGTATTCCGCCAGCAGCTTCTTCTCTTCTCCAGAAAGCGAGCGGCTTTCCAGAAGATCGGCGCGTCGTTCATAGGTCCGCCCAAGGGACTGCTGTAAACGCCAACGCCGGATGTGTGCGTGATTGCCACTAAGCAATACGTCGGGAACACGCTGATCCGCATACACCTCCGGTCGGGTGTAGTGCGGGCAATCCAGCAGACCATCCGTGAAGGAATCTTCCTCCGCGGAATCTACATGCCCTAAAGCTCCAGGCAGCAGTCGCGTAACCGCATCTATCAGGACCATGGCCGGCAGCTCACCGCCAGATAACACATAGTCGCCAATTGACCACTCTTCATCGACATGAGCTTCAATAAAACGCTCGTCGACGCCTTCATAACGACCGGCAATCAGGATAAGTGCTTCTTCCTGCGCCAGTTCGCGTACCGCAGACTGATCCAGCTTGCGGCCTTGTGGCGACAGGTAAATCACCTTCGCCGCATCCCCCGCCGCCTGCCTGGCCTGAGCCAAAGCATCTTCGAGGGGCTTGATCTTCATCACCATGCCAGGGCCACCGCCAAACGGGCGATCGTCCACAGTGTGATGTCGATCAGTGGTGTAATCCCGCGGATTCCAACAGGTGAGCTGCAACAGCTCCTGTTTCACCGCACGGCTGGTAATGCCGTATTCGCTGATGGCGGAAAACATCTCGGGAAACAGCGTGATGACTTCTATGCGCAGGCTGGCCATTGCTTAGAAATCCGCGTCCCATTCCACCTTCATCTCGCCTGCAACCAGATCAACTGCCAACACGCATTGCTCCGTATAGGGCAAAAGGCGTTCGCGATCATCCAGACTGCCTGCGCAGGGTTTGACCACCATTACATCGTTGGCGCCGGTTTCCAGAAGATGATCGACCTTCCCGAGCAATTGCCCAAGACCGTCAATGACCTTCAGACCTTCAAGCTGGTACCAGTAGTACTCGCCGTCGGTCAATTCAGGGAACAGGTTGCGTGGCACGCAGATCTCATAACCGGCCAGAAGACGAGCTTCTTCACGATCATCAAGACCCTTGAGCTTGGCGACCAGGAACTTGTCGTTCCCGCGTCCACTGACCAGCTCGACCTGTTTCACATTGCCTCCGCGCTTGAGCGTCCAGGTTTTGTACTGCAACAGGTTTTCGGTTGGATCAGTAAAGGAATACACCTTCACTTCGCCGCGAACGCCGTGTACCGAGTAAATCTTGCCGATGACGATCAGATCGTCGGCGGAAGCTGGCGTCGCGTTCATATTGCTCAGGCCGCAGCCTTAGCAGATTCCTTCAACAGCGAAGCAACACGCTCAGAAGGTTGTGCACCAACGCTCAGCCAGTAGGCCAGACGCTCTTGGTTCACGGACAGACGGATTTCCTGACCACGGGCAACCGGGTTGAAGAAACCGATTTGTTCCTTGTGGGAACCGTCACGTGGGTTGCGGCTGTCGGTGACAGTCAGGTGGTAGAACGGGCGCTTTTTAGAGCCGCCAAGGGCAAGACGGATTGTTAGCATTGAACAATTTTCCTGTAGTCGGTGCTGCAAATCTAAGATGCACAGCGGGCATGGGTGCCCGAAAGGCCGCATATTCTAAGGAATATCCGGATTTTTGCAAATGACTTTTTCCGGCGTACGCCGTCGGGCCACCTAGATCTGCCATGGAGCCGTCAGGGATGACGGCGGTGAGTGCCTGCCTGAGCAGGCCACCGGGACGGTTGCCCCAATGAAGAACGCGCGGGAATAACGCCCGCGCGATGCAATTTACATTTTGGGCATACCGCCGCCGGGCAACATTCCGCCCATGCCGCGCATCATTTTGGCCATGCCGCCCTTGGTCGAAAACTTTTTCATCATCTTTTGCATCTGTTTGTGCTGCTTGATCAGACGACCGATGTCCTGCACCTGGGTGCCGGAACCCATGGCGATACGGCGCTTGCGTGAACCGCTGATCAGCTCAGGGTCGCGACGCTCGGCCGGGGTCATCGAATTGATGATGGCTTCCATCTGCTTGAACTGCTTTTCGGCCGCGCCTTGTGCGTTGCCCATCTGCGACAGGTTAACGCCACCGATGCTTGGCAGCTTGTCCATGAGCCCGCCCAGGCCGCCCATGTTCTTCATTTGTTGCAGCTGATCGCGGAAGTCTTCGAGGTCGAAGCCCTTGCCTTTCTTCAGCTTCTTGGCGAGTTTGTCGGCCTTGTCCTTGTCGAGGGTCTGTTCGGCCTGCTCGATCAGGCTGAGCACGTCGCCCATGCCGAGGATGCGCGATGCGATACGGTCCGGGTGGAACGGCTCCAGTGCCTCGCTCTTCTCGCCCATACCGATGAACTTGATCGGCTTGCCAGTAATGGCGCGCACCGACAGCGCAGCACCGCCACGGGCGTCGCCATCGACCTTGGTCAGGATCACACCGGTCAGCGGCAGCGCATCACCAAACGCCTTGGCGGTGTTCGCAGCATCCTGGCCGGTCATGGCGTCGACCACGAACAGCGTCTCGGCCGGCTTGACCGCCGCGTGCAGCGCCTGGATCTCGCCCATCATCTCGGCGTCGATATGCAGACGACCGGCGGTGTCGAGGATCACGACATCGATGAACTTGAGCTTGGCTTCTTTGATAGCCGCTTCGGCGATGTCCACCGGCTTCTGGCTGATGTCGGACGGGAAGAACGTCACGCCGATGTCGTTTGCCAGGGTTTCCAGCTGCTTGATCGCGGCCGGACGATAGACGTCCGCCGAGACCAGCATCACGGTTTTCTTTTTGCGTTCTTTCAGGAATCGGGCGAGCTTGCCGGCTGTGGTGGTCTTGCCCGCACCTTGCAGACCCGCCATCAGGATGACCGCCGGCGGCGTGACGTTGAGGGTCAGCTCTTCGTTGGCCGCCCCCATCATCTCTTCCAGCTCGGCCTGGACGATCTTCACGAACGCCTGGCCCGGCGTCAGGCTGCGCGACACCTCGGTGCCGACGGCGCGCTCCTTGATGCGATTGACGAAGTCTTTGACAACCGGCAAGGCGACGTCGGCTTCAAGCAGTGCCATACGCACTTCACGCAGTGTGTCCTTGATGTTGTCCTCGGTCAGCTTGGCTTTGCCAGTGACCTGGCGCAGCGTCTGCGAGAGACGATCTGTCAGATTTTCAAACATGCGTGATCCTTTGGGTTCGTACTGAACCCCGATTGATGCGGCCCGGCCCGTAGCGGCCTTTTCAGTCGGCTGGCGAATCGCGACGCCTGCTCTTCACAGGATCGCTATTAATAATAGGGACGCTATAAAGGCGGCTGAAACAGCGATCGACTAGCCTGTGGCTTGAGCAGGTCGCGGATTATAGCGAAGACTCCCGCGCACGGACACCACGGCGTCTGCTTCTGTGGTCTTTCGTGAAATGCGCCTTTTATGCCAAACTCACCGGCTTCCGAGCACGCCCAACAGGATCTATGTCCCCCTTGTCACCGAGTTTGCTCTTCAGCCTCGCCGCCGCCGTCTTCTACGCCGCTGCGACCGTCTACCAGGGTATGCGCCTGCGTCAGGGCCAAAAGGCCGACAAATGGCTGTTGTGCCTGATCGGCACCCTTGCCGTCGCCTGCCAGGCCAGTGCGCTGTTCGGCCAACTGGTGCGCCCTATCGGCCTGGGTCTGGACTTTTTCAGTGCCGCCAGCCTGATCGCTGTTTCGGTGATCATCGTGACCATGCTCGCGTGTATTCGCCTCCCCGTCGAAATCCTGCTGATTCTCCTGTTCCCGCTAGGGCTGCTCACAAGCCTGATGGCGCAGTTCGCGCCTTCCGGTACCCAGCAATCGATCATTGAAGAACACGGCATCATCAGCCATATCCTGCTGTCGATCCTCGCCTACGGAATGTTCACCATCGCGGTGTTCCAGTCCTTGCTCCTGCTGCTGCAGGATCACCAGTTGAAGAACAAGCACCGACTTGGCCTGATCAGAAGCTTTCCGCCGCTGCAGACCATGGAAAGCCTGCTCTTTGGCTTTCTCTGGGCCGGCTGGGTCTTGCTGTCGATGTCGCTGATCTCCGGCTGGCTGTTCGTCGAAAACCTGTTCGCCCAGCATCTGGTGCACAAAACCCTGCTGTCGATCCTCGCGTGGATTGTCTTCAGTGTGCTGCTGTGGGGACGCCACCATTTGGGCTGGCGCGGCCACAAGGCAATCCGCTGGACGCTGGGCGGATTCGTGCTCCTGATGCTGGCCTACTTCGGCAGCAAGCTCGTTCGTGAATACATCCTGCACATCTGACGGGCGTTGATCATGGATAATCTGCCGGCCGGCACAATGCTTGCGTTGCTTGCCCTGCTCACGTTGTGGTCCGCGCTGTTCAGCGCGGTCGAGGCGGCGCATCACAATCTCCGGGCGACACCGGTCAATCCCCGCTCCAACGAGCCACCGAAGCCGGTTCTGGCGTTCAACCTCAACAGCCTCATTCTCGGCAACACGCTGCTCAAGGCACTGATTACCGTCCTCGCCACCCTGCTCGCCATCGGACACTGGTATTTCCACGGTCCTCTGATTGCCTGGTTGGGTGTCACCAGCGTGCTGGTGGTGGTAACCGAGTTCATACCGCGAAAGCTGGCGGCCCGTCGTCCCGAATCAGTCCTGCTGCTGGGCAACAACGTGCTGCGCATCCCGGTTCGACTGTTGCAGCCACTGACCTGGGTCTACAAGAACATCGCCAAGACGCTGTTGCGCCCTTTTCTGTCGAAGCGTCGGCCAGACACCATCGATGACGAAGACGACACCCGTCCGACGGTCTATCAGGACAACGAAAGCCAGTATGGCCGCGCCCATGTGATTTCCGGGATTTACGCGCTGGACCGCATGACCGTGAATGACATCCTGGTGCCGCGCAGCGAAGTCGACGGCATCAACCTCGACGACACCATCGAGGAGATCATCGACAAGCTGATCATTTCCCGCCACACCCGGCTGCCGGTCTACCACAACGACATCAATCAGGTGGAAGGCGTGCTCAACACGCGGATGATCAGCCACCTGCTGCCGCGCAACGAGCTGACCAAAGAGGCGCTGCGAGCCGCCTGCTACGAACCGTATTTCGTGCCTGAAAGCACCCCGCTGCAGATGCAGCTGCTCAACTTCCACAAACAGCAGCGGCGCATGGGCGTGGTGGTCGATGAATACGGCGAAGTGCTGGGCATCGTCAGCCTCGAAGACATTCTGGAAGAGATCGTCGGCGAGTTCGAAAGCGAGCAGGCCCTCGATAACCCGCACATTCAGCCGCAGCCTGACGGGCGACTGGTGATCGAAGGCGCGGCGTCGATTCGCGATCTGAATAAAAGCCTTGGCTGGCATCTGCCCTCCGACGGACCCAAAACCCTCAACGGCCTGATCACCGAAGCGCTGGAGACCATCCCCAACAGCGCGGTCTGCCTGAAGATCGGCCCCTACCGTCTGGAAATTCTCGAAACTGAAGACAACCGCGTCAGTCGGGTGCTGATGTGGCTGAACACCCGCACCAAAGACGTGATCTGAAAAGGCAGGCGGCGCCCTGAAACACTTGTTTCCGCGCCGACCACCTTTCTATAATCGATTCGCTTACCCAGCCCCGCCGATCCGCGTGCTACCCGCACGATGCGCGATCTGGCCAGTCACACAGCCTGACCGCTCACGCGACACCCTGGCCTTCGCTCCCATCCCGAGCACGCCACGCATCTTTGCCCGCATCCGGGCTAGTCTGTTCAGCGCTGGACCAAAAAAACAATTAACGATTGCCGCAGCGCGCGTACGAATTTTCGTCACCCGCTGACAGGCGATACGACTGCCAGGGATTCCGCATGACCACGACTTCCGCCTCTCCAACCCGCGACGAGAGCGAGGCCCGCCCCGCCAATTCTGCGGCACGCGTCGCCACCGCCAGTTTCATCGGCACCGCCATCGAGTTCTACGATTTCTACGTGTACGCCACCGCCGCCGCGTTGGTGATCGGCCCGGTGTTCTTCCCGCAAACCTCCAGCACCGCACAGATGCTGTCGGCGTTTCTGACGTTCGGGATCGCTTTTCTCGCACGTCCCTTGGGCTCTGCGTTGTTCGGCCACTTCGGTGATCGCGTCGGGCGCAAATCGACACTGGTCGCCTCACTCCTGCTCATGGGCGTCTGCACCACGCTGATCGGCGTGTTGCCGGGTTACGACGCCATCGGATCATGGGCGCCAATCCTGCTCTGCGTGCTGCGCTTCGGCCAGGGCCTTGGACTGGGCGGCGAATGGGGCGGCGCGGCGCTGCTGGCGACCGAGAACGCCCCCAAGGGCAAGCGAGCATGGTTCGGCATGTTCCCGCAACTGGGTCCTTCGATCGGTTTCCTTGCAGCAAACGGGCTGTTTCTGACGCTGGCCATGACACTGGACGACGAGCAATTCCGCTCCTGGGGCTGGCGTGTGCCGTTTCTGCTCAGTGCCGTGCTGGTCATCATCGGGCTGTATGTGCGCCTGAAGCTTGAGGAAACGCCTGTTTTCGCCAAGGCCATCGCCCGCCATGAGCGTGTGAAACTGCCGATTGCCGAGCTCTTCGGGCAGTACTGGAAGCCGATGCTGCTGGGGGCAGCGTCGATGGTGGTGTGCTACGCGCTGTTCTATATCTCCACAGTCTTCTCGCTGAGCTACGGAGTGAAAACGCTGGGTTACAGTCGCGAGTCGTTTCTGGCGATGCTGTGTTTTGCGGTGCTGTTCATGGCCCTCGCCACGCCGCTGTCCGCGCTGGCGAGTGACCGATTTGGCCGCAGGCCGGTGCTGATCGTCGGCGGAGTGCTGGCGATCCTGTCCGGCTTTCTGATGGAGCCTTTGCTGACCCACGGCACGACTTGGGCGGTGACGCTGTTCCTCTCGATCGAGCTGTTTCTGATGGGGGTTACGTTCGCGCCGATGGGGGCGATGTTGCCGGAGCTGTTTCCTACGCGGGTGCGTTATACCGGCGCGTCGGCGGCCTACAACATCGGCGGTATTGTCGGTGCCTCGGTCGCGCCTTTCTTCGCACAGAAGCTGGTGGAGATGGGCGGCCTGAGCTGGGTCGGCGGGTATGTCTCGGCGGCAGCGTTGATCAGCGTGATCGCCGTGCTGTGCCTGAAAGAAACCCGGCACGCGGATCTGGATACGATTGCCTGATCACGCCGGAACCTGTAGGAGCGCGCTTGCCCGCGAATGCGGTGTGTCAGTCACTGCATCCGAACCTGACACACAGCAATCGCGGGCAAGCGCGCTCCTACAGAGGGCTATTGCCTGACAGCCAAACAAAAAAGGCGCCCCTGAGGGCGCCGTTTTTCGTTCTGCGTGACGCTTACAACTGAACCTTAACCGCGATCGACGCGCGAGTGGCCTTGCGGCGGGCCGCTTCGATCGACTCGTCACGGGCCAGGGCAACGCCCATGCGGCGCTGACCGTTGACCTCGGGCTTGCCGAACAGACGCAGCGCAGTATCCGGTTCGCTCAGGGCTTGCTCCAGATTGGCGAACGCCGTCTGGGTTGATTGACCTTCTACCAGAATCACTGCCGACGCCGATGGGCCGAACTGGCGAATCAGCGGGATCGGCAGACCGAGAATGGCCCGGGCGTGCAGCGCGAACTGCGACAGGTCCTGGGAGATCAGCGTAACCAGACCGGTGTCGTGGGGGCGCGGCGAGACTTCGCTGAACCAGACCTGATCGCCCTTGATGAACAACTCGACGCCGAACAGACCACGGCCACCCAGCGCTTCAGTTACCGCTCTGGCGACGCGCTCGGACTCGGCCAATGCCACCGGGCTCATGGCCTGGGGCTGCCAGGATTCCTGATAGTCGCCCTTCTCCTGACGATGGCCGACCGGCGCGCAGAAGGTGGTGCCGCCGACGTGACGCACGGTCAGCAGAGTGATTTCGTAATCGAAATCGATGAAGCCTTCGATGATCACCCGGCCTTTGCCGGCACGACCGCCTTCTTGGGCATAGTCCCAGGCCTTCTGGATGTCCGCGTCGGTTTTCAGCAGGCTCTGGCCCTTGCCCGACGAGCTCATCACCGGCTTGACCACGCACGGGAAGCCGAGGTCTTCGACGGCTTTCTTGTAGTCTTCGAAGGTGTCGGCAAAGTGATACGGCGAGGTCGGCAGGTCCAGCTCTTCAGCGGCCAGACGACGAATGCCTTCGCGGTTCATGGTCAGCTGCGCAGCGCGGGCCGTCGGAATGACGGTGAAGCCTTCGGACTCCAGCTCCACCAGGGTCGCGGTGGCGATCGCTTCGATTTCAGGGACGATGTAATGGGGCTTCTCGGACTCGATCACCGCACGCAACGCTGCGCCGTCGAGCATATTGATGACGTGGCTGCGGTGCGCGACCTGCATCGCCGGAGCATTGGCGTAACGGTCGACGGCGATCACTTCAACGCCCAGCCGTTGCAGCTCGATCACGACTTCCTTGCCAAGCTCGCCGCAACCGCAGAGCAAAACGCGGGTCGCGGTCGGCGACAGTGGAGTTCCGATTTGAGTCATCTCAGGTCCTCGTGGAGCAGGTCGAGGGTTGCTCGCGATGTGCAAGCAACCGCAGGGGAGAAAGGCGCGCAATTTACCATGAAGGCCAAGGAATGGGATGCAGCGGCGCAGGGTTGATTCAACGTCGAGGGCTGCTGTCGCTCACCTGAAACATCATCCCGCTCGCCCTCGCCCGCTCATCGCAGGCAACCAACACGGCACGGCGCGCCTGATTGTCCATGCGGCTCCAGCCGGTGATCTCGGCCACGGTGCGCTGGCAACCGGTGCAGATGTCGGCGTCGTCCAGGGCACAAATGCTCACGCAGGGCGAGCGGACGGGCTTTTCATGGATTGGCTTGTCATGAACGGTTGCTTCATGGATCGGGGGAATGGCGCTGGACATCAGTCTTCCTGTGGGGCCAGGTCACGCGCGTAGCGCTGGGCATTGTGGACGTAATGGGCGGCGCTGGCGTCGAGCATCTGCTTCTGCGCATCGGTGAGTTCACGGACGATTTTGCCCGGCGAGCCCATGACCAGGGAACCATCAGGGATGACTTTGCCTTCGCCGATCAGTGAATTCGCGCCGATGATGCAGTATTTGCCGATCTTCGCACCGTTGAGGATGACCGCGTTGATGCCGATGAGCGTGCTGTCACCCACGCTGCAACCGTGCAGCATCGCGTTGTGGCCGATGGTCACGTTGCGGCCGATGGTCAGCGGCGAGCCCATGTCGGTGTGCATGACGGTGCCGTCCTGCACGTTACTGTTCTCGCCGATGTCGATCAGCTCGTTGTCGCCGCGCAGCACGGCGCCAAACCAGACGCTGGCGTTGGCCTGCAAGCGCACATTGCCGATGACAGTGGCTGTCGGCGCGATCCAGCTGCTGGCGTGCGCGTCGACGCGGGCATCACCCAGGCGGTATTTCATGGTCTGCTCCTCATGGTTCGGCCCTTATGGCTCGGTCCCCTTGCTGCGACGCGGCGGCGGGTCAGGATTTCAGCGTGTGGATGATCGATCGCTTTGGCGGCTCGTTGAGGTCGATGGCGCTGTCGAACAACAGGTTCATCAGCTCAACGATCATGATCGCCGTCAGGCCCCAGATCTTGTACTCGCCGAAGCGGTAACTCGGCACGTACCAGCTGCGCCCTTGATAGTCGATGCGGTGGGTGTGTTCGCGGGCATCCTGACGGAAGAAGTCCAGCGGCACGCTGAAGACCGCCGCGATCTCGCCATCATTGGGTGTGTACTCAACAAAATCGGGAATGATGCCGACATAAGGCGTCACTCTTATACCGTGCTTCGAGATCAACGGACTCAGCGGGCCAATCACTTCCACCAGGCCAGGCGGCAAACCGATTTCCTCCTGGGCTTCGCGCAGCGCGGTGAAGATCAGGTCCGGGTCTTCCGGGTCACGCCGGCCGCCCGGGAAGGCCACTTCGCCGCCGTGGGTCGACAGGCCGCTGGCGCGCAGGGTCAGCACCAGTTCGGGCTCGGCATTGCGGGTAATGGGGAGAAGCACGGCGGCCTCGGGGAAGCGCGCGTCCGTTTCCAGCATCACCGGCGTGTGGCTGCTCATACGGTGAAGTAGCTCATCCAGCATGGGAATTCTCGATCGGTTGCCTGCCCGGCATCATGCACCAAAGCGGCGACGCGCCCAAGTCTTGTAGGACAAGCCACCCGTGCAAGACGCCTCTTGCCGTCCACCCGCGCTACGGCTCAAGATAGCCGCTGCCAACAGGAACCCGATTCGATCATGAAATTCTGCAGCAACTGCGGCGAACAGGTCATCCAGCGTATCCCCGAGGGCGACAGCCGCCCGCGGTACGTGTGTGAACATTGCGACACCATCCACTACCAGAACCCCAACATCGTCGCCGGCGTCGTGCCGGTGTGGGGCGAAAAGGTGTTGCTATGCCGTCGAGCCATCGAGCCGCGACTGGGCTACTGGACGCTGCCTGCCGGGTTCATGGAAAACGGCGAAAGCGTCGAGCAGGCCGCCCGCAGGGAAACGTTCGAAGAGGCCTGCGCTGAAGTCGAGGACCTGCAGTTGTATTCGATGATCGACGTGCCGCACATCAATCAGGTGCATATCTTCTACCGCTCGAACCTGGTCAAACCGGAGTTCGCGGCCGGCATCGAAAGTCTGGAAGTGAAGTTGTTCGACGAAGCCGATATCCCGTGGTCGGAGCTGGCTTTCCAGACCGTCAGACGTACCCTAGAATGCTTTTTCCGCGACCGGCGGCATCAGGATTTCCAGGTGCGCACCGATTGCCTGTCCGTCACACCCCCTCTCAAAACCACTTGATCAAGACGATGGCGCGCGATTACCGCGCAGGCTTCAGGGATACCCTTTTCATGCGTTGGTTGCTTGCCGTTTTTTGCCTGTCGGTTGTGCCGTTGTCCCAGGCTGCGTTCACGCAGACCATCGTGCCCAAAGGCAGCGAACAGACGTTCGTTGGCGGAAAGGTCGTCGACACCCAGAACATCGCGGACCGGACCATCGATAAGGTGCTGGTGCTCAAATCCGCGCATCAGTTGCAGCTGATCAGTCGTGGCGAGGCGCTGAAGACGTACCGGATCTCACTGGGCAAGGCGCCCAACGGACCCAAGCTGCAAGAGGGAGACCAGCGCACACCGGAGGGTTTCTATTGGCTGGACTGGCGCAAGACCAGCGATGCCTACAACCTGTCGATGCACATTTCCTACCCCAACATTTCCGATGCCGCACGCGCCCGACGCGAAGGCGTGAAGCCCGGCAGCATGATCATGATTCACGGCACGCCGATCAACGACGATTACCCGGAATGGTATTTCCACACCTTGGACTGGACGAACGGCTGCATCGCCATGCGCAACAGCGATATTCGGGAGGTATGGGATCTGGTGAAGGACGGCACGATGATCGAGATTCGGCCGTAAGGTTCTGCGGGTGATGCAGAACGCTTTAATCTCGAGTAATGCTGCTGGGAGGCTAGATATCTTCCAGCTTCCACACGTCATAAGCCGGCACTTCGTAGGGATGACTGTCCTTCAGCGCAGCAACCGCCTGCCTGATCAGCTCGTCTGACACCACAAGCTCGACCTTCCATTCCTGAACCTGCTCGACCTTGCCGGCTTGACCGATGAACGGCTGACTGCCGTCCAGCGGACGAAACTGGCCGTGGCCAAGGACCTGCCATGAGCAGCAGTCATACGCGCCGATTCGCCCCGCACCGGCGGCGAACAACGCATTTTTGACCTGCTCCACATGGCTCGGTGGCACAAAGAAGGCCAGCTTGTACATCAACGGTCAGTTAACCCAGACGCGCGCGTTACGGAACATGCGCATCCACGCGCCATCTTCAGCCCACTCATCCGGACGCCACGAGTTGGTCACGGCGCGGAACACGCGCTCGGGGTGCGGCATCATGATGGTGACGCGACCGTCGAGCGTGGTGAGACCGGCGATGCCTCGTGGCGAACCGTTCGGGTTGGCCGGATAGTTTTCCGTGACCTTGCCGTGATTGTCGACGAAACGCACAGCAACGGTGCCGGACAGATCGGTTTCAATCAGCGACTCAGGGGTCTTGAACTCGGCGTGACCTTCCCCGTGGGCGATGGCGATCGGCATGTGCGAACCGGCCATGCCTTGCAGGAAGATCGACGCCGACTTCTGGATTTCGACCATCGCCACGCGCGCTTCGAACTGCTCCGAGCGGTTGCGGACGAAGTGCGGCCAGAATTCGCTGCCCGGAATCAGCTCGCTGAGGTTGGACATCATCTGGCAACCGTTGCAAACGCCCAGGGCGAAGCTGTCGCTGCGGGCAAAGAAGCCCTGGAACGCATCCCGTGCGCGGCTGTTGAACAGCGCAGACTTGGCCCAGCCTTCGCCGGCACCCAACACGTCGCCGTAGGAGAAACCACCGCACGCCACCAGACCTTTGAAGTCGTTGAGGTCGACGCGACCGGCGAGGATGTCGCTCATGTGCACGTCAACCGAGGCGAAACCGGCGCGATCGAACGCAGCCGCCATTTCGACCTGACCGTTGACGCCCTGCTCGCGCAGCACCGCCACTTGTGGGCGAACGCCCTTCTTGATGTAAGGCGCAGCGATGTCGTCGTTGACGTCATAGCCCAGCTTCACGTTCAGGCCTGGATTGTCTTCTTCCAGCAGCGCATCGAATTCCTGATCGGCGCAATCGGCGTTATCGCGCAGGCGCTGGATCTGATAGCTGGTTTCGCTCCACTGACGCTGCAGCAGGCGGCGATCACCTTTGAACACGGTGTCGCCGCTCAGGCTGATGATCACATCGCTGTTGTTGATCGGCTTACCTATCACGGCGACGCAGTCCTCGCCCAGGCCGGCGGCGCTGAACTGCGCGAGCACGAGCGGCGTGGCGTCCTGGCGAACCTGGATCACTGCACCCAGCTCTTCGTTGAACAGAATGGCCGCGACTTTTTCGCGGGTGCCGGTCAGCGTGTCGAGTTCGAGGTTCAGGCCACAGTGCCCAGCGAACGCCATTTCCAGCACGGTCGCCATCAAGCCACCGTCGGAACGGTCGTGATAGGCCAGCAGGTGGTCGTCGGCGTTCAGGCCCTGGATCACGGCGAAGAAAGCTTTCAGGTCTTCAGCGTCATCGACGTCCGGCGCAACGCTGCCGAGCTTGCCGTGGGTCTGGGCGAGAATCGACGCGCCCATGCGGTTCTGGCCACGGCCCAGATCGATCAGGATCAGATCGGTCAGGCCCTTGTCCATGCGCAGTTGCGGGGTCAGGGTCTTGCGAATATCGGTGACAGGTGCGAAACCGGTGACGATCAGCGACAGCGGCGAGGTCACGGTTTTCTCGGTGCCCTCGTCGCTCCAGCGGGTCTTCATGGACATCGAGTCCTTGCCCACCGGAATGGTAATGCCCAGCTCAGGGCACAGCTCCATGCCGACGGCTTTCACGGTGTCGTACAGGCGCGCGTCTTCGCCCGGGTGACCGGCTGCGGACATCCAGTTGGCGGACAGCTTGATGTCGGAAAGCTTGCCGATGCTCGACGCTGCGATGTTGGTCAGGGTCTCGCCAATGGCCATGCGGCCGGACGCAGGGGCATCCAGCAATGCCAGCGGCGTGCGCTCGCCCATCGCCATGGCTTCGCCGGTGTACACGTCGAAACTGGTTGCTGTAACGGCGACGTCTGCCACGGGCACTTGCCACGGACCGACCATCTGGTCGCGATTGACCATACCGGTGATGCTGCGGTCGCCAATGGTAATAAGGAAGCTCTTGCTCGCCACTGCCGGGTGATGCAGCACGCGCTGCACGCTTTCTTCGATGTCGAGCGCGCTCGGGTCGAAGTCGTCGCCCAGCTCGTTTTCACGCTCGGCAGAACGGTGCATGCGCGGCGCCTTGCCCAGCAGCACTTCCAGCGGCATGTCGACAGGGTTATTGCCGAAATGGCTGTCGGTAACGGTCAGTTGCGGCTCTTCAGTCGCCTCACCGACCACCGCGAACGGGCAACGCTCACGTTCGCAGATGGCTTTGAAGCGTTCGAAATCCGGAGCGCTGACCGCCAGAACGTAACGTTCCTGGGACTCGTTGCTCCAGATCTCCAGCGGGGCCATGCCTGGCTCGTCGTTCGGCACGTTGCGCAGCTCGAAGCGGCCGCCGCGACCGCCGTCGTTGACCAGTTCAGGGAAAGCGTTGGACAGACCACCCGCGCCGACGTCATGGATGAACGCAATCGGGTTGGCTTCACCCAGCTGCCAGCAGCGGTCGATGACCTCTTGGCAGCGGCGTTCCATTTCCGGGTTTTCACGTTGTACCGAAGCGAAGTCCAGGTCAGCCGAGCTGGTGCCGGTGGCCATGGAGGAAGCCGCGCCGCCACCCAGACCGATCAGCATCGCCGGGCCGCCGAGCACGATGAGCTTGGCGCCGACGGTGATTTCGGCTTTCTGTACGTGCCCTTCGCGGATGTTGCCCATGCCGCCTGCGAGCATGATCGGCTTGTGGTAGCCGCGAACTTCATCGCCGTGGGGCGTGCTGATCGACTGCTCGAAGGTACGGAAATAGCCGGTCAGCGCCGGGCGACCGAACTCGTTGTTGAACGCCGCGCCACCCAGCGGGCCTTCAATCATGATGTCCAGCGGCGTGACGATGCGCTCGGGTTTGCCGTACGGCTTCTCCCACGGCTGCTCGAAACCCGGAATGTTCAGGTTGGACACCGTGAAACCGGTCAGGCCGGCTTTCGGCTTGGCACCACGTCCGGTCGCGCCCTCGTCCCGGATTTCGCCGCCGGAACCGGTGGCGGCGCCAGGGAACGGCGCAATCGCCGTCGGGTGGTTGTGGGTTTCGACCTTCATCAGAATGTGCACCGGTTCCTGAACCGCACCGTACTCGCGGCTTTCAGGATTCGGGAAGAAGCGGCCGGCCACGCTGCCGACGATCACCGAAGCGTTGTCCTTGTAAGCGGACAGCACGCCTTCGTTGTGCATCTGGTAGGTGTTCTTGATCATGCCGAACAGGCTTTTTTCCTGGCTCTGGCCATCGATGTCCCAACTGGCGTTGAAGATCTTGTGACGGCAGTGCTCGGAGTTTGCCTGCGCAAACATCATCAGTTCGATGTCATGGGGGTTGCGCTTGAGGCCGGTGAACGCGTTCACCAGGTAATCGATTTCGTCTTCGGCCAGGGCCAGACCCAGTTCGACGTTGGCCTTTTCCAGCGCAGCGCGGCCGCCACCCAGTACGTCGATGGCGATCAGCGGCTTGGGCTCGGCGTGGCTGAACAGGCTGGCGGCCTCTTCCAGCGCGCCCAGGACGATCTGGGTCATGCGGTCGTGCAGCGCGTCGGCGATCAGCTGTGCGTCGGCGTTGCTGAACTGGCCTTCTACATAAAAGGCGATGCCGCGCTCAAGGCGCTGAATTTTGGTCAGGCTGCAATTGCGCGCGATGTCGGTGGCCTTGCTCGACCACGGCGAGATGGTGCCGAAACGCGGGAGGACCAGGAACAGGCGGCCCGCTGGCTCCTGAACCGGTACGCTCGGACCGTATTTCAGCAGGCGGGCAAGGACTTGCTGCTCGTCTTCGGTCAGAACGCCATTGACCTCAGCGAAGTGGGCGAATTCAGCGTACAGGCCACTGACAGCCGGAACTTTATCGTTCAGCTGCGCAAGTAATTTCTTGTGGCGGAAGGCGGAAAGGGCGGGAGCACCACGCAGGATCAACATCGTCGGGACAGCCTCGGGAAGGGGGTGTGCTTTGAGGCCGTGCATTCTAGCCTAATCAGTCTGCGTCGGCACCCGAAACCACGGCGCGGAATGCACCCGAATGTCGGCTCCGGGCGCTTGCCTGCGCCGGAAGGTAAAAAATCCTCTGCTCTATCAGACGCGACCCGCGCTGTCGAGATATGGCGGTATGGCTCCTTTGCGTATACTGCACCGATGTTTTCCCAATCAGATTTCCGCCCACGCTGTGCCAAGTGGCTCATCGCAACCGGAATCTTCCTGCTGCTCGGCGCGTGTGTGGAGAAACCCAACACGCTTGAACGAGTCAAGGAGGATGGCGTTCTGCGCGTCGTCACCCGCAACAGCCCGGCGACCTATTTTCAGGACCGCAACGGTGAAACCGGTTTCGAGTACGAACTGGTGAAGCGTTTCGCCGACGATCTGGGCGTTGAACTGAAAATAGAAACCGCCGACAACCTGGACGACCTCTTCGATCAGATGGGCAAGCCCGGCGGCCCGGTGCTGGCGGCGGCGGGCCTGGTGAGCAGCGAAAACCGCGCGAAGCAGGTACGCTTTTCCCACTCCTATCTGGAAGTCACCCCGCAGGTCATTTACCGCAACGGCCAGTCGCGGCCGACCGATCCGGGTGATCTGGTGGGCAAGCGCATCCTCGTGCTTAAAGGCAGCAGCCATGCCGAACAACTGGCGGCGCTGAAGGTCAAGTACCCCGCCATTAACTACGAAGAATCCGATCAGGTCGAAGTCGTCGACCTGCTGCGCATGGTGGATGAGGGGCAGATCGACCTGACCCTGGTGGATTCCAACGAACTGGCTATGAATCAGGTGTATTTCCCCAACGTTCGCGTCGGCTTCGACCTTGGCGATGGCCGCGACCAGCGTTGGGCCGTGGCGTTAGGCGATGACAACAGCCTGCTCAACGAGATCAACGCCTACCTCGACAAGATGCAGAAGAACGGAATGCTGCAGCGGCTCAAAGACCGCTATTACGGGCATGTTGACGTTCTCGGTTATGTCGGCGCCTACACCTTCGCCCAGCATTTGCAGGAACGCCTGCCCAAGTACGAAAAGCACTTCCAGGCCGCTGCCAAGTCTGAGCAGGTCGACTGGCGGCTGCTGGCCGCAATCGGTTATCAGGAGTCATTGTGGCAGCCGGGGGTGACGTCGAAGACCGGCGTGCGCGGCTTGATGATGCTGACGCAGAGCACGGCCCAGGCCATGGGTGTGTCCAATCGGCTCGACGCAAAACAGAGCATTCAGGGCGGCGCCAAGTATTTTGCCTACGTCAAAGAACAGCTCGACGACTCGATTCAGGAGCCGGATCGCACCTGGCTGGCGCTGGCGTCCTACAACATCGGCAGCGGCCATCTGGATGACGCGCGCAAGCTGGCGGAAAGCGAAGGCCTGAACCCGAACAAGTGGCTGGACGTGAAGAAGATGCTGCCGCGTCTGGCGCAGAAGAAGTGGTACAGCAAGACCCGCTACGGCTATGCCCGGGGTGGCGAACCGGTCAGCTTCGTTGCCAACATCCGCCGGTATTACGACATCCTGACGTGGGTGACGCAGCCGCAGATGGAAGGCGGTCAGGTCGCGGAGGGCTCGTTGCATGTGCCTGGCGTGGACAAGACCAAGCCGTCTGAAGAGAAAGCGCCGCTTTAGTCAGCGTCAGAATCCGCTCGCCGTCGCACTGAACTACCCCTTCGCCCGCCTCATCCTGAAAAACTCGCTCAGCATCGTCCCGCACTCCTCCCCCAGCACCCCGCCTTCGAACAGGACGCGATGATTGAGAAACGGTTGCGTGAAGAACTGCCCCTGACTCTGCACTACTCCTGCTTTCGGTTCAGTCGCGCCATACACGACGCGGCTGATACGCGAGTGGACGATCAACCCCGCGCACATGCTGCAGGGTTCCAGCGTCACGTACAGCGTGCTGCCGGGCAGGCGGTAATTGCTGAGTGATTGCGCCGCCGCGCGAATGGCGACCATCTCGGCGTGGGCACTGGGATCGCTGCCACTGATGGGGCAGTTGAAACCGCGCCCGATGATTTCGCCGTCCTGCACCACTACCGCGCCGACCGGCACCTCCCCCAGCAACGCACCCTCCGCCGCCAGCGCCAGGGCTTCGCGCATGAAGTGCTGATCGCGACTGCGATCGATGATGGGCGGCTGACGCATCAGGAGACCTCGATAGCGGCCATGAGGCCGGTTTCCATGTGGTCGATCACATGGCAGTGAAACATCCACACGCCGGGATTATCCGCGACCAAGGCAACGCGCGCGCGCTCGTTGCGCCCCAGAAGATAGGTGTCCGTAAAATACGGAACCACCTTCTTTCGATTGGAAGCGATGACTTTGAAACTCATGCCGTGCAAGTGAATGGGGTGCTGATACTGCGTCATGTTCTTTAGCTCGAAGATGTAACTCTTGCCGCGTTCAAGTTTGGCGATCGGCCGGTCCGCGCAGGTCTTGTCGGTGATGTCCCACGCCTGGCCGTTGATCTGCCACAAGCTGGGCGGCTTGCCGTTGTCGACATTCACCGACACCGAACCGACCCACTCGAAATTGAAATTGAGCTTCTCGGCGTTGGCCAGGTCAGGCTCGGCGACCGGATTGGCCGGCAGTTCGGGCGGCCACTCGCCTGGCGTATCGTTGTTGGCGACCGAGCGGAATGTGCCCAATCTCACGGGGCCGTTACGCAGGGAAATCTCTTCACCGGCCGCAGGCGCCTTGATCGCCAGACAGATGCGCATGCCCGGCCCCAGCCAGTAATCCTTGCCCAGCGGGCGCGGTTTGACCGGGTTGCCGTCCAGGGCGTAGATCATCGCCTCTGCGCCCGGCAGGTTCAGGCGATAAGTCACCGTATTGTCGAGATTGAGAATGCGCACCCGGGTGATTTGCCCGGCAGGCAGCTCGACGACGCCTTGTGGCACGCCATTGATCGTCGACAGGCGCCCCGCCGTGCCCTCGCGTGCAGCCTCGCGAATAACGCTGAAATCAGTGAAAGCGCCCTGCTCGTCCACGTGCCAGCTCTTCAGGCTGACAACGCGTTCGTGGGCAAACCCGGTCGGCTCGCGCTCCTCGACAATCAGCGGCCCGACCAGCCCGCGGCCCAGTTCTTCACTGCTGCTGACATGGGGGTGATACCAATAGCTGCCGGCGTCCGGCACACGGAATTTATAGTCGAAGTACTCGCCCGGCTTGACCGGCAACTGCGAGACATACGGCACGCCGTCCATCTCCAGCGGCAGCCGGATGCCGTGCCAGTGAATCGTGGTTTCAACGGGCAGATGATTGATGAAGCGCACCCGTAGCCACTCGCCCTGTCTGACGCGCAGCTCAGTGCCAGGCGCGGAGCCGCCGAACGCCCAGGCGGGCGTCTGGTGCCCGGCCACCAGCTCAACGTCGAGCGGCGCGGCGATCAATTCGTAATCGTGCCCCTCGCCCGGCCCGCGTTTGCCGAGCCAATACCTTGAGGCGCCGCCAGCGCCAAGCCCGACCACGGCAAGACCGGCCAGACCTCCGAGTATCTGTCGACGGGTAAAAGACATGTACAAAAAACCTCAACAACGACTGACCGCATCCGGGAACGATGCAGGGGGCGGACACGATACACCGGCACTTACAGAAATTTAAGGAGACCGCGTACGCAATACATATTTAGTGCCAAATGAATCGGGGATCACGCCAAGCTTGTCCTCCCATTCATCAAGGAAGACGAATATGACCGTTGCACCCGCCCGCCCACCCGTTGCATCCCTGAGCCAGGACCGAACTGCCCTCGTTAAAATGAGTGAGCGCCTGGTCGAGGCCTGCCCGGACATGCGCGAAATGGCCCGCAGCATCGCCCAGGAAATCCTCCTGCGTCACACCGGTCACGACATCGAGCCCGACACAGTTTATTGGCACTGCTTCCACACCGCAGAGAGCAGCCCGCGATCGTTCAATGGCTGGCAACACCAGGACGCGCCTTACCAATCGATGACCCTTGCGCAGTTGGTCATGCACCGTTTCAACCCTCACGATCAGGACAACGCCGACACCCTGCAGATGCTCAGCGGGTTCTACACCGCGGGCCCTGATGCAGAAGCGTTCGATGAGCGAAACGAGGTCATGATGTTGCCAGCGCAGGTCATGAGCGACTTCTGGGCAGTGGATTTCAAATCCCGCTTTCAAGAGAAGTTGAAGACGTTCTGGCGCGACTTCGCCGACGATTTCCGCACCATGGCCAAAGCCAACTTCATCGCCAGCGCCTTTGAAGACCAACACGCCGGCTGGCTCAGTGAAGAAGATCTGCTAACCGTCTTGCGTGCCGCCAACGTTGAACCGTCCGCTGTACCAAGTCTGCAAACCCTCCAGGCCAGCGCTCCTGCCAGTGTTGACGCGAACGTCTGGACCTTCGATGTGATCGGCTACGAGGCCACCGACATCTTGCGAATCGTGACCTCGACCGGCCGGCAGATCCTCTACACGCCCGGCGAAGTACAGGCGTTTCATACCTTCGATACGCCGGAAGAGCTGCACTGGTGGCTGCTGTCGCAGAACAACCGCCCGGAGCGACGTGCACGCTTCATGGGGCACTTCCCGCTGTCGGCCCATGGCGAGGCCGATGAAAACATCGGGCTGTATCACGGCCTGGATGTGCTCTACAGCACATGGGGATCTGCTCATCCCGGTCTGATCAATCAACAGAGTCGGCCTGTGTCAGGGGACCCGTTCGCTCATCTGCGCGACGTAATCCGGGCGCGGATGTTTGCCGACGCAGATCTGGCGCTGCATTCAAATGCCGACCTGCGCAAACAGATGTGGATCGGCTATCTGCGGTCGTTCTCTCAACTGTCCGGCGCGCTGGCGGCGATTGACTGGCCGATTGCGCTGGCAGCCGTGGGCGCCGGCATCGCCGACATGGGGCTCAACATCGATCAGGCCGTGAACGGCGCGAGCACCGCTCAGCGCAAGGCCGGGGTCATCGGCGCCGTCACTGCGGGCATCGACACGCTGTTTAATAGTGCATTTCTTGTGGGCGGAGAGACGTTGGCGGAAGGCGAGCTACCGCAACCTGAAGCCGGGTTGGAGCCAGTCCCCGAAGTCGATGAACCTGTGGGTGGGTTCGTAGTGACGCCGGGCTTCGATCCCGAATCCGTTTACCCCTTTGAGCGCAACGATGGGCTGAATTCTTTCGAGACCAACATGCTGCTGGATGCCTTCGAGCCCATACGTGAAGAGGGCGAGATGAACGGCATCTACCTGACCGATCAAGGCGAAACCTTTATCGAGATCGATAGCTTCGCCTACGCCGTTCGCTACATCAACGAACTGAAATCCTGGGCCATCATCGACCCTGAGAACCCCTTCTCGTTTTATCGCAACAGACCCGTACGGCTTAACAGCGCCGGGAAGTGGGAGTCGATCAACCCCTTGACCCTGCGGGGCGGCGGGAAGGCGCTGAGCAAGCAGGCCGTCGGTCGTGGCGCCGTCACTCCAGCTCCCTTTCACAGCCCGTACGAAGTTCCGGAGGCGCTCAAAGCTGATCTCATGGACGGCGCACAACATGGTGGACGTCGTGTCGATGACCGCTACCACAGCGGTGACTTCAGCACACGCGACCCTTACGACGATTTCAAACGCCTGCGTCACGGTCTGCGCAATGACGCCGACGCATTCTTCACGACACTTCAACTGCCTCCGCGTCCGGAAATTCCTGAGCTGCCTACCGACGCGCCGTTGAAAAGCACGCTGAAGACGCTGTTCCAACGCTCACCGGGTCTGGTCATCGGCGAGAGTCACGCCGGCATCGGTAGCAAACAGTTTCTGATCGAACAGATGCCGCGTCTCGCCAAGCTCAAGGTGCGAACGCTGTATATGGAGCACCTGATGACCGATTTTCACCAGGCAGATCTGGATGCTTTTTCAAGGACCGGTGATATGTCGCCTCAGCTTGAAGCCTATGTCGACACCCTCGACAAAGGGCACCGGACTGATCCCACCGGTAAATACACCTTCATGGCCGTGCTCAAAGCCGCCCGAGCCAATCGGGTGCGAATCAGCGCCATCGACTGCATGGCGAGTTACCGCCTCGACGGCGTAGAGGGTGGTGAACGAACCCTTAGGCAAAAAATGATGAACTACTTCGCCAAAGGCGTCATCGACGCGGATCAGGCATCAAACAGTGGCAACTGGGTCGCGCTGGTCGGCAACTCCCACGCCAACACCTATCAGGGCATCCCGGGCGTGGCCGAACTGGAAGGCGCCGTCGGTTTGCGTATCGAAGATGTCCGCGTCATGGAGTCCGGAGGGATAACCCCTGACCCCGGTGCCGAAATGTTTGATTCTATGGGCCGTCGCGCAGGAACAGTAAAGAGCGACTTACGCCTGCAATACCTGAGTGAGGCGCCCCGGCAGGAAACCGATCTGGAAAACACGCTGCTCCACCCCGGCATGTTCATGCTCGAACGAACCGGCGAAGGGGTCACGCTCATACACCGCAATAAAGCAGGCGCTGCAGTTCATACGGAGGTTAAACACGAGGGTAATCGCGTGTACATCGACCGCCCGGCATGGCCCCGTATCAGCGGGCGCAGGTTTGATACCTTGGCGGATCTGACCACGGCGCTGGAGCTGATGGGGATGAGGCTGGTGGGCTGAGGCGGAAAACGTAAAAAGCCGAGTGAGACGTTGAGGCTCACTCGGCTTTCGCTTACGACGGTGTGGCAGTAGTCAGCTGAGGTAGCCGATCACTCCCACTCGAACATCAACAATAATTAAAACCCCATAAAGATCATAAGCTTACTTTAATTCTATAAGCTGATACCACGAAAAATACCATTAATGGAAAACTGTTTTCGCACGCTCGGTATTACTAACGCGGTGTGGTTAGCAGACGGAAACTCGATCAAGTGCCGCGAGTAGTCCACATTGGATCTCAGACTGATAAGATCATCATTGGTAATGTGCAGTGTGATAGACGCCTTGGTGCCCACAGCCACCTATCGCAAATTTCCCATGATTGCTTGTACCCCTCTGTTGTAGTTGTCGGAACTGGTTCAGGCCGCCCTGACACAGGTATTTGATGTGCATGTAGTCCTCAAGGCCGTAGCGTGAACCCTCGCGGCCATACCCCGATTCTTTGACACCCCCAAACGGGGCGGTCTCTGCAGCAAGAGCCCCTTCGTTGATGCCCACGATCCCCGAATGGAGTGTCGTTGGCCATTTCGATCACTTGCGCTTCAGTCGTGAAGCGGAAAATGGGGGCCACGGGGCCGAATGTCTCTTCGTTGCAAAGCTCCATTTGCGAGTTCGCATTGATCAGCACTGTCGGCGCGTAGTAGTTCGGACCGTCTGCGACAGCGTCGCGGATGCGTAGACCTCCGGTGGCGATTTCTGCGCCTTTTGAAACAGCGTCATCCACGTGGCGGGCGATCTTGTCGATGGCGCGGGCGTTGATCATCGGACCAATCTGAGAATCGCTGTGGGAGGCTGGCCCAACCTTGAGCGCGCTGACTCTTGCCACCAGCTTTTCAACGAATTTATCGTGAACAGCGCTCTGCACATAGATCCGATTGGGGCACACGCAGGTCTGACCGCCGTTACGAAATTTGGAGACCATGAGGCCGTCCACTGCAGCGTCGCCAGCCAACTGGGGTACGGCTCATTAGCCGCCTTTAGCTGAGCCTTTAAACGTTCTCCGGGCTTGTCCCCAGGTGCTGTCCGAGCAACAACAACGTAGCGGATCAGAAAGAGCCAGAATATTTTGATTGCCCTGACCCCGCTATGCGGCAACCACTCCGTAGCTCTATTGGCCCGCTTCATCGGCAAACGATTCGGCATGTCTCAAATATAGAAGCATCAAGCATTGGGCCGTACAGGCCGGCTCGAGTCCATGGCCGCTTGCTTGCTGCCTACAATGGGTCATTCGGTCTGCCGAGATAACGCCATAGAGGCAGCTACCAGTCCCGCTCCTACCCATATGTACCACTGCATGCCAAAGCTGAGGTATAGGGCTAGAAAAGCAGTTGATAGCACGGGGATCGAATAACTCAGGATCGCTACATGCTCGTGATTTGCTTTTTTCATGGCGTAGTCCCAGAGGTAGAAAGCACCTCCCATGGGACCCAGGCCCATGTACAGAATCGCACCGGCCTCCCCGGCGGTCAGGCTGGGCCAAGGATTCGATGCCCTGAAGAGAACGAGGCACGCAACCCCGGATACGATGCAAAATAGGCCAACGGAAGCGCTGCGAACGTCTGGATAGCGTTTGGCAAGTAGTGAGTAACAAGCCCACAGAAAAGCCGACAGTAGTGCCAGCCCGTATCCCCAAAGGTCGCTGCTGCTGGGTACCTGATGCGGATTGCAGCTGATAATGGCTCCAATGAAACCGATTGCAGCAGCGATCAATGTACGCTTCGACAGCTTGCGGCCCCGTACTACGAGCGGGGCCATGATGACGATCAGAACCGGCCAAAGATAGTGAATGAGGCTCACGCCGATAGGCTCTGCTAACTGCAGAGCGTAGAAATAAATCACGTGATACGTAAGCATGCAGAACGTACCTACCACGAAAAGTGTTTTGGGCATCGCCCATGATCTGATCCAAGGCAGACCGATAATGCCACCGATCAGCAATGCTGCACCTGTGATGAACATGGGGGATACGTTGGCGCAGAAGGTGACGCTAACGGCCAGCGTGCTCCAGATGATCACCGCTCCAATCGCACAAAGCATATTAGTCGGTATACGGAAGGTCGATGCAGCTGCGTTTGACATCATAGTCAGCCATGGCAGGAATTAAAAAAACTCAAGCCCTTCAGAGGCTTGAGCCGTTATGTATCAAGTTGAGCAGCAGATTGCTTACGCTTTGAATGCTTTTTTATGAGCTTCGAGCCTGTGCTGCACAACACGGCCGACGCCATTAATGACGTAGAACCCTCGTAATTTTGAGAAAATTGATATAAAAATCAAACAGTTACAAATAAGACCTACTCCCATTCGAACATCAACAATAGTTAAAACCACTTAAATATCATATGCTTACTTTAATTCTATAAGCTGACACCACGAAAAATAACATTAATGGAAAACTGTTTTCGCACGCTCGGTATTACTAACGCGGCGTGGTCATTGGTTAGGAGACGGAAACTCGATCGAGTGCCGCGAGTAGTCCACATTGAATCTCAGACTGATAAGACCATCATTGGTAATGTGCAGTGTGATAGATGCCTTGGTGCCCACAGCCACCTATCGCAAATTTCCCATGATTGCTTGTACCCCTCTGTTGTAGTTGTCGGAACTAGTTCAGGCCGCCCTGACACAGGTATTTGATGTGCATGTAGTCCTCAAGGCCGTAGCGTGAACCCTCGCGGCCATACCCCGATTCTTTGACACCCCCAAACGGGGCGGCCTCTGCAGCAAGAGCCCCTTCGTTGATGCCCACGATCCCCGACTCGAGTGCCTCAGCTACGCGCCAGACGCGTTTGACGTCCTGGGTGTAAAAGTAGGCCGCCAACCCGAACGGAGTGTCGTTGGCCATCTCGATCACTTGAGCTTCAGTTGTGAAGCGGAAAATAGGAGCTACGGGGCCAAATGTCTCTTCGTTGCAGAGCTCCATGTGCGAGGTCGCATTGATCAACACGGTCGGCGCGTAGTAGTTCGGACCGTCTGCGACAGCGTCGCGGATACGTCGACCGCCGATGGCGATTTCTGCGCCTTTTGAAACAGCGTCATCCACGTGGCGGGCGATCTTGTCGATGGCGCGGGCGTTGATCATCGGACCAATCTGAGAATCGCTGTGGGAGGCTGGCCCAACCTTGAGCGCGCTGACTCTTGCCACCAGCTTTTCAACGAATTTATCGTGAACAGCGCTCTGCACGTAGATCCGATTGGGGCACACGCAGGTCTGACCGCCATTGCGAAATTTGGAGGCCATGAGGCCGTCCACTGCAGCGTCTAGGTCCGCATCGTCAAAAACAATAAAGGGCGCATTGCCGCCCAGTTCAAGCGAGCATTTTTTCAAGGTGTCGGCTGACATTCGGGCCAGGTGTTTACCCACTGGCGTCGACCCTGTAAAGGTGATTTTGCGCACCCGTGAGTCAGCCAGCCAAGCATTTACCACTTCAGGTGTACGCTCTCGGGAGGCGGTCACAATATTCAGTATGCCTGCCGGGAAGCCTGCTTCCTCAGCCAGACCCACAAGCGCGAGGGACGTCAATGGCGTGTCTTCGGCGGGCTTGCAGACAACCGTGCAACCAGCTGCCAGTGCTGGCGCGATTTTGCGGGCAATCATCGCCGCCGGAAAATTCCAAGGCGTGATCGCCGCAACCACACCCACGGGTTCCTTGATTGCCGTCATGCGGCGACCCGAGACCGGCGCCGGGATCACATCGCCATACGAGCGCGTCGCTTCCTCGGCAAACCACTCGACGTAGCTGGCGGCGTAGACCACTTCGCCTCGTCCCTCAGCCAGCGGTTTTCCCTGCTCCAGCGAGATGAGTCTGCCCAGATCCTCCTGATGTTCAATAATCAGATCGTTCCAGCGTTTGATCAGTTGCGCGCGCTGTTTGGCAGGAGTGGCGCGCCAGGCTGCAAAGGCCGAATGCGCGGCATCGACAGCCTCACGCGCGTCAATGGCGTTGCTGTCGGGCACTTGGGCGATATAGCTGTCGTCGGCCGGGTTGGTGACAGACAGAAGCGCCTCCGGATCTCGGGTGGTCCAGCGGCCGCCAATGAAATTCTGCGTTCTGATCAGGTCGGTGCGGGTCAGTTTCAAGCTCATGTCGAGGTTCCTTAAATGTGTGTGGACGGGCTGGATCAGCTGACGATACCCAAGTGCCAGGGCACGAATGCGTGATCCCCAAGCCCCAACAATTCGCTCTTGGTCTAGGCCACTGAAGCAGCCTCCAGAATGTGTCGAAAGATTAGCTCACCCACTTGCTCAACCGACCACTCATCGTCAAGAATGAGACCGCAATTAATGTCGCTGTTTTCAGCTTCAGACCGCAGCAGCGATGGCCTTGCCCAGCGATTCAGTGTTGCCGGTGCCACCGATGTCTGCGGTAAGGGGCGCATTCTCCGGGCCCATCGCAAGCACGGTTTCGATCGCGCTAAGCACCGCGGCGCCTGCTTCGGGATGGCCAAGGTGCTCAAGCATCATTGCCCCGCACCAGATCTGTCCGATCGGGTTGGCGATGCCTTTTCCGGCGATGTCGGGCGCCGAACCATGCACCGGTTCGAACAGACTAGGGAAATTGCGCTCAGGGTTGATGTTGGCCGAGGGCGCGATGCCGATCGTGCCGGTGCACGCAGGGCCCAGATCGGAAAGGATGTCGCCGAACAAGTTGCTTGCCACCACCACGTCGAACCAGTCCGGGTGCAGGACGAAGTTCGCAGTAAGAATATCGATGTGGTACTTGTCGACGTTGACGTCCGGATATTTCTTGCCCATTTCCACGACGCGCTCATCCCAGTAGGGCATGGTGATCGCGATGCCATTGGATTTGGTGGCCGAGGTGAGGTGCTTCTTCGGGCGGCTTTGCGCCAGGTCGTAGGCGAACTTGAGGATGCGGTCGACGCCGATGCGGGTCATTACGGTTTCCTGCAGCACGATCTCGCGATCAGTTCCGGGGAACATCTTGCCGCCGACACTGGAGTACTCGCCTTCGGTGTTCTCGCGCACCACCCAGAAATCGATGTCGCCGGGTTTGCGGTTCGCCAGTGGGGCCTTCACGCCGGGCATGAGACGACAGGGACGCAGGTTGACGTACTGGTCGAATTCACGCCGGAACTGCAGCAGCGAATCCCACAACGAAATGTGGTCTGGCACTACGTCCGGCCAGCCCACGGCGCCGAAGTAAATCGCGTCGTAACCCTTGAGGGTGTTGAACCAGTCATCTGGCATCATCTTGCCGTGAGCCAGGTAGTAATCGGCGCTGGCAAAGTCGAACCAGTCCCATTGCAGTTCCAGATTGAATTGGGCAGCCACAGCGTCGAGCACACGTACGCCTTCGGGCATCACTTCCTTACCAATACCGTCGCCGGGGATCACTGCAATTTTGTACCGGGCTTTGCTCATGGATTCGACTCCTGGGTTGATTGGGTTATGGATTTCGATGTTTGCAGTGCCTATGGATTGATGATTACTCTTACTTGAAAGCCATTCCTGGTTTTTAGGAAATCCATGAGCAAGCTCGATGACCTGAATTTCTCTCTGGTTCTGCACTGGCGTACTCGGCGACCTGGAAGGGCTACCAAAAGATCACAAGCTTTGTGCGACATCAGATTGAGAGATTATTTGTCGCTTATCGCCGAACAAACTATTCAACTGAGTTGGTATCAGGACCATTTCTGGAGTGGTCTTGCCGACCGGAAGGAAGCGATGCTCTATGCTCCCAGAGTTTCAGAATTGCATCCATGCAAGCGCTGCTGGCGCGCGCGACCTGGCATGGATCCTCAGCCTCCTCTAGCTCGCGCATCAACCTGGCGATGTAACTGGCCAGCCACCTGGCGAGTGGATCGTCGTTTCGCTCCATCAACTCGGCGGTGAGATCAGCGCCTAGCTTTAAGCAATGGGTTTCATTTTCCAACAGCATGACCATGTCTTGACCTCCTTGTACTCAGGCAATCGAGTTGCCTGCGTCAGATGGTTTTTACAAGAAGGCCCGGCTCAACGTCCGTTGGCATCCAGGAACTGATACCAGCCCCCAACGAGCCAAACCACGGGCACCCGTAATGAATGAAAAAGGAATTCGGCTAGCTCAGTCCGCCCATATCAACCCCAGCTCCGGTATGTTCCTGCGAAGACTTCGGCCACGTGTTTGCCGATGCACGAAGACATCACCCCCTGTGCCGTTGTAGCCCGTCGCTTACACGACCCGATCATCCGGACGCCCCACCTAGGGCACGCTGTCGGCCGTCAAAGCCACAACCCCTGAACATTGATGACTGATCGCAGTTATCAGGTCAGGTAGGGCCCGCAGGCTTAAACACCACATAGACCTTTCTCAGCGTTTCTTGAATATCCCAGACACCTGAGGTATTTCGAGGAAAAAACAGCGTATCTCCACCTTTTATAGCTAGAGGTTCTCCATCACTGGGTGTGAACGTACAAACTCCCGTCAGGATATGCATGAACTCAGCTTCGGTTAATTGACGCTCAAATCGTCCCGGGGTGCATTCCCATATTCCAGTTTTGTTCTCTGCCGCACCGTCAAGGTGAACCTCCATGCCACTCATGTTTTGGGCGGGTGTGCCCAGCGGTCTTGAGGGCGCGCCAAGAGACTCCAAGCCATTTGCGACAGACGATTGAGCAATAATTTTTATATTCATGGCCAACCGACCGATTTGGATAGTGAGTGAATGGCTGAGCCGTTTCTAAAACGGTTTTGCCCCAGGTAGGGAAACGGTGCCCGGTGCTTCCAGAATTTCAGAATGGCGTCCATACAAGCGTTGCTGGCTTGCGCGACCTGGCCGGCATCCTGCGCTGGCTCCAACTCGCGCATCAACCTAGTGATGTGACTGGCCAGCCACCTGGCGAGTGGATCATCGTTCCGTTCAAGTAACTCGGCCGCCAGATCGGCGCCGAGCTTCAGACAATGGATTTCACTTTCCAACAGCATGGCCATGTCTTTACCTTCCTTTTTTGACGCAGACGAACTCATCGCCTGTATCCGAGGGTTTGTGCCAGGCCGGATCAACGGCCAATGGCATCCAGAAACTGATACCAGCCCGCAACCAGCCGAACCACAGGCACCCTCAAGGGGTAAAAAGGAATGCGGCGAACGCTGTCTGCCCGCATCAATCCCAGTTCCGGTCGGGTACCTTCGACGACTTCAGCAACGTGTTTGCCGATGTACGAAGACATCGCCACACCCGTGCCGTTGTAGCCCATCGCATACACGACCCGATCATCCAGACGGCCCACCTGCGGCACGCTGTCGACCGTCAAAGCCACCAGCCCCGACCATCGATGGCTGATCGCAGTCTCGGCCAACGTCGGGAACTGCTTAATCATCGCCCTATGAAGCGCCTCGTATGCAGTACTCGAATCATCGGTACCAAAAGCTCCGCGACCGCCGTACAGCAGACGGTCGCCAGCCATGCGAAACCAGCGCATCATTCGGCGGGTTTCGGTGTAGCTGCGAGCATGCCTCAGCAGCTGCAGCTCTTGCCCTGTCAGAGGTTCCGTTGCCAACATTGCTGAGCGAAAAGGCACCACACACTGGCGAACTGCATCTGTTGCAGAGGTCAACGTGGAATAGCCATTGGTAGCCAGCACCACCTGCTTCGCGGTGACCGTCCCATGCGAGGTGTGCACTACGACACCGTTCGCAACCCGGCGTATACCTGTGACCGGTGATGACTCACTCAGCGTTATGCCTTCTGCCTTTAGGCCACGGGCGAAGCCTCTTGCAAAATTCAGCGGGTGAAGCAGACCTCCGCCAGTGTCCAGCACCCCGCCGACAAAGTCCGGGGAGCCGGTCTCTT
Organism: Pseudomonas sp. HP_01; assembly: GCF_055284355.1. Classification (NCBI taxonomy): domain Bacteria; kingdom Pseudomonadati; phylum Pseudomonadota; class Gammaproteobacteria; order Pseudomonadales; family Pseudomonadaceae; genus Pseudomonas; species Pseudomonas sp. HP_01. The sequence goes on along the minus strand of NZ_JBTOPV010000045.1, from coordinate 177,884 downwards.
CCTGCATCTGCCTGGCAGACATAACGTGCAAAGAGCGCTCGCCCAGCTCGGCAGCCAACCAATGCGCCTCCTGTGCGCAGTACGCCAGGGAAGTCGCGTTGTGCGCGCAATGCAGGCTGCCATTCTTACGATACTGCGCAGCCTCCAGCGAGTAAGCCGTCACCAGCTCTTCGATATGTTCCACTGACTCAAGGGACAGCCGCCGCATGATCTGCGCCATCTCAAGGCCATGGCGCGCGGCGACTCGGCTCAGAGGCAGGCGGTATTTAGCCGACACTACACCACCGTTACGACCACTCGCTCCCCATCCGATCCGGCTGGCCTCCAACACAATCGGCGACAGTCCTTTCGCGGCCAGATACCTCGCTGTAGACAGTCCGGTATAGCCACCACCGACGATCACCACATCGTATTGATGATCTCCCTCCAAAGGCTTGAAGACCGGTGGATCGATGGCCGTTTCCTGCCACAGTGACGCTACATCCGGGAACAGGGGGCGCGCAGTCATGACGGGGCGTCCTTAAGAAACGCGGGCGGCGGGGTTAGCCAGTTCTGCTTCGACAGCATCTGCAAACTGCTGCATCGAATGGAAATGGAAGTCTGGCTTGGTGACTTTCGGAGGGACCGGCGTTGCGCCATAGCCTTCGATGTCATGGCGACGCTCAATCCAGCAGGTGGTGTAACCCGCTTCGCTCGCCACGCCGATATCGTGATACTGGCTCTGAGCGACATGCAGGATGTCGCGCTTCTGAAAGCCTGCTGCCGATTGACGCCCTTCGTTGAACGCGAAGTACAAAGGATCGGGTTTGTGAACGCCGGTCTCTTCCGAGGTCAGGCTGTCGTGAAACGGGTGACCCAGTGTGTACTGGTACGCCGAGAACGACGTGCGGTCGACGTTGGTCATGGCCACCAGACGAAAATGCTTGCGCAGGCGTGCCAACGCATCCACCGAGTCGGCGAAGGCAGGCCAAGACACCACTGACGCCTGGAAACGATCACCTGCCTCCTTGTCGCTGATCAAGCCCAGTTCGGCAGCAAAAGTCTGATAGATGTCGCTCATGGTGTACATAAACCGATTGGGCGCACGCATCTCCCCCCGATATACATCATCGGCACGCTTGTAAGCATCGAAGATCGCGTCATCCGAAATATCATGGGCCTTGGCCCCGCCAATATTGCGCACTGCGGCAAGGATGCCAGCTTCGAAGTTAATCAGTGTGCCAACGACGTCGAACGTCAGTACTTTAAAATCAGTCATTTTCATGATGTATCTCCTGACCAGAATGGTGGGGTTTGCCTTTGAAACAGTGAATTGCGGGCACAAGGGGGCGTCACAACGGCGCGACCGTGTGCCAGGTATCGATTCAAAAGGGTTGAAGCATCAGGCTGGGCGTAGTGCCCCGGTCAATTGAACATCGCAGCGAAGCGCGCTTTGTTTTTCAGGTAGTAAGCGTCCACGACCTTATCGGCGGAACTGTCCTTGGCCTCCATCTGCATCGCTTCCAGATCGCTCAGCGGTAGCGTGTAGTGCCTCAGAAATGTGGCGACCTTCGGTTCGTCCTTGGTGAAGCCCAAACGAGAAACCACGTGAATGTGCTCGGTGCCACCAAAAATCTGTTTCGGGTCGGTGAGGTAGCGAAGCTTCCATTTGGCGAACATCCAATGGGGGTTCCACGCGTTGATGATCGACCATTTTTCGCGACTCTGATCTCGCGCAAGCTCAGACAGCATGCCCGCCTCTGACGACGCCAAGAGTTTGTAGCCTTTCAGGCCGTATTCAGTGATGGCCTTTTCGGACAACTTGTACTGACCATTGCCGGCTTCGGCCGAGAGGATGCGATTACCGAATTTCTCGGCAATGCCGGGTTTATTCAGGTCCTCAATGCTCGACACTTCACTGGCTGGAATGCTATCTGGTATGGCCCAGCCGATCTTTCCGTCGTATATCACGCCGAGGTCTTCCACCTGACTGCTGTATTTCTCCCAGTAGGATTTATGAGCGCCGGGCAACCACACCATGGGAACGACATCGACGTTCTTGGTGGCCAGCGCCTGAAACTGAATACCCAGATCAGCCATAACCAGCTTGACCGGACGCCCGGTCTGATCCTCGATCGCTTTCGCCGCCAGCTTGGCGGTGATCTCCGCGTCCGCCCAGTTGATCCAGCCGATTCGGATAGGCGGCTGGTCGGCGCTGGCTGGCATCACATGCAACACTGAACACGCCATGACCGCTACTAAAACCTTGAATGCTTTCTTAACGCGCATTAGCTTATCTCCAGAAATTCGATGCAGCTTGGTAATGGCACGGCCGCAGAATCGAATGTTGGGGCAACGTAAGGGTAGTCGGTCGTGCCTGCCGTCCTGATGGCTATATGGCCATGATCGAGACGGCGTAACAAACAATTTATTGATCGACTTTGGATAACTTCTGGTAATGGAAAAGCTTCGGCGTCGCCTTCCTCCACTCAATGGCCTCGTGATTTTCGAAGCCGCCGCGCGTCTTTTGAGCTTTACCGCAGCGGCCAATGAGATCTGCATCACGCAAGCCGCGGTCAGCCGCCAGATACGACAAGTCGAAGATTTTCTCGGCCACGATCTGTTCGTCCGGGAGCATCGTCGCGTCAGTCTCACGGCCTCCGGTCGAAGGCTGTATGCCGCCGTTGATCAGAGCCTGGAGCGTATCGCCCAGACCGCGAACGACATCCGCAGCGGTACTCAGGAAGCGCTGACCATCACCGCCACCATCGGTTTTTCGACGTACTGGCTGATGCCGCGCCTGGAGGCGTTTCAGGAAGCGCACCCCGAAGTGCCGATCCGCATCCTGGCACTGGACCGCGAGGTGGATTTGCGCGAAGAACAAATCGATGTGGCGTTCACTTGCGGTGACGAAGGCCAGTCTCAACACATCCGCATGACTCGGCTATTTGACGAAAACATGGTGCCTCTGTGCAGCCCCGCTTACCTGCAAGGCAAACGTATCGAGAGCTTGGAGCACCTTGTGGGTGAAAGGCTTTTGCATCTGGATCACGAGCACTGGCGCGGTTTCAACTGGCCAGTGGTGGACTGGTCGACCTGGCTGAGTCAGATGGGCTATGAGGGGCCGCTACCCCCGTCGCGCTTTGCGTACAACAATTACGCACAACAGATCCATGCCACTTTGGCGGGACGGGGTATCGGGCTCGCTTGCGTCGGGATGCTTAAAAGCTATATCGACAGCGGGCAGCTGGTTCAGCCATTGGATCTGGAGCATCGCACCGCGCGGGGTTATTACATGGCGATCAATGAGGCGAGCAGCAATCTGGCAGCCCTGAAAATCTTTGAGGCCTGGTGGGATCTATCAGTGACCGGGCAAGTGCCTTGATCGCGAATGATCGGAGCCCCAGTTTGACGGCGGGGCTCGAAGGTCCAGCTGTGTGACTTGGCGCGGGAGTCTCCTCTGCCTTGACGCAATAGGGTTTACACCATCTGAGCGCCAGAGGTGCAGCTCACCGCCATAACATTGGTCAGAGTGAAATGGCAAAAATGTGTTCACGTAGCTAATTGTGTTGATGCGCCACCGATTAGTGAAGCTTAGGATACGCAAGGGACACCAATACCCTTGCCCAAGTGGAGCATGCGATGCCAAATGTCTTGCGTATCTGCGTAGTCATTGCGCTCGCCATGTTACAGGGGTGCGCGGTGTATCGAATGTTGCCTACCAACTGGACGCGGCCCGAAGGCCGTTATTAGTGCAACGAGCGCTACCTCGACATGGTCAAGGAATATCAAGAGCCCCTGGCCAAGAGCTTGGTCGACCGCTTGCAATTGGCCAAGGCCGGGTACATCTATGCAGTGGCTTCCGCACTCTCATTGCAAGGTGAAGAGCCTAAGGAGGTCTTTGACTTCGATAGGCCAGTAGAGCTGACACAACTTGGCCTGGAGAGAGATCTGAGTAGCGGCTTCCAGGCCGTGACCTATTTATATACCCCGAAAGATCCCGCACGAGCACCGGAAGTGGTCATCGCTTTTCGCGGTTCTGACCAAATAAGGGATTACCTGCTGCACAATTTCTGGATCTGGCCAATACAGCTAACGGACGCCATCAAATACGTAAAGGACACCGCAGCAGATCCTCGTGTCAAAGGCAAGCGCATCGTAGTCACCGGCTATTCGCTCGGTGGTGGCCTAGCGGCCTACGTCACCAAGGATACGCAGACCAGCGCATTGATCAGCCAGGCTTGGGCGTTCAATCCCAGTCCTAGAGAACTAGAGGCAGGCACCGACCCAAGAATTTATCTAGTGTCTACCAAATATGAAGTGCTGAACGAACTCGACCGCAGCCGTATCGGTGCACTGCCTGAACACACCGATATGAGTTTCCAGTTGCTGAAATCCAGCTCCATTTATTCCCATTACCGCTGGGTGCTCGCTCGGCAAATGCTGATATATGCCGACTTCGCCGACTACGTAGCGTCGGGACGAAAGGACACCACCACCGAACCGCTGAGTATCCTCAGCAGCCAAAGCAATGAATTCTGTGCGCCGGATACCCACGCCGAAATCGTCAGTTCTCGGAAGCGTTATGAAGCCGATCGCATGCTTATTAAGTTTGAGGACAATACGACCACCGACGCTGCGCTCCAGAATTGAAGCGCAGTGCCGAATGATACTTCTAGAGGACGCCTGTGCCAGAGCAACCTCAAATGCCCGACGAATCGTCGGTTGATCTACGGTCAAATAGGGCTTGCTGTGGTCAAGAAACAAATGTCCCAAGATCGTCTGTACGATCTCCACATCACCTGTTGCAGCCAGCACCTTTGCCGCCATTGACCGCCTCCCGCTATGGGACGATCCCTGCTTAATACGGGCCTGGCGGTAAAGCCTGCTGAACGTCTATTGCAAAGCATCACAGGGCCGGTAGGGCACTGACTCACTACTCAACTGGCGGTGCTTGAATGCCAACTCAAAAGCCTGTCCCTTATCCGTCGTGACCAGCTTTGGGCCTAGGCGAAACCCTCGGTACTCATCGACGCAGAAATCCCCCAACGGCGGCGGTGCCGTATCATAAGCCAATCATTGAACGCGGCAAGACATCGGGCATGTGTCTGCTACACATTGCGCGGTCGGTAGCCCTTCAGGGGGCAGATAGCTTGCACAGCGTGAGCTGTGAGCCAGCACCGCAATTGTCGCCGAATCAGAACTGCCGAAAGCAATAACATCCTCAGAGCGGCTAAGCACCGTTGATACCATGTCGGCATCACCCAACCGAACATGGTATCGATATAGCTGACTGAGGATGCCTACGCTGCACACCACGGCCAACGCCATTAATGACGTGGAAACTCTCGTAACGTTGATAATATTAATATAAAAATCAAACACTTAAAAATTAGACCTACTCCCACTCTATTATAAAAAAGCTCAAAAACCCCCATGAATTACGGAGAAAAAGCCACCTTAACTATAGAAATACCATGAAAAATACCACGCTTCATTAGCCTAGCGCATAATAATCATTTCGACCCAAACGCCGCTGAGATTTGGCGCAATACGATGGTCTGCTCCTCCGGGCTGCCTGCGAGAAAGACCTCTGTAAGTAATGCCAACGCATACGATGGATCAGCACGAAACTGTTCAACCATCGCTTCATCATGAGATCGGTCTAGCATTATCTTTTCCTTATGTAGAGAGCATTTGCTCACCATCTCGACATCCATAAGCACTGATACTCGACATGAAGGCACGACTGTGGGCGGTAGCTGGGCGGCGTTCTCATCACTGGTTACCGGTAGCTGAGCTGACTTTTGAAGGGGCAAAAAACCACAAAAATCTAGACTCCACAGCCAGTTACGCATAGCATCACCGCAAACCACCGCCTCAGTTACCTGTCCCTAATCTGGGTGTAGGAACACTCTTAACCGTCAGGGAAATCGTATGCCTCCGCGCGCCCAAAAGCCAATCGCTCTGGATCTATTCTGCGGATCCGGTGCTGTTTCCTTGGGGTTGAGACAGGCTGGATTCGAGGTGGTGGGCGCTGTGGATTATGAAGCAGGGGCATGCCGCACATACCGTGCGAATCATCCCTCAGTGCGCTTGCTGGAGAAAGACATTCGACAGGTAAACCCTGACGACTTCGCCGATCTGATCCCCTGCAAGCTCGACCTTCTAGTGGTATGCGCACCCTGCCAACCCTTCAGTAGCCAAAACCGCCACAAAAGCGCCAACGACAGTCGAAACGACCTAGTAGCAGAATCCAAAAAATTTATCCTACGCTTCAGTCCTTCGTTGGTTTTCCTTGAGAATGTTCCAGGGCTGGCATCGACTGATATTTTTGACGAATTTACGTCATGGCTTCGAAACGAGGCCGGCTATGAAGTGGCAGACCCGATGCGTGTTGATGCAGCTGAGCTGGGAGTACCCCAACGGCGAACTCGGATGATACTGGTTGCAGCTAAGGGAGTTGATCTGCAAAAAGCGATTAGCATTGCCAGAGTCAGCAAGACGACCGTTGGCGAAACTATCAGCGACTTGCCTGTGCCCCCAGTAGGCCGAACAGCCGTCGGAACCGACCCACTGCACTACGCGCGCAAGCATTCGCCTTTGAACATCGAGCGTCTACGCCATATTCCCATTGACGGAGGCGGTCGAGATGCTCTACCCCCACATCTTCAGCTTGCCTGTCACAAGAATGCCAAAAAAAGCGCGTTTTCAGACACCTATGGCCGAATGAAATGGTCTGATGTTGCCCCAACACTTACTACTGGTTGCACGGACATAACCCGGGGCAGATTTGCTCATCCGGTGCAGAACAGAGCCATCACCCTAAGAGAAGCAGCTAGACTGCAGACCTTCCCCGACGACTATGTCTTTCATGGCAATGCCAGCCAAGTAGCGATGCAGATCGGCAACGCGGTACCACCCAAAATGATGTTTGGTATCGCATGTAGCCTAAAGGCAGCACTCAACGCTTGAAGCGCCGTTCAGGCGCTCTACACAATTTCCGCATCAGCACCCGTCACCGTATGCTTTGGCAGCATCGTCCCGTTCACGGTACGATTCCAAAAGCCATGGGGCGATGGCTTCTGCCGAGCCATTGATCCATCGGTTAGCAGACGCTAGATACCGTACCGGAAGGTCGCGACGGCGCGAGCCCCCAAAAGGATCATCTGCCAAAATCGGAGCTGGTATTGGTGGCTCGCAGTCCAATATTGATAAATCTAGGGGCCTTTAATGACACAGCTCAGGGTTAGAGCTAGAGCTGTCGACATGCTCGGTCGACAGCAGATCGCTGGTATTCCCAATGCGATCCATGAGTTGTTTAAAAACGCGCATGACGCCTATGCGGAAAGAGTCGAGGTCGATTACTTCAGGCGAAACCGCGTGTTGGTTCTGCGTGACGATGGATATGGCATGACCCGTCACGATGTTGAAAACCGTTGGCTCACTCTCGGCACAGAATCCCGGGTCAACGCCAATAATTCAAAGAATGGCTCTGATGACGATGAATGGCGGGGCCCTAAGAACCTTCCAAAGCGCGCAATCATGGGGGAGAAAGGAATAGGAAGGCTGGCGATTGCGGTAATCGCACCAGTTACAATCCTCATGACGAGGGCTAGCCGTCCTGACGGATTGAAAAATCTAGTGGTTGCGCTGGTACATTGGGGGCTTTTTGAGCAACCAGGTCTTGATATTAGTGCAATTGATGTTCCTCTGGCTGAATTTCCTGATGGAACATTGCCGACCCGTGAAGACATATGCCGCCTCGCCGATAGTGTTGCCAAAAATTTAGAGAACCTAAGGGCCGAGATATCTTCGGAAGCCTTTACTGAGCTGAGTGGAACATTGGAACAGGTCAGGACCATTGGACCTGACATGCTAGATAAAACACTAAATGCACAAAGTGATGGCAGCCTCAGAGAGGATCCACTTTCCCTCTCAGGTAACGGCTATGGCACCACATTTATCGTCCTTCCAGTTGCTCCAGAGCTAGACGACGATATAGATAGTGGCACCGACCGTGAGTCATCAAAGCTTGAAAGAAACCTGTTGGGCTTTTCGAACGCAATGTCCACACTTGAACCAGTTATAAAGACTGAGTTCAGAGACCATCTAGCGGATGGACCGCATGAACGTATTGGTCCCAAAAGCTTTTTTACCAGCGAAGACTTCAACCGAACCGACCAATACTTCGAGGGTAAATTCAATGAACAGGGTCAATTCGTAGGCACTGTTTCAATCTATGGAAAACCTCGCCCCTATGTATGTAACTGGATAGATGGCAAAGGGCGAGCGCCTAGGTGCGGCCCCTTTTCATTCAGATACGGATACGTTCAAGGTAGGCCGACCGAATCCCGACTAACCCCGGCCGACTGGCAAGAAATGTCATCTAAAACCGACCGAGTAGGTGGTTTGTATATTTATAGAGATGGAATCCGAGTTTTGCCTTATGGCAACTCTGATGTGGATTGGCTAGATATTGAAAAGCGCAGAACTTATTCAGCGAAGGACTGGTTCTTTTCATATCGCCGAGGTTTCGGCTACGTCGAGATAAAGCACTCCGCAAATGGGTCACTGACCGAGAAAGCAGGTCGAGAGGGTTTCAGAGAAAATCTTGCATACCGCGATTTTCGTTCTATTCTAGTTAACTTCTTCAAACAATTAGCTTATGAATTTTTCAGAAACACCTCACCTCAGGGTGAAGACTATACCGAAGGAAAGGAGCTTTTTGCAGCACAAGCTGAGCTACTAAAAAAGCAAAAAGCAAAAGCGGACTCTAGAAGAAACGAATTTCAAAAACATTTGGATTTATTCTTTGAGCTTTACAACTCTGGACACTTTGAAACCGAATCGAGATCCATTTTAGACGACCTTTCGGAAAAAATAGAAACGTTATCAAAAATAAAATCAAATGAAGAGTTTGCGTACAGCGCTAGGCTTCTTGAAGCGGACATAAAGCAACGCATAGCAAAGCTCACACGCCAAGCTCAGCTTTCACTACCTAGAGGGCTCCAGCTGACCAGGCGAATGCAAAAAGACTGGTTCGCATATGAAGAGGTATCCAAGCAACTAGCTATTGAAACCTTGGATAGCCTCCGGAGTGAAGCGGACCAGATAATCGCTAAGGGAAACAAAGGGCGCATTGCCCTCTCCGAGCTAAGGGCCCTAGCTCTCCAAGATATTGAAAGAGAGAAAGATGCGACAGTACGAGATCTAGTCTCTCTTCGTCGCGAAGCCGCAAATGCTAGTGAAAAAATGCAGAGCACAGTTCAAAACGTACTGAAGGAAGAGTTTTCTGAACTGCGCGCCAACATGGAAGAGCTTATCAGCGATTTCACTAAAAAATCTGCCGAGCACCCTGAAAAACTAGATGCCCTGCGTCGAGAAACCGAACAAAAAATTACCGCACTAAAGTCGCACGAAAGCAGTTTACTTGAATCGCTGAAGAGGCAAATGATAGAACTCTCGGACAGTGTACAAATTCGTGAGACCTTAGACGATCAGCTTGGAGCACTTGAATCACGAAATCAACTATTAGAAGAACAAGTTGAATTTTACTCAGACTTTGCCCAAATGGGTATGTCAGTCGGCATTCTACAACATGAGTTCGAGGGTGCTGCTCGCGGCATACGCAGCGCTATGTCCGAGCTTAAACCCTGGGCTGATAAAAACCCACCTCTTGCCAAAATCTACAAAAAATTACGTGACCACATCGAACACTTGGATGGATACCTCAAAGTCTTAGACCCGCTAGGTCGCCGAATGCACCGTTCGACAGTGGACATATCAGGAAGCGAAATCCTAAATGTCATCCGTAATGTATTCGAGGAAAAACTTTCCTCTTCTAATATAAGGCTTGAGGCCACGCTTCCTTTTAGAGGATTTAAAGTAAGCTGTAAATCCTCAGCCATTATAGGGGCGTTTATAAATATAGTGGATAACGCTATCTACTGGCTCGACAGCCGCGCACAGGGCGAAAAAATAATAACACTGGATGCGGACACTGAAGGCTTCCAGATATCAAATAACGGACCGGGGATCGAGGAGCGTCTGCAGCGGCGAATATTTGAGTTTGGCGAAACCCAAAAAGCTGGAGGAAGAGGAATGGGCCTTGCTGTAAGCCGCGAAGCTCTGAGTCGTGAAGGCTTTAGCATTGAGCTCAACCGCTCGGGAATTAACCAAAACCCTCAGTTTAAGATCTACTCGATGGACATGAATGATGAATAATATGGAAAGTGTAGCGGCAGCGGCTGAAGTCTCTCCTCCAAGCTCTAATGAAATCTGGAGCGAGCATATTCAAAGTGCGGTTAAAGAGTTCCTAAAAACTGCAGTGGTCATAGACAACGAACCGTGGGTCAAACAAAACCACATAGAAACCTCTATGCCAGAATCCCCAGATAACGGGCTAGGGGAAGACTTACCCGAATTAACCATTCCAGATGCCGTCGCGTCGGAAAATCGTCACGACCTGGATGTTCGCGCAATCTCTGATGATTTCGCATCAAAAGGGATAGCGTGTGCCTTTGTTCTGCCAGATGATAATGACACCCAAGATGTAGAGAAGATTAACCGTGCGGAAGCTGCCGCTAAGGTCTCAGACTTAGTAATCATAGACTGGTATCTGAAAAAGCAAGATGAATCACTAACACTCCAGATACTTCAGAAGATATCTGAATCAGATTCGCTTGAAAATGGCAGACTGCGACTTATATGTATTTACACAGGCGAACCATTAAAGAGCGAGATATTTAACGATGCTAAAGAATATATTCACAAGGGCGGCATTCATCTTAGCGACCTTGATGATGAAGGATTCTGTGCAGTAGGCGCCAACACTATAGTTATCATGAGGAATAAGGCGACAACCTCGGCCTCAGAACTTCCATCTGAGCTCATCAAGGTTTTTTCGCGATTCGCAGATGGTTTGATTCCAGCTTTTTCGATGGCAGCCGTTGGTGCCATTCGCAAAAGCGCGCACCATATGCTTACAAGATTTGGCAAATGGCTAGATGCGGCATATGTTTCAAACTATATAATTACCAATCCTCCGGGTGATGTTTCAGAAATGTTACGAGAACTATTCGTAGCAGAGTGCGATGCCGCACTGGGAATAGAGTCCGTAGCAGATCGCTTCCTTGATTTAAAACCAATTTCCAAGTGGCTCGCAGCCAATGAAAAAAACATCCAAGATCAAACCGCCGGCAAGAAAAGTATTGATTTTGCGCTACTTGATGAAATGCTCAGGAACGGCATTAAAGATGACAACTACTTTTACGGCGACACAAATGAAATAAAAATAACCAAAGATCATCGCCATCTTATTTCTTCAGCCTTGGCAGGTTCTCATGACGATTCAAAAAAATCCCAGCATGAGTTTGCAAGGCTAGTAGCTTTGAAAAGAGAAGCATATGGACGCTCCAAACTTCATGGGACTGACGCCTGGCGCCCTTCTCTCACCACAGGCACTTTGGTAAAACACAAAGTCAAAGATGCACAAACCGACGACAAGGGCGAAACAACACCTGAAATTTTTGAGTACTTGATTTGCCTAACCCCAGCATGCGACACCCTTCGACTAGAAACTGATACACCTTTTGTTTTTCTAACCGCAAAAATCGAGAACAAAAGATATGGTGTTGTTCTTAAAGAGAGTAGCGACGAAGAGACTCTACTGAGTCTAGACTCGAAAAGGCCTGTTATCAGGACTTTCTTCTTTACACCAGATTCCTCTGTCCAGCGCGTTTTAACAACGAAATCCGAGGACGAAAGCTTTAAGCTCCTTGACTCTGAGGGCAAAGAGTTTCATTGGCTCGGAGAAATCAGATACACGCGTGCCGCAAGCGAGATGGCAGGACTGGTACGAAACTGGATGAGAATCGGAATCGCAGACTCCGAATACCTGAGACTGACAGGACAGGGAAAAACCTAAGGTCATCTAGGCCATGCTAGGCTGCTCAATGCAGCCTAGTGTTTTGCCATCGTCATTTTCGTGCATAAACAATCGCGCTCATTGCACCAACAATCAAAGTCTGTAACCTTCGAAATTCTATCATTACATTTTCAACATCAACCGGATGCGCCCCCTGCCCCCGCTTCTCTGCAAGCCATAACTTCAATAGACCTGCAACTCTGCCAAGATCACCGCTTACCTTTACAAGTTCGAGTACAGCGTCAAGATCGGCTCGTGCTTGAATTGGTGTATTTAGACCAACAGCTCTCAAAAAAGCGGCGCTCGACATCCCCGCTGCGGCTGCCTTCCGTGTCAGTTCCACCTTCTCCTGCGCGTCCACCCACACCTCGATCCGCTCACGCCGTGGACGCGTTCCCCGAGAGCTCTTTTTCGGCTCATTTGCAACGTTTTCCGAAGACATTAATCCCTCTCTTTGATTTCTTAGTCGCGGTAGCGGCTGTCAGCCTCGCAGAGCAAGACACCGTCGAGCCGCAGGTGAGTAAGGGTGGTGTTGTACCAGTTCGGGCTTGCCCGTACCGGTACAACACACATCTTGCCGTCTGAATATATGCAGCTCAAATAAATTTAGGGCAATTTTCGGTTCTTTACAGCATTACATAGCCAAAAATCTTCTCACCCCAAGCTTTTATACTTGAGTTGCCTTGAGTTGCGTTTAATTTCGCTAAATTGCACTAAATTGCCTTACTTAAATACTGTCACACCCAATCACCCACGCAGACCAAGGGCGCCTCCCCTCTGTTGATTTCGGTAGACTTTTGGGACTCTCCAACCAACTGAAGGCGGATAGAAAACTATCCGCATATTTATAATCGCTCCATATCAGTTAATAATCAAAGCTCGAGCTTCACAGATGAGGAATTCGATATGGAGCTGAAATCAGGAAAACCCTTGGCTTATGCCTCCCGAAAGTTAGGTCGAAACGTAAGGCTTGCTATCGTGATGGCAAGCACATTAGTCGGAGTGAGTATTTACACTGCGCCCTCCCCTGCTTACGCCATCTATTGCGCAAATTGCTCGACGCTCTATCAACAGATGTTCGAGTACGCCGAACAGGTCAACACCGCCCTAAACACAGCCGAGCAACTTCAAACGCAGATACAGCAGTACCAAAACATGGTCACACAAGGCACTGGTCTACCCGATTCGATGTTCGGGAGCATCGCTGCCGACCTTAAAAGTGCGGTCAACATCTATCAACGTTCGCAGGCATTGGGCCGTCAAATAGAGAACATGGATATACAGTTCAATACTGCGTTTCCAGGCTTTGAATCCTACCTTCAGCAAGCGGCAAACTCGGCACAAACTCCGATGCGAGATCGCTATAAAGAATGGTCGGAGCAAGGCCGCGACAACGCCAAAACAGCACTGGAAGCGGCGAACCTCAATACGAGCACTTTCCAATCAGAAGACGCCCTACTCCAACGCATGGTGGCCCGTTCGCAAAGTGCCGCAGGACGGATGCAAGCCATTCAGGCGGGCAACGAAATAGCTTCGCAGAACGTGCAGCAACTGCAAAAGCTGCGTGATTTGGTGGCCACGCAAATCAATATGCAGGGCAATTACATGGCTCAGCAAGGCGACCGAAAAGCCGCTAGCGAAGCAGCCGAGCAGCAATTTGAATCGCGTGAAAGTAAACGCGGCGGTGTGAAGGGGTACTGAAGATGGTTATCTCGAAATGGGTCATGATCCTCATTTGCGCCGTGGCCGCGATTGTGAGCTCAGTTGCCACTGTGGTCATTCAAGGCGATAGCGACTGTGCTGTGGCATCTGATCAACAGAGGAAGCAGCATGACGCAGATGGTGCTTTTGAGGCACGTCCTAACTCTCGCGGCGGCGTTAAGGGGTACTGATTATGGAACGTCGCCTGCTCTTGTTTATTGCCCTAGCAAGCATGCCCTTGGCCGGAAATGCTATAGCTGCAACAGACCTGTCCCATGCCGACACCTCGGTTCAGGGCCTGCTAGATCTTGTTTTGCAGCAGTCTCATCAGTGGTCAGGAAAGCTGGACGACTACGCCATAAGATTATTTTGGCTGCTCGCCACCATCCAGTTCATCTGGACGTTCATGCCTCTGGTCATGAAACAAGCTGATTTGGGCGAGATAGTCGGAGAGCTGCTGCGTTTCATCATGGTGATCGGTTTCTTCCTGGCAGTAATGACCTACTCCGTGGAATGGTCGACAGCCATTGTTGACAGCTTCCGCGACGCGGCCGCATCAGCGAGCGGTCTTGGCCGAGCGTTAGAACCCGGCGATATGCTCGCGGTAGCCCTGGACTTTGGCCGCACTATGGTGAAGGGCATTTCAGTGTTCTCTCCGGGCAAAGGAGTTCTGATCGCAGTATGCGCGATACTGGTCTTGGCGTGCTTCGCCTTTATCGCAGCTTTTATGTTTGTGACGCTCGTAGAGGCCTACGTAATCATCAACGCGTCAGTGCTGTTCTACGGTTTTGGTGGCTCGCAATGGACACGTGATTTCGCGATTGCGCCCATGCGGTTCACCGTGGCAATCGGCGCGAAGTTGTTCGTCTTGACTCTGATCGTCGGACTGATCGTACAGTCGGCCAAAGAATGGTTGGCTGCCTACACCAACGACGAAGCCTCATTGATGACAATGGTCGGTTTAGCCTTGGTGTGCTGCTACCTGACGAAGACGATTCCTGACCTAATCGGCGGCATGATTAGCGGCACGTCAATGGGCGGCGGCTCGGCCATTGGTGGGATGGCAGTGGCTGGTGCTGCCGGGGCGGCAGCAGCAGCGGCCACTATCGCCACAGCTGGGGCTGCCGCTCCTGCTGCTGGTGCTCTCGGCGCTTCTGGGACGGGCGTTGCCGCCGGTGCCAGTGGGGCGGGCGGCGGTCTGGCCACCTCGATCAACTCCAGCTTTGCCGGTGCGCCTGCAGCGACCGCCTCCAGCGGCAGTGCAACCGCTGGCATCGGTACAAGCACGGGCGGACAAGCAGCAGCCAAAGGGGCAGCGGCGTCCGGTACTCGAGTAGGTGGGAGCGCGGCCCCACAGCAAACGGCAAGCAGCGCTAAGCAGGCCACCGAGCAGGCTGGAAAAAACGCCCAGAGCAGCAATGACAAAGACCAACAAGCGACGCAGCAAGGGAGCGTTGTCAGATCCGGCAGCGCACTTTCCCAAGCAGCCAATGGCGGAGCAAAGGCACTCGGAGTAATGGCGGCAATTGCCGTGCCGGGCATGGAGAACGCGCACTCTTTTTCTCTTGGTGCCGGCTCTTCATCACCAGCTTCTGATGAGTCCAATACGACCGTTCCGCCCCATAACGGAGATGCTGCAGAAGCAGAGTCCAACCTTATTCGTCCGGCCTCTGAAAGCAATTCCACACCCGACCAACTGACATCGCTAAATGTGCCAGGAATCGCCTCAAGCAACGACCAACCGGAGAAAGAAGCATGATGGCAATATTGAAGTTCGCAGGATTCGCCATGTTCGCATCCTCCTCCGCAATCGCCTTATGGGCGCTCGGTAGATGGCTGCGCAGCAAAGGCCATGGACCATTGCTCGATAGACTGGATCAACAATGGACTGCTATGCAGCTTCGAGTTAGTCCGCTGGCCCTTTCGGCCTCCTTTCACATGTTTTCCGGAGCGCAGCATCTGAATCGCCTCCCTTTACTGGGTAGCAAGAGCAGTGCAGCCCAGGCCCAACAAATTTTGAGGGCGATACGAACGGTGCAGAAAGCTCAAAGGCGAGAGGCCCCCGAGAATCACCAGTAGCTCATCCAGCAGTAAGGGCGGGAGCATCACCACTCCCCGCCCATTTTCAGCGATGAGCTATTAGCAACATTGGTAATACGCACGGACTTCGAACATCCCTCAAAGGAAGAAGAATCGGTGAGGCGAGGCTGCGGATAACCTGCGCGAATGGGCCGCCGTCAAAACCCCGGGGGCTTCGCCATTAGTAATACGCACGGACTTGTGCCAACTACCGCTATCCCTGTGATCCTTCCGCCTTTGGTGCAAACCAGACTGTGTTGATATCAAAAGCCCGAGAGTTTTTCTGTGTGTAATACGCACGGACTCGTCTCTGGCTCCTAGGCCGTTGGCTTACCTGCTCGATACCAACTGCGGCGACTCATCCCAAGGGCATCCCAAGGCTTCTGGCGGGTCAGGGACGCTTGTTCGTAGGTTTCCCGGCCTACCGCACCTGCGGCGCGTCGGCGCGCTTCCTCGCGCTTCCTGTGACGTTCTGCGGCCTCGGCCTGGCTGACGATGGTTTTGAGCTGCCGCTGTTCCTCGGTGGTGATTCTGAACAGGTTGATAAGGGTGTCGTTCTTGGGCGTGTAAAGGGGCGCGAACTCTTTGCCTCCAAAGGTGACTTTCTCCCCGGCCTCGTAGGCTTTGGCCTTGCTGAACAGCGTCATCAATTCCTTGGAACGGCTGTTCCAGTGCGGATCGAGTTCGCGGGCCAGTGCGGCCGCTTCGTGATACATCTGCTTGCTGTTAGTCGCCCCGGACAGCAGCAGGAAGTTGAGCCGCCAGAACAGGTGCTGCATCCGGCTGCCTTCGCCGACGCCGCCGCGCAGCTCGGCCAGCTTGCGCAGGTCTTCGAGGCGATCCCAAGCAAGCTGACGGCCTGAGAATCCGCGCAGGCTGTCGGCTTTGCCTCCGAGCACCAAAAGGAACGGCTTTTTCTTGGTGCGGCTCTCGGCCTGTTCCTGCCGTTGCTGCTCGATAGTCCAGCGGGCCGCCGGTAGCAGTGTCTCAGCCAGATACTCGAAGTTGTAGCGGATTGGCTGGCCATCGGTTCCCGTCTGGACGTGAACCACGCGGCAGACCTCGCCGCTCTTGCTGTTGACTGTCTCCACGGTGCGCAGCACGCGGCTAGCGTCCTTGGCCATGGGGTCGGCGCCGACGTGGGCAAGGCGATCTACAAGGTAGCGTTGGCAGGCGTTCCAGCGGGGTAAGGCTTGGCGAGGTATCGTGCCCTCAAGCAGCCATTTGGCTTGTATGCCTCGGCCGCTGTAGATCAGTATCGAGGGCGCGGGCAACCCCGTGTCGGCGCAAAGGAACAGCACGGAGGCGGCCAGCTCGTCGGGCTTGCGGCTAGCTAACGAGGGCACGCGGTAGGTATCGAGGTCAGCGAACAGCAGGCCCAGCCGCAACAGATTGACGACGCGCCGATTGGGCCGAATGAACTCAGCCTGCGAAATCCAAGTGTCAATCTTTTTGTCCAACAGATTTAGCACCTTTGGCATGTCGGCCAAGCGATGAGAGGACTGCCGCTTTCCACCACGAGAATCGACGAGCAATGAGAAAAACCCGCTCCTAGTACTATCGTGATACATCTGCGCCTCGTCCCCAGGACTGAACAGCGCAAGCTGCGGGATAGCACCCCGCACCGCTTAGACCGCCCTTCCCGGCCTACGCGCGCGGCCTGCCTCCTTGCATGTATCTATCCACTGTTCAACCTCAGCTAAATCCCAGACGACCTTGCGGCTACTCAACGCAATTCGGCGCGGGAACTTCCCCTTCATCTCAAAGTTATAGATCGTGCGCTCACACAGCGGAATCATCGTCAGGAGCGTCTTTTTGTCGATGAGTTTTCTATTCAATGTATGCATTGCTAGGCCCTACCAGTCACTGCGAATGAGTGCCTGATCGTGCCTTTGGGTACCTATTGCTTCGACGGAATGATTGGCTAAAATGGTTGACATGAAAAAACAATCAACCATAGCCATTTGGGAAGGGTGTGACGCCACCGTTTCAGAGGCCATAAAACAGTTCGGTGACCGCTGGAGCGCCTACTCCACGGCCTCGAAACGCTATCCCATCACGAGGCTAGTAGAGGAACTCATCGACCCGACCGTCGCGGCGTACGCCAAAGAAATTCCTGCGCGCTACCAAGGGCATATACCTGGAGCCGGTACGGGCGTGGCGTTCAGTGCGATCATGAAACTGGTAGGGTTTCTCGCCATGATCCGCTTGCAGCGGCAACTGCTACGTGCCTTTGTTTTGACCCACGACCAACAGTCGAAGAAAGATCGCTGCTTTATTGGGACGCTCGAGACGCTGATCGAATTGGTGATGGCATGTAAGCGCAAGAAACCGTCATCTGAAGATGTAGGCGGCTTAAACAGCCAGCGCTTGAAAGGCTTTTGTAGGTTCTGTGGCAGTCAAGCCGAGCTAGCATCCTTCGCTACTGGTGAGGGTCAGCGCGACCCCGACGAACACCTACGCCTGAGCAACCTTTACTGCACAACGCATCGTCCAAAGACGCATGATGGCAGCTGGAATCCTGCGTATAGGCAAGCAAAAAGGGCCGTAGCGCAGTTTGACCTTGAACTGGCGAGATTGAGCAGACAATGCGCGATACGAGCAGAGCCTAAGGCAAAGTCAGGTGACGAGCTCTTCGACGCGTATATCTTTCGATACATGCTTAGCCGAACCCTACACTTAGCGGACGAAGCGGAGCTAAGAAATCTCGCTCGACTAATGGTGGACGCGAAGCTGACAGACCGAAGAAAGCAAATCCTCGTACTGCAAAAACTCGGCTTCAACCAGTCAGAAATAGCTCGCAGACTGGAGATCGAGCGCCAAGCAGTATCCAAAGCTCTTCGCTCAATTCCTGATTGCTTTAGACTTTAGAAAGCATGAGTGAGTCAAACTGCGTCATCGCACACATAGGCCCAAACGTTTGCATTCGACGCATCCAGTCACTTGCATTTGATCTGACCAGATTTCGGACATGATTAACGGCAAAACAGTTATCCACGACCAGCAGCCTCCCTTTTTCCGGCCCTTGCTTCTGAAGAAAAATGGCTGCCTAGTTATTTTCGCGTCCTCGCGTCGTGGCGGCTTCTTACAAATCTGGAACTTTACAGACCATCTTAGGCATCACAATACAAACCACCTAAATTACACAGAGCGGTTATTACATGGAAAGTGCTACGGAACTCAACGTAAATTCAGGCTATACAGCAGCGATAGAAGACTTAAAAAGGCGAGCCAAGCGTTCTAGGACAGCAAGACTATATATAGCTTTGGGCTTATTAATTTTAATGAGTCTTGCAGTGGCGGCTGTGTTTAGTTCGAGTCAGACAAGGACATACTCACTCCGAGAACTTGGCGAGAAAATCTCTTTTAACAAAATGCGTGACCCTGGATTATTTTTACGCAAATCCAACGATCTTCTCGAGAAAATTTATCCTGACAGCATCATTAACATGGGAAGGCGGATGGATGGCGAAGACTTCAAGGAAGAAAGTTTCACAATGGATGAGCGCACCGCCTACATGAGCGAGCTTGAGCAACTGGTGAATTTCTATGAGCGCACCCAGACAGCGTATTCGAAACAGCCATTCGTACCTGAAACACCGGAATGGACAAGCTCCGTATCGTCTATGGCTTTTACATTTGGTGCTATAGCTGTTTCAATTCTATTATTCCAGACAGCAGTTTCCTTTATAAGGTATTACTCACAGCTAGCAGAGCTTTATGACTCGCAAGCTAGCGCGCTATTGGCTGCAAATAACGACCCAGAAAAGTTTGTAAAATACTCAGAGATGCTCTCTCCATCAGTCGTTAGTTTCGGAAAGCCTCCTGTGAGTGTTTATGAGCGAGCATTTGAAGCAATAGCGTCAATTAGAGGAAAAGAGACGAAGTAAAGACTGAACACAGAACTCAGAAGAACCCGCCTCTGGCGGGTTCCTTTTTGCTACTCATTTGTTTTACGAGATTTCTTAAGCGTCCATTCATCAACCATATCGGCCCAATCCTGCAACATCGCACGGCGCTGGTCGCGATATTCAGCCTTGTTGTAAACGGCTCGCACCCCCTTCTGTTCGTGCGCCAAACACTTCTCGATCCAGTCAGAGTTGTAACCCGCCTCATGCAGCAGCGTGCTAGCTGTGCGGCGTAGGTCGTGGGGGCCGAACTTTCCTAGAGGTACCCCTTCCTTTTGAGCAAGACGGTAGGTCAGCGTCAGTACCTGATTGATCGTAGCCGCACTCATTGGCAAATCAGAGTCGCAGCGTGACGGCAGAACGTACTCAGAACCTCCAGCCAAGGTCTTTAACGCGATAAAGAAATCCAGCGCCTGCCGGGACAGAAACACCAAATGAGGGTTGCGGCGCTTCATCCGCTCTTTGGGGATCGTCCATAGCGCCTCGCTGAAATTGATCTCACTCCACGTCGCGTTGGTCAGCTCGCTCTTACGCACCATCGTCAGCAGCAGGAGTTTGGCTGCGGCACGAACCGACGTTGCCGTTCCGATCCGATCCATGTACTGGTACATCAGCGCGATTTCATCAGGCGTCAAAGCCCGGTCGCGTGGCTCGAATTTGGCAATGCTGGCAGACCTTACTAAATCCGCGGGGTTTTCAACCTTCTGGCCACGCTCAATGGCCCAGCGAAAGACCTGTAGCACGATCTCACGCGAATGGACGGCGGTTGCAGGCGCCCCCCGCTCCACTATCGCGTCAGTCAGCGCTCGCAGGTCCTCGTGAGTGATTTCAGCCAGCTTCTGATTGCCAAACTTCGGCTTCAATTCGCGCTCATAGACTGATCGGCGCATATCGCGTGTCGAGTCCGCCATTTGATAGCCGCGCAGCCATTTTTCAGCCCAATCATCAAAGGTCTCTGCACCCTTCGTGCGCGCCTTCGCACGCGCCTTCTCCTTAGCTGGCGACTTACCTGCGGAGATCATCTTCTTCGCCTCCCCTAGCCGCTCACGTGCTTCTGCTAGGGTGATCCCGCCCAAGCCATAACGACCGAAGGTGACGGTCTCCTGCCGGCCATTGATGGAGTAGTTGTAGCGAAAGGAGATTGAGCCGGCCGGTGTAACCGCCACGTACAAACCATCGCGGTCAATCACCTTGTAGATCTTGTCTTGCGGCTTGAGGTTTCGGAGCTTGGTATCAGTGAGCATGGCTTCCACTTTTCTAATGAAAAAATACCATGCTCTGAAAAGCGCGGAAGAATGGGGTTTCCCCCAGTCAAACCGGGCCTCTTGGCTATCTCGATACCATGCCCGCGCTGATAAGAGGAGCATGGTATCAAGCATCATGCATGGCATCGGATGCAGTTAGTACCCCGTACCATGCCATAAAAAATACATGCTTGGCGATGCAAAACGCTGCCAGAATTTGCCAAACCCAAAAAGCCAAAAGCCCGCAATTACGCGGGCTCCAGGGCATTTCTTGCTAGTTGGTGCCGGACAATACCGGACGTCCCATCATTCCCACTCAATCGTCGCAGGCGGCTTGCTCGACACGTCATAAGTCACGCGCGAGATACCTTCGATCTCATTGATGATCCGGCCGCTCACCGTTTCCAGCAGTTCGTAAGGCAGGTGCGCCCAACGTGCGGTCATGAAGTCGATGGTTTCTACGGCACGCAGGGCCACGACCCAGGCGTAACGACGGCCGTCGCCGACCACGCCAACCGATTTCACCGGCTGGAACACGACGAAAGCCTGGCTGACCTTGTGGTACCAGTCGGCTTTGCGCAGTTCTTCGATGAAGATGTGGTCGGCGCGACGCAGCAGGTCAGCGTATTCCTTCTTCACTTCACCGAGGATACGCACGCCCAGGCCCGGGCCCGGGAATGGGTGGCGGTAGACCATGTCGTACGGCAGGCCCAGTTCCAGGCCCAGACGACGGACTTCGTCCTTGAACAGTTCGCGCAGGGGCTCGACCAGTTTCAGGTTCATCTCTTCCGGCAGGCCGCCCACGTTGTGGTGCGACTTGATGACGTGGGCCTTGCCGCTCTTGGCGCCGGCGGACTCGATCACGTCAGGGTAGATGGTGCCCTGGGCCAGGTATTTGATGTTGTCGAGCTTGGTCGACTCGGCGTCGAACACGTCGATGAAGGTGCGCCCGATGATCTTGCGCTTCTTCTCCGGGTCGCTTTCGCCGGCCAGGTTGTTGAGGAACTGGTCCTCGGCATTGGCGCGGATCACCTTGACGCCCATGTTCTCGGCGAACATGGCCATGACTTGCTCACCTTCGTGCAGACGCAGCAGGCCGTTGTCGACGAAGACGCAGGTCAGTTGGTCGCCGATGGCTTTGTGCAGCAGCGCTGCGACCACCGAGGAGTCAACACCGCCAGACAGACCCAGCAGCACGTTGTCGGTGCCGACCTGGGCGCGCACCTGGGCGATGGCGTCTTCAGCGATCTTGGACGGGGTCCACAGCGCTTCGCAGCCGCAGATGTCGAGGATGAAGCGCGACAGGATGCGACCGCCCTGCTTGGTGTGGGTCACTTCCGGGTGGAACTGCACGCCGTAGTAGCCGCGGGTGTCGTCGGCCATGCCGGCGATCGGACAGCTTGGGGTGCTGGCCAGTACGTGGAAGCCTTCCGGGATCTCGGTGACTTTGTCGCCGTGGCTCATCCAGACGTCGAGACCGAAAACGCCGTCAGCGTCGACGTGGTCTTCGATGCCATCCAGCACTCGGCTCTTGCCGACGACGTCGACACGGGCATAACCGAACTCACGCAATTCAGAGCCGGCCACGCGGCCGCCGAGCTGCTCGGCCATGGTTTGCATGCCGTAGCAGATACCGAAGATCGGCACGTTCAGGTCGAACACGGCCTGCGGCGCGCGCGGGCTGTCAGCGACGTGGACGGATTCGGGGCCGCCGGCGAGGATGATGCCTTTCGGGGCGAATTCGCGGATCGCTTCGTCCGACATGTCGAACGGGTGCAGTTCACAGTAAACGCCGATTTCGCGAACGCGACGGGCGATCAGCTGGGTGTACTGGGAACCGAAGTCCAGGATCAGGATGCGGTGGGCGTGAATGTCGAGGGCCATGAGAGGACTCTAGATAGAGCAGCTTCAAGCCTCAAGCTTCAAGCTGCAAGGTGTCAGGGGCCGCAGATCCGTAGCGACAGGCCTAAAGGCGGTGCCGCTACAGATCGCTTGTAGCTAGTAACTATCAACTTGTGGCTGGAGGCGTCAGCCGACCCGGTAGTTCGGCGCTTCCTTGGTGATCTGCACGTCGTGAACGTGGGACTCAGCCATGCCGGCACCGGTGATGCGTACGAATTCAGGCTTGGTGCGCATTTCGTGGATGTCGGCGCTGCCGGTGTAACCCATCGAAGAGCGCAGGCCGCCCATCAACTGGTGAACGATGGCAGTCAGAGAACCCTTGTACGCAACGCGGCCTTCGATACCTTCCGGTACGAGCTTTTCCGCGCCGTCGGACGAGTCCTGGAAGTAACGGTCCGACGATCCCTGGGCCTGGGACATGGCGCCCAGCGAACCCATGCCGCGATAGGCCTTGTACGAACGGCCCTGGAACAGCTCGATCTCGCCCGGGGCTTCTTCGGTACCGGCAAACATCGAGCCCATCATCACGCAGTAGGCACCGGCAACGATGGCCTTGGACAGGTCACCCGAGAAACGGATGCCGCCGTCGGCGATCAGCGGAACGTCAGTGCCTTCCAGTGCCGAAGCCACATTGGCAATGGCGCTGATTTGCGGGACGCCCACGCCTGCCACGATACGGGTGGTGCAGATGGAGCCAGGACCGATGCCGACCTTGACGCCGTCAGCGCCAGCTTCAACCAGTGCGAGCGCAGCGGCGCCGGTGGCGATGTTGCCGCCGATGACTTGCACGTCTGGGAAGTTCTGTTTGACCCAGCGAACGCGGTCGATCACGCCTTTGGAGTGGCCGTGTGCGGTGTCGACAACGATAACGTCAACGCCCGCAGCCACCAGCGCGCTAACGCGTTCGCCGGTGTCTTTGCCGGTGCCGACCGCAGCGCCGACACGCAGACGACCCTGGTCGTCTTTGCTCGCCAGTGGCCAGGCTTTGGATTTCTCGATGTCCTTGACGGTCATCATGCCCTTGAGCGCGAACTTGTCGTCGACGATCAGGACTTTTTCCAGGCGGTGCTTGTGCAGCAGATCGCGCACTTCGTACTTGTCGGCGCCTTCGCGGACGGTGACCAGACGCTCTTTCGGCGTCATCACTTCGCGAACAGGCACATCAAGACGGGTTTCAAAGCGGACGTCGCGGGAGGTCACGATGCCGACGAGCTCGCCGTCATGCAGGACCGGAACGCCGGAGATGTTGTGTTGACGGGTCAGTTCGAACAGATCGCGAACAGTGGCGTCAGCCTCGATGGTGATCGGATCCTTGACCACACCCGCTTCGAACTTCTTGACCTTGCGCACTTCGGCAGCTTGCTGCTCGACGGTCATGTTCTTGTGGATGATGCCGATGCCGCCTTCCTGAGCCATGGCGATTGCCAGACGGGCTTCAGTGACGGTGTCCATAGCGGCGGAAACGAGGGGGATGTTGAGTTCGATGCCACGGGTCAATCGTGTTTTCAGACTGACTTCGTTGGGAAGCACCTCGGAATAACCGGGCACAAGGAGAATGTCGTCGAATGTAAGGGCTTCTTGGCTGATACGCAGCATCGCTGGGCTCCCGAGCGGGAAAATGGAAGCGCGCCATTGTACCCAGACACCTGCAGTATCTCAATGTAAAGATCAGGCTATTTACGCATGAGCCGGATTACGGCGCCCAATGACAGCCGCGCAGATCTACATCCTGACTTTGACGTGGGACACCGGACGGTCCATCCGTTCGGCAAACGCCTCGACAAAGCTGCTTTTGAAACCGGCATCCAGCCAATTGTTGAAGATGAACCCCAGATTCGAGAACCCGCACGGTTCAAGAAACAGGAAGCCGTTGATGTCGTCTTCATGGCGGCATTCGGGGCACATGAAGTTGTCGGTGTGGCCCGGCATCCAGTCTTCCAGGCTGTCGAACAGGGCTTCGCCGATCTCGCGCCGGCATTCCGGGCAACCGGCCTCCTCCTTGAAACCCTTCTGCGGTGTATAGATGCAGCGCTTGAGGACGATTTCCAGACCGTTGACCGGTTGACCGAATGGCAAGGCGTCAGGGTTTTCGACGAAGCGTCGCGCGCCCGGGGCAACCGCGTAGGCCATGCGGTTGAAGCTGCGCCCACAGGTGGTCAGCGATTCTTCGACGACGTTCAGCTTCACCAGCCAGCGCAGGATCGCCCGCGCCTTCGCTTCGTGCGCAGGAAAGCTGGAGATTTGCGGGACGATGATGCTTTGGGTGTCCATGACGGGCCTGTCTGACAAGTAATCGGGGGGCGGCAGCTTAATCGCGCTGTCGGTGACGTCAAGTATGGCCGTCGGGGCGCGCGCCGCCAGCGATCTCATCTGGTGACCCGTGCCCCAAAGCCTTTATGATGCCGCCATGATCAAAGACCCCTTCGCAAGACTCGGCCTTGACCGGGACGTCCTCACTGTCAGCCAGCTCAACGGCCGCGCACGCGTGCTGCTGGAAGATGTGTTTTCCAGCATCTGGGTGGAGGGCGAGATTTCCAACCTCTCGCGTCCGGCCTCCGGGCACGTTTACTTCACGCTGAAGGACTCCGGCGCCCAGGTCCGTTGCGCGTTGTTTCGCAGCAACGCGGCACGGGTGCGTCAGGCGCTGAAAGATGGCCTGGCGGTCAAGGTACGCGGCAAGGTCTCGCTGTTTGAGGGTCGCGGGGACTACCAGCTGATTCTCGACACCGTCGAGCCTGCTGGCGATGGCGCGCTGCGCCTGGCATTCGACGCGTTGAAGGAGAAGCTCAGCGCCGAAGGAATGTTCAGCGCCGAGCGCAAGGTCGCCCTGCCCCTGCACCCCAAGCGCATTGGCATCATCAGCTCCCCGACCGGTGCGGTGATTCGCGACATCATCAGCGTATTCCGCCGTCGCGCGCCCCAGGTCGAACTCACCCTGATTCCCACCGCCGTGCAGGGCCGCGAGGCGATCGGCCAGATCGTGCGCGCGCTCAAGCTCGCTGACGGCCGCGGCTTTGATGCGTTGATTCTCGCCCGCGGCGGCGGTTCGCTGGAGGACCTCTGGTGCTTCAACGAAGAGGCCGTCGCCCGCGCCATCGATGCGTGCGTGACGCCAATCGTCAGCGCGGTCGGTCACGAAACCGATGTCTCGATCAGTGACTTCGTCGCCGACGTGCGTGCGCCGACGCCCTCCGCCGCCGCTGAGCTGCTGGCGCCGGACTCAAGCGATCTGCACCGCAGGGTTGACAGCCTGGAGCGCCGACTGATCAGCCGCATGCAGGACCGGCTGATGCGCGAGCAATTGCGCCTGGACGGTATTTCCCGCCGCTTGCGTCACCCAGGCGAGCGTCTGCGGCAGCGCGCCCAGCGGCTCGACGACCTTGACATGCGCATGCGCCGGGCCTTTGAGCAACAGATGCACAAGCGCCAGGTGCGCATGAGCCATCTGGAAAGTCGCCTCGCCGCGCAACACCCGGGCCGCACACTGATGTTTCTGCGTCAGCGCCTGGCGGTACTCGCCGAGCGACTGCCCCGTGCGATCAAGGAAAACCTCAAGAGCCGTCGCCTGCAGCTGCAAAGTCAGGTGCAGACGCTCAACGTGGTCAGCCCGCTGGCGACCCTGGGCCGTGGTTACAGTATTTTGCTGGATGAACGCGGCAGGGCCGTTCGCGCTGCCGAGCAGACGCATCAGGGTCAGCGCCTGACGGCAAAGCTGGCGGACGGCGAGCTGCAAGTGCGCGTCGAAGACAATCATCTGACGCCCGTCACCCTTTCACTTCTGGATTGATCAATGCTGCCTTCTCTCTCCCGTTCGCTGGCAACTGCTGCCCTTTCACTGTGTGCAGCCATGTGCGTTGCCCTGCCCGCCTACGCCGACAGCTACATTTCCCGCCTGCTCAACAAGCCGGTACCGGGCGGCGTAGCGGTGGTCGACCTCGGCCCTTCCGCGCAAGCGCCCAAGGCCACGTGGCAGGGCAAACCGGTGCTGGTCGTCAAGGATCAGGACGCGCGCTGGCTGGCCATCGTCGGCATCCCGCTGACCATCAAGCCAGGCAGCCCGCAACAGGTCAGCAGCGGGGGCCGCAACCTGCCTTTCGTGGTGGGCAACAAGAAGTACCCGGAGCAGCGCATTACCCTGAAGAACCAGCGTCAGGTCAATCCGAACCCGGACGACTTGAAGCGCATCGAGCAGGAGCTCGATGTGCAAGTCCGCGCCTACCGTACGTTCAGTCCCGTGACGCCGAGCAACCTTCTGCTGGACAAACCGGTGGACGGGCCGCTCTCCAGCAAATTCGGCGTGCGACGTTTCTTCAACGGCGAGGAGCGTAATCCTCACGCCGGACTGGACTTCGCGGTCCCTGCCGGGACGCCTATCAAGTCGCCAGCGGCGGGCAAGGTGATTCTGATCGGTAACTACTTCTTCAACGGCAACACGGTGTTCGTCGATCACGGGCAGGGCTTCATTAGCATGTTCTGCCACATGTCGAAGATCGACGTGAAAGTCGGCGATGCCGTTCCGCGCGGTGGCGTGGTCGGGCGCGTGGGTTCGACTGGCCGCGCGACGGGGCCGCATATGCACTGGAACATCAGCCTGAATGACGCGCGGGTGGATCCGGCGATTTTCATTAATGCGTTTCAGCCGTAACGCTTGCCCGGGGTAATGGCCCTGTAGGACTGGCTTTAGCCGGGAACGCGTCGGACGCTTCATCGCGAATGTGATGGCGTGAAATCTGGCCCCTTCCCGGCTGAAGCCGGTCCTACAATTGGAATGCATACATCCTGCTGAGCTTGCTCACGAGCACCCATTAGGACCAGCCCCAACCATTACGGCAATTTAATCGCGCAAGCCCTCGAAATACGGCAATAACATCTTGACCATGTGTTTTTAGCGGTAACTTCTCTCAATTTTTCCCAACCGCTTGCCAGCTTTCACCCCATTGGTTACGTTTGGCGACATGAAAACCTCTCACACCCTCATTCTGATGCGTCAACATCGCTGCCTCTGCCTCGTCAGTGCACGACTGCAAAGCTGAACGCGGTGCCTCGACGCTCACCCCGCAGTGCTACTCTCGCATCAACCGGCTGGCCGCCTTCTTTCGGCCCTGAGTACAACAAGGATTATTCACATGACCATGCTCAAAGATCCCTCGACGAAGTACCGCGCCTTTCCTGTCATCGACCTGCCTGACCGCACATGGCCTTCCAAGACCATCACTGCGGCGCCGATCTGGTGCAGCTCCGACTTGCGAGACGGTAACCAGTCACTGATCGAGCCCATGGATGCGGTCAAAAAGCTGCGTTTCTGGAAGACCCTCGTGCAAGTCGGCGTGAAGGAAATCGAAGCCTCCTTCCCTTCCGCCTCGCAAACCGATTTCGACTTCGTGCGCACGCTGATCGAAGACGGCCACATCCCGGACGACACCACCATTCAGGTCCTGACTCAGGCCCGCGAAGACCTCATCGCACGGACGTTCGAATCCCTGCGCGGAGCGAAAAAAGCCATCGTCCACCTGTACAACGCCACCTGCCCGTCCTTCCGCCGCATCGTCTTCAACCAGGACAAAGCCGGCGTCAAGGCCATCGCAGTGAATGCCGCTCAGTTGTTCGTCAAATACGCCGCCCAGCAGCCAGAAACCCAATGGCAGTTCGAGTACTCGCCTGAAACCTTCAGCGCCACCGAGCTGGAGTTCGCCAAGGAAGTCTGCGACGCCGTCATCGAAGTGTGGAACGCAACGCCGCAGAACAAGGTGATCCTGAATTTGCCGGCAACTGTCGAAGTCGCCACCCCGAACATTTACGCCGACCAGATCGAATGGTTCTGCCGCAACATTTCCCGTCGTGACAGCGTGATCATCAGCCTGCACACCCACAACGACCGTGGCACAGGTGTCGCGGCAACCGAGCTGGGCCTGATGGCCGGCGCGGATCGCGTTGAAGGCTGCCTGTTCGGCAACGGTGAGCGCACCGGCAACGTCGACCTCGTGACCGTCGCGCTGAACATGTACACCCAAGGCCTGAATCCGCAACTGGACTTCTCCGACATCGACGGCGTGCGCAAGGTGGTCGAGGAATGCAACCAGATCCCGGTGCACCCACGTCATCCGTACGTTGGCGATCTGGTGCACACCGCGTTCTCCGGCTCTCACCAGGACGCGATCCGCAAGGGCTTCACCCAACAGAAAGACGGCACGCCGTGGGAAGTGCCTTACTTGCCAATCGACCCGGCTGACATTGGCCGCAGCTACGAAGCGGTGATCCGCGTCAACAGCCAGTCCGGCAAGGGTGGTATCACCTACCTGCTCGAACAGGAATACGGGATTTCCCTGCCGCGTCGCATGCAGATCGAGTTCAGCCAGGTGGTTCAGGGCGAGACCGATCGTCTGGGCCTGGAGATGAGCGCTCAACAGATTTACTCGCTGTTCAAGCGTGAATACCTGCAGGCCAATAAGCCGTATGCGTTGGTCAGCCATCGTCTGCAAGAAGAAAATGGCAACAGCGCCGTGGAAGTGGAGGTGACCGGCAAGGGTGACAGCGAGAGCAACCTGCGCTGGAAAGGCACAGGCAATGGCGCGCTGGAAGCATTGGTCGCCGGTCTGCCGGTGCCGGTCGAGATCATGGACTACAACGAGCACGCCATTGGCGCAGGCACCACGGCCAAAGCCGCTGCCTACATCGAACTGCGCGTGAATGGCGACCGCGCGGTACACGGCGTCGGTATCGACGAGAACATCACCACGGCCAGCTTCAAGGCCCTGTTCAGCGCGCTCAACCGTGGCGTGCTGCAAGCTGAAGAGGCGACAAAAGCGGCTTGATTCACTGCGATGCAAAAAGGCCCTGAAGTGAAAGCTTCAGGGCCTTTTTCTTTGTAAGCCGCATGATCAAGCCGTGGTGTCGACCTTGACTTTCATCAGGTTCAACAGGGAAGCCTGCAGCGCCCCCAACTGAGCCATGGTGCCGGAAATCTGCTGCTGGATTGCCATGACCTGCGTGGCCTTCAGCTCATCCGGCGTCTTGCTGCCCTGGACAGCGGCCAACTGAGCCTGCTGCTGCTGGAGCATTTTCTGCGTTCGCTCAATCTGCTCCTGCAACTGCTTGATCATCTCCTCCTTCATGCTCGGCGCGTCGCCCGACTCAGTGGCTCCGGCCGCCTTGGTGTCGCCATAGACGTTACCGCGCAGCTCTACGCTGGCGGTCTTGGCATCGCTCTTGGTGGAGTCGTCGGTTTTGACAGCAGCCGTAAACACGCTGGAGTAAGCACCCAACGAACTGGTGTTGATGGTGGTCATGATGAACTCCTTATGAGGTGCACTTTGTATCGGCCAGCGTACAAACATCTGAAGTCGAATTTATTGCAGACGCAAGAACGCCCCACGACCGAGGTCATGGAGCGGTTTGCGTCTGAATCAGTGAATCAGGCGGTGGTGTTGATGCTGCCGGACTTCTGCAGTTGCAGGAGGGCCGCCTGCTCCGTGGCCAGGCTGGCGGTGGACGACGAGATCTGTCCCTGAATGGCCATCACGCGTGCGGACTTTTCCTCGTCCGAGCCGGAACTTCCCTGGGCGGCAGCGAGCTGCTGTTGCTGCTCCTGCAAGCGCTTCTGGGTTTCCTTGATCTGCTCCTCCAGCTTCTCGATGGCCTGCTCGCTGGTGCTGGAAGAATCAGAGGCCCCACCCGCTCCGCCAGCTCCGCCAGCACCGCCAGCGCCACCTGCCGCAGTGGCTGTGGTCGACGCAGATGCCGACGTGGCATCTGTGGTGGAGGTGTCGCTGTCGGCCGCTGCTGTTGTGGCGTCTTTCTTCACCGCGACGGTGAAGCTGGTGGAGTAGGAACTCAATGAGGATGTGCTGATGGTGGTCATACCGATCTCCTGTCTGGGTACAACCGCTATCGACCACCCGCCCCTCAACTCTATGACGTTACTGTATCTCGAATGTATCGGCGTCGAGACAGGCCGGGAATTTCTCGCGATACGCCGCCAGGCTCTGCGCTGACAAGCTGACCTGAAACACGCCGTCGGCCTCGCCGATGTTCAGCAGGCTCTCGCCCTGGAAGTCCAGCACCTGGCTGTCGCCCGTGTACGCGAAACCCTTGCCATCGATGCCTACGCGATTCACCGCGGCGACGTAACACAGGTTCTCGATGGCGCGCGCCGGCAGCAACCGGTTCCAGTGCAGACGGCGAGCGCCCGGCCAGTTGGCGGTGTACAGCAGCAGATCGGTATTCTGGGCGTCACGGCTCCACACCGGAAAACGCAGGTCGTAGCAGATCAGCGGACGAATTCGCCAGCCTTTGAGTTCGAACTGCACCTGGCGCTCGCCCGGGCTGTAATGCTCATGCTCGCCGGCCATTCTGAACAGATGGCGCTTGTCGTAATGCAGCAGCTCGCCGTCCGGCCGCGCCCACAACAAGCGATTGCGATGGCTGCCGTCAGCTGCGCGAATGATCACGCTGCCGGTCACCACGGCATCCAGTTGCCTGGCTTGGGTCAGTATCCACTGGGCAGTCGGGCCGTCTTCGGGCTCGGCCAGGGTTTCGGACTCCATGGTAAAGCCAGTGGTGAACATCTCCGGCAGGATCACCAGATCCGCGCCCTTGGCCTGGGCAAGCAGCTCTTCGAAGTGGGCGTGGTTCGCCGGGGCGTCGTGCCAGACCAGCGTGGTCTGGACCAGCGCGATGTTCAGATTGGGCAGCGTGGTCAGATCGCGCATAGTTTCTCCGCTGCCTGACGCAGCGTCTCCTCACGCTTGGGAAAGCACAGCCGGATCAGGCGCTGGCCTTCGGGCGGACTCTGGTAGAACACCGAAATAGGAATGCTCGCCACACCGTGCTCGCGGGTCATCCACAGGGACATGTCGACATCGTTGAGGTCTGGGCGGATCTGCGAATAATCGACGAGCTGAAAGTAGGTGCCACTGGCCCGGGTGAAGGTGAAACGCGAAGCTTCCAGGCGATCGCAAAAATAGTCGCGTTTGGCCTGATAGAAAGCCGGCAGTTCGTCGACGTGTTCAGGGTGCGCCGCCATGAAATCTGCCAGGGCCCATTGAAGCGGTGTAACGCCGCAGAACGCGACGAACTGGTGGATCTTCCGTGCTTCGGCGGTCAGCGCCGGCGGCGCAACGAGGTAGCCGGTTTTCCAGCCGGTGACGTGGTAGGTCTTGCCAAACGAACTGACCACAAAGGCGCGCTGATAGAGTTCGTCATGGGCCAGCACGCTGGCGTGTTGCAGCCCGTCGAATACCAGATGCTCATAGACCTCGTCGCTGAGCACATAAATGTCCCGGTCACGGATCAACGCCGCCAGGCGGTCCAATTCGTCGCTCGTGATCAGTGCCCCGCTGGGGTTATGCGGCGTGTTGATGACGATCATGCGGGTGCGAGGGCTCAACGCGGCAGTGAGATTTTCCCAGTCGATGGCGAAATCGCCGTCTTTGAGCTGCACATGGATGCAACGCCCGCCAGCCAGTTCCACCGAAGGCGCGTAGCTGTCGTAGCACGGGTCGAAGACGATCACCTCATCGCCGGCGCTCACAACAGTCTGAATGGCACAGAAGATGGCGTGGGTCGCGCCGGGGGTGATGGTGATTTCGCTGTCGACGCCGACCTGACGGCCGTAGCAGCGAGCGATCTTGGCGGCGACTTGCTCGCGCAATGCCGGCAGGCCTGCCATCGGCGCGTATTGGTTATTGCCGTCCATGACGCGGCGGCAAAGAGCCTCACGCAATGCGTCGGGCCCATCGAAATCGGGAAAACCCTGAGACAGATTGATCGCCCCGGTTTCGGCAGCCAGTTGGGACATCACAGTAAAGATGGTGGTGCCAACGTTCGGCAGTTTGCTTGTGATCATGGGGTTTTCCTGCTCCACTCCCGACACCTGGAGGGCTCGGGGACCCGCAGGATAGCCCAGATGTCGCGCACAAAAAAAGGCGCCACTGGCGCCTTTTCCGAGAAAGACCTTTACACGATCAGCGCTTGTCGCGGCGCTTCTTGTCGGCCTTCTTGTGGTGCGACATCATCCGACGCTTCTTGTTGACCTGGCGGTCGGTCAGCGTGTTCTTGTTGCCTTCATACGGGTTCTCGCCACCCTTGAACTCGATGCGAATAGGCGTACCGACCAGCTTGAGCACACGGCGATAGGTGTTCTCGAGATAGCGGACGTACGACTTCGGTACTTTCTCCACCTGGTTACCGTGGATAACGATCAACGGCGGGTTCGCGCCGCCCAAGTGAGCGTAACGCAGCTTGATGCGGCGGCTGCCCACCATGGGCGGTGCGTGCTCGCTGACCGCGTCTTCCAGAATCTGGGTCAGGCGGCTGGTCGGCCAACGGGTCACAGCGGATTTGAACGAGTTCTGCACCGACTGATACAGGTTGCCCACGCCGGTGCCGTGCAGCGCCGAGATGAAGTGGATGTCGGCGAAGTCGACGAAGAACAACCGACGCTCCAGCTCGACCTTCACGTAGTCGCGCTCGCTTGGCACCATGCCATCCCACTTGTTCAGCGCGATGACCAGTGCCCGACCGGATTCAAGGGCAAAGCCCAGCAGGTTGAGGTCGTGGTCGACGACGCCTTCGCGGGCGTCCATCACGAAGATCACCACGTTGGCGTCTTTGATCGCCTGCAGGGTTTTGACCACGGAGAACTTTTCGACTTCTTCGTGGATCTTGCCGCGCTTGCGCACACCGGCGGTGTCAATCAGCGTGTACTTTTCCTCGTTGCGTTCGAACGGGATGTAAATGCTGTCGCGGGTGGTGCCGGGCTCGTCGTAGACGATAACGCGGTCTTCACCGAGCATGCGGTTGACCAATGTCGACTTGCCGACGTTAGGGCGACCGATGATTGCGATCTTGATGCCGTCCTTCTCGCTCGGACCCGGAATGCGCTTGGCTTCCTGACCTTCGGCGACGACTTCCTCTTCTTCGCCTTCTTCGACTTCGTCAGCGTCTTTCGGGAAATCACGCAAGGCAATTTCGAGCATCTGCGTGATGCCTCGACCGTGAGCGCCGGCAACCGGAATCGCGTCACCCATGCCCAGCGGTGCAAACTCGGCGCGGGCCATGTCAGGGTCGATGTTGTCGACCTTGTTGGCGACCACGTAAGACGTCTTGTTGCGCTTGCGCAAGTGCTCGCCAATCATCTGGTCGGCGGCAGTGAAGCCTGCTTTGGCGTCAACGAGGAACAACACGACATCGGCTTCTTCGATGGCCAGCAGCGACTGCTCGGCCATTTTTTCGTCCATGCCGTGCTCGTCACCGGAGATACCGCCGGTGTCGATCAGGATGTAGGAGCGCCCTTGCCACTTGGCCTCACCGTATTGGCGATCACGGGTCAGACCGGACAAGTCGCCGACGATGGCGTCGCGAGTCCTGGTCAGGCGGTTGAACAAGGTGGACTTGCCGACGTTCGGTCGACCCACCAGGGCGATTACGGGAACCATGCGGCTCTCCACTTCGTTATTTCAGAAAATACAAAAGCCGCTGCAAGGCAGCGGCCGGAGTTCGGAGCAACGCCAAAGCGTCGCAGGCCCCATGAAAGCGGGGCCGCCTGGGGAAGCCAAAACACGACCTTCCCAAGCATAGACAGCCACTACTTGATCGTCAGCGCTTCCAGCTTGCCGCTGTTGCCGAAGACATAAATGGTGCTGCCGGAGACCAGCGGGCGAGCACGCAGGCCATCGCTGTCAATCTTTTCACGGGCGACAAAATGGCCATCGACCTGGCTCAGCAGGTGCAGATAACCTTCCATGTCACCGACCGCAACGTAGCTGGAGAACACTTCCGGCGCGCCGAGTTGACGACGGGCCAGCGAGTCGTTGCTCCACAGACCGGTGGAAGAGCGCTCATCGATGCCTTCCACGGTGCCGTTGGCCAGCGAGACGTAAACGCTGCCGAAGCCCTGCGCCACACCCGAATAGCTCGAGGCATCACGCTGCCACAGCACGCGACCGCTCTGCAGTTCCAGACCGGCTACGCGGCCCTGATAGGTCGCGACATACAGCGTGTTGCCGGAAAGCAGCAAGCCGCCGTCGATATCGACCACGCGATCCAGCTCGGAACGACCTGTTGGAACGGCAACGCGCTGCTCCCAGGCCGGGACGCCGTTGTTGATGTCCAGCGCCACGACCTTGCCGGTCGACAGCCCTGCAATCGCCAGCGAAGGAGTGGCAATCGGTGCACCGGTGCCACGCAGCGTCAGAACCGCAGGACTGCTCTCGTAGATCCAGCGCTGATCACCTGTGACGGCGTCATAACCGATGACCCGGTCATCCTGCGTCTGGGCAACCACGACACTGCCGTTGGTGGCCGGAGCGGACAGCACTTCGCTGGTCGCCTTGGCTTTCCACTTTTGCTCGCCGGTGGCTTCGTCGAGGACGATGACTTCGCCGCGCAACGTGCCGAGCATGACCAGACCGAAACCTACGCCGACGGCGCCGGAAACCGGTTGCTCAAGCTCTTTTTTCCAGACCACGTCGCCGTTGCTGCGGTTGATCGCCATGACCAGACCGTTCGCATCAGCTGCGTAAATGTTCTCGCCGTCGATGGCCGGAACCAGCATGTTGTAGATGTCGCCCTGACCGTCACCGACGGAACGGCTCCACAACTTCTGCAGCGTTACTTCCTGTTTGAAGTCGACGAGTTCTGCCGGAGGCAGCTCTTTTTTGCTGTTGCTGCTGCAACCCGCGGCCAGAATGGCCAGAGCCAGCAATGCTGCATGTTTCCAACGAATCACGTCACGCATCCCCTTTCGCCAGATCGTCGAGCTTCATTTGCAAACCGCCAACAGCCGCTTCTTCGGAAAGCGACGCCTTGGCTTTTTTGTATGCAGCGTAGGCATCATCGGTGCGACCCAGCTGAACCAGCAGGTCACCACGCAGCTCTTCACGGCTGGCCGCGAAAGACTGGTCGGCTTGACCGTCAAGCAGCTTCAGCGCGTCTTCGGCCTTGTTCTGTGCAGCGAGTACGCGAGCCAGACGCTGACGGGCAATTTCACCCAGGGTCGCGTTGGCTGGCTTGTCGGTCACGGATTTCAGTTCGTTCGCGGCATCATCCAGCTTGCCCGTGTCCACAGCCACCTTGGCCACGAACAGGCTGCCGTACTGGGCGTACGCGGTGCCACCGAATTCGCTCTTCAGCTTGCCGGCGATCTCGGCCACACGGCCTGCATCGGCCTGGCCGCTGGGCGTCAGTGCGGTTTCCAGCAATTGCTGATACAGCGCCGAACCACCTTGCGCCTGGTTGTTCTGATAGCGCTGCCAGCCTTGCCAGCCCAACACCACAATCACTGCCAGCAGGCCGCCGGTGACCAAAGGCTTGCCGTTACGCTGCCACCAGTCCTTTACGGCAACCAGCTCATCATCATCGGTACTCGACACCCCAATACTCCTATTCGCTAAATCGGCTTTTATCAGCTTCAACCCTGCGAGATGCAGGTGGCCAGGTGCTCGGACAGAGCATCCCAGGCAATATTTTGTTGCTCGCCCTGACCACGCAGCGGCTTGACGCCCACTTCCTTGCGCACCAGCTCTTCGTCGCCAAGGATCAGCGCGTACAGCGCGCCGCTCTTGTCGGCCTTCTTGAACTGGCTCTTGAAGCTGCCAGCCCCGGCGTTGACTTGCAGACGCAGGTTCGGCGCCTGGTCGCGCAAGCGCTCGGACAAGGTCAGCGCTGCCAGCTCGGCGGCCTCGCCGAACGCGCAGACGTAAACGTCGACCGTACGGGCGATTTCTTCGGGAATCTGCTCGAGGGTTTCCAGCAGTAGCACCAGACGTTCGATGCCCATGGCAAAGCCCACGCCCGATGTCGGCTTGCCGCCCATCTGCTCGACCAGACCGTCGTAACGGCCGCCCGCGCAGACAGTGCCCTGAGCGCCGAGCTGGTCAGTGACCCACTCGAATACGGTTTTGCTGTAGTAATCCAGGCCGCGAACCAGCTTCGGGTTGATAACGTACGGAATGCCGGCCGCGTCGAGACGCGCCTTCAGGCCTTCGAAGTGAACCCGGGATTCGTCGTCCAGGTAATCTGCCAGCTTGGGTGCATCGACCAGCACTGCCTGGGTTTCAGGGTGTTTGGTATCGAGCACACGCAGCGGGTTGGTCTTCAGACGGCGCTGGCTGTCTTCGTCCAGTTGCTCGTGACGCGCCGAGAGATACTCGACCAGCGCTTCACGATAACGACCGCGCGCTTCACTGGTGCCCAGGCTGTTGAGTTCCAGTTTGACGGCATTGCGGATGCCCAGCAGGCCCCAGAGACGCCAGGTCAGTACGATCAGCTCGGCATCGATGTCCGGACCATCGAGGTTGAACACCTCGACGCCGATCTGGTGGAACTGACGATAACGGCCTTTTTGCGGACGCTCGTGGCGAAACATCGGGCCGATGTACCAAAGCTTCTGCACCTGACCGCCGCCGGTGATGCCGTGTTCGAGGACCGCACGAACGCAGGCCGCTGTGCCTTCAGGGCGCAGGGTCAGCGAATCGCCATTGCGGTCGGCGAAGGTGTACATCTCTTTCTCGACGATGTCGGTGACTTCGCCGATGGAGCGTTTGAACAGGTCGGTGAACTCGACGATCGGCATGCGGATCTGGCGATAACCGTAGTTATCCAGCAAACGCGAGACCGTGCCTTCGAAGTAGCGCCACAGCGGCGTCTGGTCCGGCAGGATGTCGTTCATGCCACGAATGGCTTGCAGAGACTTACTCACAAATATTCCTTGGAGACTGGGTTAGCCGCGCGCGATCAGCGCTGCGTCGGCCTCGACCTTTTCGGCCGCTCTCTGACGGATCAAGCGTTCAAGCTGATCCACCAGATTGTCATTTGTCAGCTTTTGCGCCGGCTTGCCATCGATGTAGATCAGGTTCGGCGTGCCACCGGTCAGACCGACGTGGGCTTCTTTCGCCTCGCCGGGACCGTTCACCACGCAACCGATTACCGCGACGTCCAGCGGGACCAGCAAATCTTCAAGGCGCCCTTCCAGGTCGTTCATGGTTTTAACCACATCGAAATTCTGCCGCGAGCAACTCGGGCAGGCGATGAAGTTGATGCCACGGGAACGCAGGCGCAGCGACTTGAGGATGTCGTAACCGACCTTCACTTCTTCAACCGGATCGGCAGCCAGCGAAATCCGAATGGTATCGCCGATCCCTTCGGCCAGCAGCATACCTAGGCCGACGGCTGATTTCACTGTGCCTGAGCGCAAACCGCCCGCTTCAGTGATGCCCAGGTGCAACGGCTGGATGATTTGTTTGGCAAGGAGGCGATAAGCCTCGACCGCCATGAACACATCGGAGGCCTTGACGCTGACCTTGAAGTCCTGGAAATCCAGACGGTCCAGATGCTCGACGTGCCGCAGCGCGGACTCGACCAGGGCAGCGGGCGTTGGCTCGCCGTACTTCTTCTGCAGGTCTTTTTCCAGCGAACCGGCATTGACGCCGATGCGGATCGGAATGCCGCGATCACGGGCCGCCTCGACCACCGCGCGGACGCGGTCTTCACGGCCGATGTTGCCCGGGTTGATCCGCAGGCAATCGACGCCCAGCTCGGCAACGCGCAGGGCGATTTTATAGTCGAAGTGAATGTCAGCGACCAACGGGACCTTGACCAACTGTTTGATACGGCCAAAGGCCTCGGCAGCGTCCATGTCCGGCACTGATACGCGGACGATGTCCACGCCCGCGGCTTCCAGACGGTTGATCTGCGCCACGGTGGCCGCGACGTCGTTGGTGTCGCTGTTGGTCATGCTCTGCACTGCGATCGGGGCATCGCCACCGACCGGCACCGAGCCGACCCAGATTTTACGAGATTCGCGACGTTTGATCGGAGATTCGCCGTGCATGACTTATTGCCCTAGCTTCAGGCGAGCAGTTTCGCCACTGGTGAAAGGTGCCACATCAACCGGCTGGCCGTTGTAACTCACCTGCGCGCCGCGAGCAAAGCCCAGGCGCAGGGTCAGCGGCGGCTTGCCGTTGACGTCGAGGCTGTCGCCTTTTTTCTTGAGGCCGCTCATCAGCACTTTACCGTTGCCATCGGTGACCTGGGTCCAGCAATCGTTTACGAACTGAACCTGCACGCGACCGGCACCTGCCGGTACAGGCGCGGCGTCGGCCGTTGCGCTCGGCGCGGTGTTGACTGGCGCGGTGGTCGCAGGCGTTGGCGCCACAGTGGTGACAGGCGCGGTCGGCGTCGACGCTGCATGCGCAGGTGTTACCGGGGCGGTGGTTGACGTGCTATGAGGAACTACAGCGCCTGCAACGGCGGTGCCGGTGCCGGTGCTGGCGGGTGCGGTGCTGGAGGAAGCAGGTGCATCAGGCGCGGACGCAGGCTCGGCGTTGTTCAACGGCAACGCGGTCTGGCCTTGAGCGACAGCTTGATCTTCCGGCTCGTCGAGCGGATGGATCTGGGTGGTGCCGTCGGCGCTTTCGACTTCGACATGCTCCATGCCCAGATTGGTCGGTTCCTTGCCGCGCAGCGTAGCTTGATCCTGCCACCACACGAAGCCGCCGCCGATCAATGCGATGAGCAGCAAGAGGCTGACGATGCGCAGAATATTGTGAGACAGGCGTACCGGCTCTTCGATTCGGCCGAGAGCATGAACGCTGCTGCCCTTGCCGTCGGTGCCGGTGTACTGATCGAACGCACTGACCAATGCAGCCTGATCCAGGTCGAGCAGCTTGGCGTAGGCACGGACATAACCGCGGGCAAAGGTGTGGCCGGGAAGCTTGTCAAAATCGCCCGCTTCCAGATGAGTCAGGGACGTCACAGTGAGGTTCAGCCTCAACGCCACATCTGGCAGCGACCAGTTCTTGCTTTCGCGGGCCTGTCGCAATGTTTCGCCTGGGTTCGTGCGAGTGGCTGCTACAACTTCGGGATGCGCCGCTTTCATCATTGCTCCGACAGGTATTGCTGATATTCCGGCGTACCGGGATAGAGTCTTTTTAGAAGCAGCCCGTAACTGGCTGCCTTGTTGCGATCATCAAACACCTTCGCCAGCCGCGTACCGAGCAACAGGCTCCGCGCATTCTGCTCGCTTAACTGGCTGAAACGCTCGTAGTAATCGCGCGCCGGCACATAATGCCTGTCTTCGTACGACAACTCAGCCATTTCCAGCAACGCGCGTGGCTGCTGACGATCCAGGCGCAGGGCTTTGTCGAAATGCTCACGGGCGGTGTCGCGATTGCCGAGCATCACAGCCGTCATGCCGAGGTTCTCGAACACTCGGGCGCGCTCGGCGTATAGGTTATCCTCGGCGGCCTGCTCGAAGCGCTCGTAAGCTTCCTTGTAGCGCTTCTGCTGGTAGAGAAAACTGCCGTAATTGTTGAGGATTCGCGCGTCTTTGGAACGTGCCGACAGCGCTTTCTCGTAATACTGGTTCGCCAGTTCCGGCTCCATTTCGGCCTGAAACACCAAGGCCAGCGCGGCATTGGCGTCCGCATCGGAGCCGTTCAGCTCAAGTGCCTTTTTCAGAGGTGCCTTCGCACGCTCCATCTGACCTTGCTGAAGGTAACCCAACCCCAATTGCACGTAAGCCTGACGAGCTTCCTCACGCCCCTTGCTGGTACTCAGCGGATCGACGTTGCCGGTGGACACACAACCGACCAGCAGCGTGGCAAAACAGAGCAGCAGCGCAACGCGCAGGGACATAGAGATCCTCTCAGTCAGATTCGCATTCAATTGCGAGCGGCAGCGACCTGCACCACGTCGGCATCGGCACTCAGCTCCCGAACAGCGATATAGCGTTCGCTGCGACGGGTGCGGTCCATTACCTGCCCGACCAACTGGCCGCAGGCAGCATCGATGTCCTCACCACGCGTGGTACGCACGGTGACGTTGAAGCCGGCTTGATGCAGCAGATCCTGAAAACGACGGATCGCATTGTTGCTCGGGCGTTCATAGCCCGAATGCGGAAACGGATTGAACGGGATCAGATTGACCTTGCAGGGGGTGTCCTTGAGCAGCTCGATCATCTCGATCGCGTGCTCGGGCTTGTCGTTGATGTCCTTGAGCAGCGTGTACTCGATCGTCAGCACGCGTTTTTCGCCCAGCGCAGCCATGTAGTTGCGGCAGGACTCAAGGAGCATCTTCAGGGGGTACTTTTTATTGATAGGCACCAGCTGATTTCGCAGCGCGTCATTGGGCGCATGCAGCGAAAGGGCCAGCGAGACGTCGATGTGCTTGGACAGCTCATCGATCATTGGCACCACGCCGGAGGTGGACAGCGTCACCCGGCGCTTGGAAATGCCATACCCCAGGTCATCCATCATCAGATGCATGGCGGCAATGACATTGTCGAAGTTCAGCAATGGCTCGCCCATGCCCATCATCACCACGTTGGTGATGGCACGGTCGACGGTAGCCGGGACACTGCCGAAAGATTTGTTGGCAATCCACACCTGGCCGATGACTTCGGCGGCGGTGAGGTTGCTGTTGAAGCCTTGTTTGCCGGTGGAGCAGAAACTGCAATCCAGCGCACAACCCGCCTGGGAGGAGACACACAACGTGCCGCGCTTGCCCTGCGGAATATAAACGGTCTCGACGCAGCTGCCGGACTCGACGCGGACGACCCATTTACGGGTGCCGTCGGTGGAGATGTCCTCGCTGACGACCTCAGGACCGCGAATTTCGGCGCGGCTCTGCAGCTTTTCGCGCAGGGCCTTGCCGACATTCGTCATGGCGTCGAAGTTATCGACGCCAAAGTGGTGAATCCACTTCATGACCTGACCGGCACGGAAGCGTTTCTCCCCGATAGACTCGAAGAATTTTTCCATTTCCAGCCGGGTCAGACCCAACAGGTTGATTTTGCCAGTTGATTCAGTCATGGATTCACCCTCACTCGCAGCAATAGCTTAGCGAGTGGTTACCTCGGTAGCAGCGAAGAAGTACGAGATTTCACGAGCAGCGGCGGCTTCGGAGTCGGAGCCGTGAACAGCGTTGGCGTCGATGGAATCAGCGAAGTCAGCACGGATGGTCCCGGCAGCAGCTTCTTTAGGGTTGGTAGCGCCCATCAGCTCGCGGTTCAGAGCGATAGCGTTTTCGCCTTCCAGAACCTGTACGACAACCGGGCCGGAGATCATGAATGCAACCAGATCACCGAAGAAGCCACGGGCGCTGTGCTCAGCGTAGAAACCTTCTGCTTCGGCTTTGGACAGTTGCTTCAGTTTCGAAGCGACAACGCGCAGACCGGCTTTTTCGAAACGGGTGGTGATCTCGCCGATGACGTTTTTGGCAACAGCATCAGGCTTGATGATCGAGAAAGTACGTTGAACAGCCATGGTGTAACTCCAGAAGCAGTGATTATTGCGAAAAATTAAACCCGCGAATTATACGCGGGTTTGATGTTATTGCCTAACGTGCAAATCTGATCAGTCGATTTCGTCGGCCCAGAGCGTCTGGACCGCCTCGAGCACTTTCTCGCCGACGCGGCCAGAGGTGTCGTCGAAATCCGGGAGCTGCTTGATCATCAGTTGCAGCTTGGTGAACCCTACCGAATAAGGGTCAACGCCGGGGTGAGTCTCGGCGAGTTCTTCAGCGATGCGTTGTACGTCATTCCAACCGTAACTCATGACAGCTTCTCGATCAGTGCGGCGCTTCGGCAGCGTGGTTAAGCGAATATTTCGGGATCTCGACGGTCAGGTCTTCAGTGCCGACCTTGGCCTGGCACGCCAGACGGGACTGCGCTTCCAGACCCCACGCACGATCAAGATAGTCCTCTTCCAGCTCGTCCGCTTCTTCGAGGGAGTTGAACCCCGCACGAATGATGCAATGGCAGGTTGTGCAGGCGCAGACGCCGCCGCATGCGCTTTCTATCTCGATGTGGTGATCGTGGGCGAGTTCCAGAATCGACTTGCCGACTTCGGCCTCGACAACCATCCCGTCCGGGCAATGCTCGGCGTGTGGCAGAAATGTAACCTGCGGCATCAGTTATTCCTCAATCTCATTCAGGTTGCGCCCTGACAGCGCGGCTTTCACCGTCGAGTCCAGGCGGCGGGCGGCGAACGCATCAGTCACCTGCGACAGACGCTTGGTCTGCAGCTCGATGGCCGGGCCGTCATCGCCCTTCATCAATTCACGAAGTTCTTCCATCTGCATGTCGATCACCATGCGCTCTTCGGCATCGAGCAAGCGCTCGCCATCGGCCTGCAACGCACCTTCGACCGCTTCAAGCAGACGCTGGGCGTCGACCTGCTGTTCACGCAACGCGCGAGCCACCATGTCATCACCGGCGTACTGGAATGAATCCTTGAGCATGCGAGTGATTTCACCGTCAGTCAGGCCATACGAAGGCTTGACCTGAATGCTCGACTCCACGCCAGACGCCAGCTCGCGGGCGGACACGCTGAGCAGGCCATCGGCGTCGACCTGGAAGGTCACGCGGATTTTAGCGGCGCCGGCGACCATCGCGGGAATGCCACGCAAGTCGAAGCGCGCCAGTGAACGGCAGTCGCTGATCAGCTCACGCTCGCCTTGCAGCACGTGGATCATCATGGCCGACTGGCCGTCTTTGTAAGTGGTGAATTCCTGGGCACGAGCCACGGGGATCGTGGTGTTGCGCGGAATGACCTTCTCCATCAGGCCGCCCATGGTCTCCAGCCCCAGGGACAACGGGATCACGTCGAGCAGCAACAGCTCGCCACCATCGCGCTTGTTGCCTGCCAGCGTATCGGCCTGGATCGCAGCGCCGATGGCGACGACCTGGTCCGGGTCGATTTCGGTCAAGGGCTGACGGCCAAACAGCTCGGCCACCGCTTCGCGAACTCGCGGGACACGGGTGGAACCGCCCACCATGACCACGGCTTCGACTTCATCCAGCTCAATGCCGCAATCACGAACGGCGCGACGGCAGGCTTTGAGACTGCGGGCGATCATTGGCTCGATGAGGGCATCGAACGCCGTGCGGGTCAGTACGCCCTGCCAATCGCCATGGACAACTTCAACCGAATCGGCGTCAGTCAGGGACTCTTTCGCCGAGCACGCCGTCTGCATCAGGCGGCGCTGGGCAGCCGGATCGAGATCATCAGACAGGCCGGCTTCAGCAATGATCCAGGT
This sequence comes from Pseudomonas sp. HP_01, assembly GCF_055284355.1. NCBI lineage: Bacteria > Pseudomonadati > Pseudomonadota > Gammaproteobacteria > Pseudomonadales > Pseudomonadaceae > Pseudomonas > Pseudomonas sp. HP_01. The sequence continues at coordinate 134,106 of NZ_JBTOPV010000045.1, read as the reverse complement.
CGCGATGGCGTGGTCGAAATCATCGCCGCCCAGCGCGCTGTCGCCGCCGGTGGCCATGACTTCAAACACGCCGCCGGTCAGGCGCAGTATCGAGATGTCGAAGGTGCCTCCGCCCAAATCATAGATGGCGACCACGCCTTCTGCGTTCTGGTCCAGGCCGTAGGCCACGGCAGCCGCAGTGGGCTCGTTGAGCAGGCGAAGGACGGTGAGGCCCGCCAGCTTCGCGGCGTCTTTGGTCGCCTGACGCTGGGCATCATCGAAATAGGCAGGAACGGTGATGACCGCGCCGACCAACTCGCCACCCAGGGTTTCTTCAGCGCGCTGGCGCAGCACCTTGAGAATGTCGGCTGACACTTCGACCGGACTCTTCGGGCCCTGCACGGTTTCAATGAACGGCATGTGGGACTCACCACCAGTGAAGCGGTAAGGCAACTGCCCACCCAAATGCTTCACATCGGAGATCCCGCGCCCCATAAGGCGCTTGACGGAAATAATGGTGTTCAGCGGATCAGTCGCTGCGGCGCCCTTGGCCGACTCGCCGACTTCAACGCGATCGGCGTGATAGCGAACGGCGGACGGCAGGATGACCTGACCGTTGGCGTCGGGGAGCGGCTCACTGATGCCGCTGCGCAGGGCAGCCACCAGCGAATTGGTAGTGCCGAGGTCAATCCCGACAGCCAGGCGACGCTGATGAGGTTTTGGAGCTTGGCCGGGTTCGGCGATCTGCAGTAGAGCCATTGCTTTTCTGATATCACTGGCGAGCCGCCCCAGAAGGACGGCGCGGGGTTAATCGTCGAGGCGCTCTTCGAGCTGGCGCACTTCGTAGGAGAGCTTGTCGAGGAACTGCATGCGGCGCATCAGCCTTTCAGCCTGATCACGCTGTGCAGCATCGTCCCAACAGGCAGCGAAGCTTTCGTTCAGTTCTTCCTGGGCAACCTTCAACCGGCGCTTGAATACCGCAACGCCTGCCAGGTCCGCTTCGTCCTGCAGATCTTCGAGCTCTTCGCGCCATTGCATCTGCTGCATGAGAAACTCGGGATCCTGCACAGTGACTTCCAGCGGAACTTCACCCTTCAGCGCCAACAGGTAACGCGCCCGTTTCGGCGCGTTCTTCAGCGTTTGGTAGGCGTCGTTCAGACTGGCGGAACGCTCCAGCGCAACCCGTTGCTCGGCCTCGGGGGCGTCGGCAAAACGGTCGGGGTGCACGCTCCGGGCAAGCTCACGGTAACGCGTCGCCAGCAGGTCGAGATCCAGATTGAAGCCCGGCTGCAGGTCGAATAAAGCAAAGTGACAAGGAGTACCCACGATAAGCCTCAGACGTTGAAGCTTTCGCCGCAGCCACATTCACCGCGCGAGTTGGGATTGTTGAACTTGAAGCCTTCGTTCAACCCTTCCTTGACGAAGTCGAGCTCGGTGCCATCGAGATAAACCAGGCTCTTGGGGTCGATGATCACCTTGACGCCGTGATACTCGAACACCGTGTCTTCGCTTTCCGGCTCATCGACGAACTCGAGCACATAGGCAAGGCCGGAACAACCGGTCGTGCGAACGCCCAGACGAATGCCGTCACCCTTGCCACGCCCATCGAGGGAGCGGCGTACATGGTTGGCGGCCGCTTCGGTCATGCTGATAGCCATCGGAACTCCTTACCTCACGCAAGTTACTTAACGCAGCGGAACGGACCCTGCTTAGAGCAGGCCTTTCTTCTGCTTGTAGTCGCGAACGGCCGCCTTGATGGCGTCTTCGGCGAGCACGGAGCAGTGGATCTTCACTGGCGGCAGGGCCAGTTCTTCAGCCAGCTGAGTGTTCTTGATGGTCTCTGCTTCATCCAGAGTCTTGCCCTTCATCCACTCGGTGGCCAGGGAGCTCGACGCGATGGCAGAGCCGCAGCCGTAGGTTTTGAACTTGGCGTCTTCGATGATGCCCTGCTCGTTTACCTTGATCTGCAAACGCATGACGTCGCCGCATGCCGGCGCGCCGACCATGCCGGTGCCGACATCAGGATCTTCCGCGTTCATCTTGCCGACGTTGCGGGGATTCTCGTAGTGGTCAATGACCTTTTCGCTGTAAGCCATGGTGCAATTCCTCATCAGTTACAACACGTCGCTCTCGCGGCACTCGGAAAACCTGTTTTCAAAGTGCCGCAGGGTGTGGCGACTTTGAATTAATGCGCCGCCCACTCGATTTTGGAGATGTCGACACCGTCTTTGAACATGTCCCACAGCGGCGACAAGGCGCGCAGCTTGGTAACTGCCTCGCAGACTTTCTGCGCGGCGTAGTCGATCTCTTCTTCCGTGGTGAAGCGACCGAAGGTGAAACGGATCGAGCTGTGTGCAAGCTCGTCGTTACGGCCCAGGGCGCGCAGTACGTACGAAGGTTCCAGCGAAGCCGAGGTGCACGCGGAGCCGGACGAAACCGCCAGGTCCTTGAGCGCCATGATCAGCGACTCGCCTTCTACATAGTTGAAGCTCAGGTTGAGGTTGTGCGGCACACGGGCAGTCATGCTGCCGTTGACGTACAACTCTTCCAGATGCGCAACCTGCTGATAGAAGCGATCGCTCAGGGCTTGAATCCGAACGTTCTCGGCAGCCATGTCTTCTTTGGCCACACGGAACGCTTCGCCCATGCCGACAATCTGGTGAGTCGCCAGCGTACCGGAGCGCATACCACGCTCGTGACCACCACCGTGCATTTCGGCTTCGATGCGGACACGTGGCTTGCGGCTGACCCACAACGCGCCAATACCCTTCGGACCGTAGGTCTTGTGGGCCGAGAACGACATCAGATCAACTTTGAGGTTGGCCAGGTCGATTTCAACCTTGCCCGTCGCCTGCGCTGCGTCGACGTGGAAGAGCACACCGCGGGAACGGGTCATCTCGCCAATGGCAGCGATGTCGTTGACCGTACCGATCTCGTTGTTGACGTGCATGATCGAGACCAGAACGGTGTCGTCGCGCATGACCGATTCGATCATGGCCGGAGTGATCAGGCCATCTTCGGTCGGTTCAAGGTAGGTGACTTCAAAGCCTTCACGCTCAAGCTGACGCATGGTGTCGAGAACGGCTTTGTGTTCGATCTTGCTGGTGATCAGGTGCTTGCCTTTGGAGGCATAGAAATGCGCAGCGCCTTTGATCGCGAGGTTGTTGGACTCGGTAGCACCGGAAGTCCAGACGATTTCGCGCGGATCGGCGTTGACCAGATCGGCAACCTGACGACGGGCGTTCTCTACCGCTTCTTCAGCCTTCCAGCCGAAAACGTGGGAGCGCGACGCCGGGTTACCAAAGTTGCCATCTACCAGAAGGCAGTCGCTCATTTTCTGCGCAACACGCGGGTCGACCGGGGTCGTCGCGGAGTAATCGAGGTATATCGGCAATTTCATTGAATATCTCCTATCGGGCAGGCGCGCCGCGCGTTCATCTGCGTTCACTCAACGGCGGATGTTTCAATCTTGTCCAGTGGCTGCGTCTTGCTACCGCATCGGCGCAGATCCTGACGTTGGGCGACTTCTTGCACTTCACGGCGAGTGACGAGGTCGGCCAGGCTGATACCGCTTAGAAATTCGTGAATCTGCTGACTGAGGTCACACCACAAGTGGTGGGTCAGACAGGTGTCGCCAGCATGGCAATCACCGAGCCCCTGGCAGCGCGTCGCGTCAACCGATTCGTTGACTGCGTCAATCACCTGAGCGACCTGAATCCCCTGCATGTGACGGGCCAGCTGATAACCGCCGCCCGGTCCACGCACACTGGAAACCAGATTGCCGCGGCGCAGCTTGGCGAACAGTTGCTCGAGGTAGGAAAGGGAAATCCCTTGCCGCTCGGAGATATCGGCCAGAGACACTGGCCCATGCTGCGCATGCAATGCCAGGTCGAGCATGGCAGTGACAGCGTATCGGCCTTTTGTAGTCAGTCGCATGACGTGTACCGCGGAGGTTCGGAATGAGGGCGAGTATGCTATTCCCGAGTATTTAAGTCAACTATAAGACCTAGTGGAACAGTCGGGATTACCCGCAAAAGAGCGGCAGCATCATAGCAAAGCGCGCCAGGGATTGGCACGTGCGCCGTCTGCCGCCGCGCACTGCTTCAGGGGCGGGGAGCATCAGACTCGCAACGCTCCTTCATGCAGTCGAAGACTTCCTGATGCAGCTCCGGCAGCTCTTTCTCGCGATACTCGCCGCCCAGGCTCTTCAATGCCTTGCCCATGTCTTCCACGCGCACATCCATCGCTTGCAGATGGTCGAGCAACTGCCCGATCGCGCGCGCCACGGGATCAGGCATGTCCTCGCTGACGCCATACGCATCGAACCCGAGCTTTTCGGCAATCGCTTTTCGCTTGGCTTCGGCCTCGTCGTCAGACTTAACGATGATCCGCCCTGGAATGCCCACCACGGTTGCACCCGCCGGCACAGCCTTGGTGACCACCGCATTTGAACCGACCTTTGCCCCGGCGCCCACCGTGAACGGGCCGAGCACCTTTGCACCCGCTCCGACAACCACGCCGGACTCCAGGGTCGGATGACGCTTACCTTTGTTCCAACTGGTGCCGCCCAGAGTCACGCCCTGATAAAGAGTCACGTCGTCGCCTATCTCGGCAGTTTCGCCGATGACGATGCCCATCCCGTGATCGATGAAAAAGCGCCGACCGACCTTCGCGCCCGGGTGGATCTCGATCCCCGTAAGCCAGCGACCGAAGTTGGACACCATGCGCGCTGGCCATTTGAGTTCGTTGCGCCACAACCAGCCGGACAATCGATGCAACCAGATCGCGTGCATGCCGGGGTAGCAGGTCAGCACTTCAAACGCATTTCGAGCCGCCGGGTCACGATGGAACACGCTTTGAATGTCTTCCCGCAAACGCTCGAACATCACTGATCCTTACGCTTATAGGGTTCGCCGTTGGCCGCTTTCTGGGTCTCGGTGAGAATGCCGCGCAAGATGCTCATCTCGGATCGATTCACCGCTGAGCGCCCGTACAGACGACGCAGCCGCGCCATCAGATGACGCGGCTTCTCGGGATCAAGGAAACCAATGGTGACCAGGGTGGACTGCAGATGCTCATAGAATTTTTCCATCTCATCCATGGTTGCCAGCTCGGTACTGCGCACCGAATTGACCTCGAACTTCTCCACCTTGCTCGCCTGGCCATCCGCCGCGAGCCAGGCCATGCGGGTTTCGTAACTCAGTACCTGCACGGCGGCAGCCAGATTCAACGAGCTGAATTCCGGATCCGAAGGGATGTGCACGTGGTAATGGCAGCGCTGTAGCTCTTCATTGGTCAGGCCGGCGTACTCACGGCCGAACACCAGTGCGATCTCTTCGCCCAGCGCGGCATGTTCGACGGTCTTGACGCCCGCTTCGCGAGGGTCGAGCAGCGGCCAGGGAATACGGCGATCCCGGGCGCTGGTGCCCAACACCAGGTTGCAACCTGCCAACGCATCTTCCAGCGTCGCCACGACCTGCGCGCCTTCCAGAATGTCGCCCGCGCCAGACGCCCGCGCATCGGCTTCGTGATGAGGAAACATGGCGGGATCAACCAGCACCAGACGCGAAAGGCCCATGTTTTTCATGGCACGCGCGGCGCCGCCGATATTTCCGGGATGACTGGTACCGACCAGGACGACACGAATATTTTGCAGCACTGGTGAAGTCTCGCTAGCAGGTGAAAAGGGGGACGAATGTTACAGAAGCGTTTGCTGCAACGCCACGAACCTTGCGCCCGACGCGCCGGATACGCCACTAAAAGGAGACGGGGCACCGCCGATTTGCCCACGCCAAGCCGACCGGACGCGCGGCAAAGTCTGCACTCGCGCTGGAAATCATCCAAGAGAACCAATAGAATGGCCGGCTCTCTTTAACGACCTAGGTGATCCATCCATGCAGCCCATGCTGAATATCGCGCTGCGCGCCGCCCGCAGCGCCAGCGAATTGATTTTCCGCTCCATCGAGCGCCTGGATACCATCAAGGTCGACGAAAAAGACGCGAAAGATTACGTGACTGAAATCGATCGCGCCGCCGAGCAGAGCATCATCACTGCACTGCGCAAGGCGTATCCAACCCACGGCATCCTTGGCGAAGAAAGCGGCCTGCACGAAGGCAGCGGCGAAGGCACCGACTACCTCTGGATCATCGATCCGCTCGACGGCACCACCAACTTCGTGCGTGGCGTTCCTCACTTCGCCGTCAGCATCGCGTGCAAATACCGCGGCCGCCTGGAACACGCCGTTGTTCTGGATCCGGTCCGCCAGGAAGAATTCACCGCCAGCCGCGGTCGTGGCGCTGCCCTGAACGGCCGTCGTCTGCGCGTCAGCCCGCGCAAGAGCCTTGAAGGCGCCCTGCTCGGCACAGGTTTCCCGTTCCGCGAAAACCAGCTCGATAACCTCGACAACTATATGAACATGTTCCGTTCGCTGGTTGGCCAGACTGCCGGCATCCGTCGCGCCGGCGCTGCAAGCCTGGACCTGGCTTACGTGGCTGCGGGCCGGTTCGATGCGTTCTGGGAGTCGGGCCTGTCGGAGTGGGACATGGCCGCAGGCGCCCTGCTCATTCAGGAAGCAGGCGGTCTGGTGAGCGATTTCAACGGCGGTCACGACTTCCTTGAAAAGGGCCACATCGTCGCCGGCAACACTAAATGCTTCAAAGCAGTGCTGACCTCGATCGCTCCCTTCGTGCCAGCTTCGCTGAAGCGTTAAGCCCAGCGCGCCGTACAAAAAACCGGCCATGTGCCGGTTTTTTTTGTGCCCGACTTCTTATCATTCGGGCGATAAAAAAGCACCCGAGGGTGCTTTTTTTATGAGTGGATCCGCCTATCACTGACCCGCCTGGCTCAACTCCAGCTGACCTTCCTTGTTGACAGGGATCTGGCTGCCCGGATCACGATCCATACGTACCTGCCCGACCTTGTCGTTCAGCTTGTACTTCACGTTGTAGCCGACGACTTTGTCGCTGATGTCGTTGACAGTGTTGCAGCGCGACTCCGTGGTTGTGTAGGTGTCGCGGTTCTGCATGCCTTCCTGAACCTTGTTACCGGCATAACCGCCACCCACCGCACCGGCGACCGTGGCGATCTTCTTGCCATTACCGCCACCCACCTGGTTACCGAGCAGGCCACCCGCTACGGCACCGATGACACTCCCCACGATCTGGTGCTCGTCCTTCACCGGCGCTCGGTGAGTGACGGCAACGTCTTTGCAGACTTGTCGCGGGGTTTTGATTTGTTCTTTAACAGGCTCGACGGCAAGTACGTCTGCGTACTCTGGGCCGCTTTGTTTTACGAGGCTATAGGTGGCCAAAGCACCGCCGGCGGTTACACCGACAGCACCCAATACTGCACCGATAAGCAACGACTTGTTCACGTGAACCTCCTGACGATATTCAGCGCGATTGCTCGCGCTACTCCCAGCCTTGGAGCACAAAAAAAGGCGCGAGTTCATACTCGCGCCTTTTTAGGTGATGGCCGGTTACCAGTATCGGTTACGGACGGTCATCCACTTTGTCGACGGTAACCGGTGGCAGCAGGTCTTCGCTGCGCAGGTTCAGCCAGATCAGCACCACGTTGGCGATGTAGATCGAGGAGTAGGTACCTGCCAGAACACCAATGAACAGCGCCACCGAGAAACCGTGCAGGCTGTCGCCGCCAAAGATCCACAGCGCGACAATGGCCAACAATGTGGAGATAGAGGTAGCCATGGTCCGCAGCAACGTCTGCGTGGTGGAGATGTTGATGTTCTCGATCAACGAAGCCTTGCGCAGCAGACGGAAGTTCTCGCGAACCCGGTCAAATACCACAATGGTGTCGTTGAGCGAGTAACCAATGATCGCCAGCACCGCAGCCAGTACAGTCAGGTCGAAGGTCACCTGGAAGAACGACAGGATGCCCATCGTCACCACCACGTCGTGGATCAGCGAGACGATGGCCCCCACCGCGAATTTCCACTGGAAGCGGAACGCCAGGTAGACGAGGACGCCGCCCAGCGCCAGCAGCATGCCGAGGCCGCCCTGGTCACGCAGTTCTTCACCCACTTGCGGACCGACGAACTCGACGCGCTTGACGGTCACCGGGTTATCGGCGCCGGTCTTGCGCAGCGCTTCAGCGACTTGAGTGCCCAGCTGCGGATCTTCACCCGGCATACGAACAAGCAGATCGGTAGTCGCACCGAAGCTTTGCACGACCGCTTCGGTATAACCCGACGCAACCAGCTCTTCGCGCACTTTGTGCAGATCGGCAGGACGCTCGTAGGTCAGCTCGATCAGCGTACCGCCGGTGAAATCCAGACCGAAGTTCAGTCCTTTAGAGAACCAGCTGAACAGCGCCAGAGCGGTGAGGAGCATGGTAATGGCGAACGCAATGTTGCGAACGCCCATGAAGTTGATCGTACGTTTCATGGCAGCCCCTTAAATCCACAACTTCTTGAAGTCACGACCGCCAAAGATCAGGTTGACCATTGCGCGGGTCACCATGATGGCTGTGAACATCGAGGTAAAGATCCCGAGGGACATGGTGACCGCAAAACCCTTCACCGGGCCTGTGCCCATCGCGAAGAGAATGCCGCCAACCAGCAGCGTCGTCAGGTTGGCGTCGAGAATCGCGGTGTACGCGCGGTCGAAACCTTCATTGATTGCACGCTGGACCGTCATTCCGTTGGCGATCTCTTCACGAATCCGCGAGAAGATCAGCACGTTGGCATCGACCGCCATACCCATCGTCAAAACGATACCGGCGATGCCTGGCAAGGTCAGCGTTGCACCCAGCAGTGACATCAGCGCCAACAGCATGACCATGTTGAAGGCCAGTGCCACCGTCGCGATCAAACCGAAGAAACGGTAGATAGCGAGGATGAACAGCGAAACGAACAGCATGCCCCACAGGGACGCATCAATACCCTTGGTGATGTTGTCGGCACCCAGGCTTGGACCAATGGTGCGCTCTTCAGCGAAGTACATCGGTGCAGCCAGACCACCGGCACGCAGCAGCAGCGCCAGCTCGGAAGACTCACCCGCGCCGTTCAGGCCGGTGATGCGGAATTGAGCACCGAGCGGCGACTGGATGGTCGCCAGGCTGATGATCTTCTTCTCTTCCTTGAACGTCTGAACCGGCACGTCTTTTTCGACGCCGTTGACCATCTGCTTGGTGTAGGTGGTGGTTGGCTTCTGCTCGATGAAGATCACCGCCATGCTGCGACCGACGTTCGCGCGGGTTGCGCGGCTCATCAGATCACCACCATGGCCGTCCAGCTTGATGTTCACCTGAGGACGGCCGTGCTCGTCAAAGCCGGCCTTGGCATCAGTCACCTGGTCACCGGTGATGATCAGACCACGCTCGACCGGCGCCGCAGGACGACCGCCCTCGCGGAATTCGAACATCTCGGTGGTGGCTTTGCTGTCATCGGGACCTGCGCCCAGACGGAACTCAAGGTTGGCCGTCTTGCCGAGAATACGCTTGGCTTCAGCGGTGTCCTGAACACCCGGCAGTTCGACCACGATGCGGTTGGCGCCTTGACGCTGAACCAGCGGCTCGGCGACGCCCAGCTCGTTGACCCGGTTACGCACGGTGGTCAGGTTTTGCTTGATCGAGTATTCGCGGATTTCAGCGATCTTGGCTGGCGTCATGGCCAGACGCAGGATCGGCATTTCGCCGCGATCACTCGTGGTGATATCGAAATCGGTGTAGTCCTTGCGGATCAGGGCACGGGCCTGTTCGCGGGTATCAGCATCGCTGAAGCCCAGCTGGATAGCACCGTTGTCTTGAGGCAGGCTGCGATAACGGACTTTTTCCTTGCGCAGCAGGCTCTTCACTTCGCCTTCGTAGACATTCAGACGCGCACTGAGCGCTTTGTCCATGTCGACTTCAAGCAGGAAGTGCACGCCGCCGGACAGGTCAAGACCCAGCTTCATCGGCGTAGCGCCAATGCTGCGCAGCCATTTCGGCGTGGTCTGAGCCAGGTTGAGCGCGACAACGTAATCGTCGCCCAGCGCCTTGCGTGCGACATCTTTGGCTGGCAGCTGGTCTTCCTGTTTGGTCAGACGCAACAAACCGCCCTTGCCATTCTCGGCCAGAGACGCGCCCTTGACCGCGATGCCAGCATCGGTAAGCGCCTTGCTTACGCGATCCAGATCAGCCTGATTGACCTGCAGCGCAGTGCTTGCGCCAGTGACTTGAATCGCCGGGTCATCAGGGTAGAGATTGGGTGCGGAATAAATAAAACCGATCACCAGCACTGCCAGGATCAGGATGTATTTCCACAGAGGGTATTTGTTCAACATCACGCCGCCTGCTTATAACGCGGGGCGCCTTGCGCGCCCCGTCGATTGGTAAAAGACTGGAATCAGATGGCTTTCAGAGTGCCCTTGGGCAGGGTGGCAGCGATTGCGCCCTTCTGGATCTTCAGCTCTACGGTGTCGGACACTTCAATAACAACGAAGTCATCAGTCACTTTGTTGATCTTGCCCGCGATACCGCCGGTAGTGACGACTTCATCACCCTTCTGCAAGTTGCCCAGCAAGTTCTTTTGCTCTTTGGCGCGCTTGGCCTGTGGACGCCAGATCATCAGGTAGAAGATGACCAGAAAGCCGACCAGAAAAATCCACTCGAAGCCACCGCCCATAGGGCCTGCAGCGGCAGGGGCAGCCGCATCCGCGAAAGCGGAAGAGATGAAAAAGCTCATTTAACACTCCAGTTGCATATTTTAATAATAGGAAGCGAAAGACCGGATGTCGCTCAGGCCAATAACGGCGTCGCAAGCCCGCGTTTGGCATAGAACGTGTCGACAAAGGCGGCCAATGTACCTTGTTGAATAGCCTCGCGCAAACCAGCCATAAGCAGCTGGTAATGGCGCAAATTGTGGATCGTATTGAGCATGCTTCCCAGCATTTCGCCGCACTTGTCCAGGTGATGCAGATAAGCGCGGGAGAAGTTTTTGCAGGTGTAGCAATCGCAGGTCGGATCCAGCGGCGACTCATCGTAACGATGGAACGCATTACGGATTTTCAGAACACCGGTGTCGATGAACAGATGACCGTTGCGCGCATTGCGTGTAGGCATCACGCAGTCGAACATGTCGACGCCGCGGCGCACACCTTCAACCAGGTCCTCGGGCTTGCCTACACCCATAAGGTAACGAGGTTTGTCAGCTGGCATGCGGCCCGGCAGGTAGTCCAGGACCTTGATCATCTCGTCCTTGGGCTCGCCGACCGACAGGCCGCCAATCGCCAAGCCGTCAAAGTCCAGCTCGTTCAGGCCTTCGAGGGAGCGCATGCGCAGGTTCTCGTGCATGCCGCCCTGAACGATGCCGAACAGCGCCGCCGTGTTTTCGCCGTGGGCGATCTTGGAGCGCTTGGCCCAGCGCAGCGACAACTCCATGGAGGTGCGCGCAACCTCTTCGTCCGCAGGATACGGCGTGCATTCGTCAAAGATCATCACGACGTCGGAGCCGAGGTCGCGCTGAACCTGCATCGACTCTTCAGGCCCCATGAACACTTTTGCGCCGTCAACCGGAGAGGCGAAGGTCACGCCCTCCTCCTTGATCTTGCGCATCGCGCCCAGGCTGAACACCTGGAAACCGCCGGAGTCGGTCAGAATCGGGCCTTTCCACTGCATGAAATCGTGAAGGTCGCCGTGACCCTTGATGACTTCAGTGCCCGGCCGCAGCCACAGGTGGAAGGTGTTGCCGAGGATCATCTGAGCGCCGGTGGCCTCGATGTCCCGAGGCAGCATGCCCTTGACCGTGCCGTAGGTGCCGACCGGCATGAACGCAGGCGTTTCGACAACGCCACGAGGAAAGGTCAGACGACCACGACGCGCTTTGCCATCGGTGGCCAGCAGCTCGAAAGACATACGACAGGTGCGACTCATGCTTGATCCTCTGGGGCCGATTCCGTCGGGGTGTATTCCCCGGGAGCGGTCGGCGCGGGATTGCGGGTGATGAACATGGCATCCCCGTAACTGAAGAAGCGGTAACCGTGCTCCACCGCAGCCGCGTAGGCCGCCATGGTTTCGGGGTAACCGGCGAATGCCGAGACCAGCATCAACAGCGTCGATTCCGGCAAATGAAAGTTGGTGACCAGCGCGTCGACCACGTGGAAAGGTCGACCCGGGTAGATAAAGATGTCGGTGTCACCGCTGAAGGGCTTGAGCACGCCATCGCGTGCGGCACTTTCCAGCGAACGCACGCTGGTCGTGCCGACGGCGATCACCCGACCACCGCGTGCGCGGCAGGCGGTCACGGCGTCGACCACTTCCTGAGTGACTTCAAGCCACTCATTGTGCATGTGGTGATCTTCAATGCGCTCAACGCGCACCGGCTGGAACGTACCGGCACCGACGTGCAGCGTCACGAATGCGGTCTCGACGCCCTTTTCGGCAATCGCGGCCATCATGGTCTGATCGAAATGCAGACCTGCCGTCGGCGCCGCTACCGCACCGGCGCGCTGGGCGTACACGGTCTGATATCGCTCGCGGTCAGCATCGTCGTCCGGACGGTCTATATAAGGAGGCAAAGGCATGTGCCCAACGCGCTCGAGCAGCGGCAGCACCGGCTCGGCAAAACGCAGTTCGAACAACGCATCGTGGCGCGCGACCATTTCGGCCTCGCCACCGCCATCAATGAGAATCGTCGAACCCGGCTTGGGCGACTTGCTGGAGCGCACATGGGCCAGCACACGGTGCTGATCGAGAACGCGCTCAACGAGGATTTCCAGCTTGCCGCCCGAGGCTTTTTGCCCGAACAGCCGCGCCGGAATCACCCGGGTATTGTTAAAGACCATCAGATCGCCAGGGCGCAAATGCTCCAGCAAATCAGTGAATTTGCGGTGTGCCAGCGCGCCGCTTGGCCCGTCGAGGGTCAGCAAACGGCTGCTGCGTCGCTCCGCCAAAGGATGGCGAGCGATCAATGAATCCGGGAGCTCGAAGGTAAAGTCAGCGACACGCATGATGGGGTTCGTCTAGCAGGGCCGGGAAGTTTAGCGGAATAAGTGAAAATTGACCATGAAACATGATTGACCAACGGTAGGCTCGTCTCTATACTTCGCCGCCATTGAGCCCTGATGGCGGAATTGGTAGACGCGGCGGATTCAAAATCCGTTTTCGAAAGAAGTGGGAGTTCGATTCTCCCTCGGGGCACCAACACAATGAAGAAAGGCCTTGATTTTCAAGGCCTTTTTTTTTGCTTGGCGTAAAAGTGGCGTAACGACCCACAGTTAAAGGATGTTGGTTGGACGCTGAGAGCAGACCTCGAACTCAGGTCACTCTTGCGTTCAGGACTGATGCAGCCACGAAAAAAGCCGCAAATGGAGCGATAAATGAGACGTCAAGCATTTCTGAAGGCCGTGGAAACTGTGGTAACTGATCTACAACAGACGGAACTCTCGTCTATGTTCAGCAAGTTCCTAGAGAGTATTCGCAAGGAAACCCCCTCGGCCAACGCGTTCAATTTTCGTACATTCCTTGATTACTCCCTCCGCGCTCAGCACTACTCCTCAGCTGAAAAGCAGATCCTCGACATCATGGGGCTGACTGACCTTCTGAACCCAGAATGGTGGCAAAGCCTTTCTCAGAAAGAAGCGTCGTCAGCAATGAGCGTTCTTCGAAGCATGCGCTTCACGACGGAATTTTTGCCGTTGCTTGCACACATGCTTGAGCGTGATTACGTAGATCAAACAGCCGCTGAAAGTAAAGAGCTTATGGAGCAAGGCTTTGATACTTTGAGTATCATACTTGTCGAAGACCACGGACAACGATCTACTCCCGACAGGCTCATCCTTGCGCTTCAGGGTGTCTCCGAAATTTATCAAGCCATCGCCACCATAGAAGGCGAGAGCCATACCGATCTCTCGGTAGTGGCAATCGATTCTGGAAGTGATAAGTCGTTCGACTTCCTTGGCCTTGCCAAGGTCATGGCAATTTTCAAGGAAACACTGATCGCAATCTGGGATCGCCGAGTTTTTCATCGCAATGTTCACGTCTCTATGTGCATGCAGAACATCGCAGAATCGCTTCCAATCATCGCGCAAATTCACCAGCTCAAAGAAAATGGGGCCCTTAGCCCTGAACAAGCTGAACTGCTGAAACGTCAGACGATAAATGGTGCAACAAAGCTGCTGGAGGTGGGAGCCGTGAGTCCCGAGATGGAGTTGGAACCTTCATTGTCGCCACGCGCACTGATGCGCCCTGAGCCAAAACTTTTGGCCGCCCCCATCCACGAAGACCGACAATCAGGAACCGCTCAGTATTTCAAAGATGATGCGGAAGAGGACGAAGACTCTGGCGAGTTGGATGAGGAACAAATTAAGGAGCTGGAGCAAAAGCTTAAACTTGCGAGAAAACGCAAAACTACCAAGTAGCGTAAGCGGTGGTATCCGTGGTCAGCATCGGGCCCAGGTGCTGCTCACTCCAGATTCCAATGCTGATACGAGGGTTCGATTCCCTTCACCCGCCCCAGCCTTTTCAAGGAATTCAGGCGTGTCAGTGTTAGCCCAAGCGATGTCGGTGACAGTTCGCGTGTAAGCGCGCGGTTGCGAGGCCAAACACTGCCACCCGCCCCCACCCATACCAATTCTGTTTTCATGCTGACCCATGGGAAACCAGTATTTTAGGTAAGTTTTCGTTCTGATCCCGTCCAGCCCTTACAAATTAAGGGCTACAGCGCATTTGATGGGGTAAGTTTTATAGTCAGATGTGGTAATGAACTTACTTTTTTGCAGAGTCAGAAACTCAGAGATAAATATCTCTACAAATCAGTAACTTACGAAAATATTACTCTCCCTCTTACTCAAAAAAGCTAGTGCTTAGTAAGTACCCAAGCCCGCATCGCGTGTGGGCTACAGCCGATCTCCGACCGCCTCATACCTAAATTACTTGTTTCCCGTGGGTGACCCGAAAAATAGACCGCGTACAACGCACTGTGAGCGCTTTTAAAACCAGGGCCCGGCGCAGGGATTTGCAGGGTTTTGCGACACCTCTGTCGTACAGGAGGCGCCCGGCGGGGGCTTTAGAGAGCCTCTTGCAGGTGTGCAGAAAAAACGACCAATTTAGCCCGCAGGCGTGGCGGGGGGACGACGGCGCGCGCCAGGCGCAGCCTTTCCTGCAGGCTCGGCGTGCCCCTTATTGGGCCGCAAACAATGCATTGTGTCGGTGCGAGGTGGTCACGGTTTCAATGATGTCCTGCCCAGGAGAATCAGGCCCCGGCCGATCGACCGTGAATGGACAACTTGAGACAACCGTGGTGGCTAACACCACAATTGGAGAGGATGGGGAAACAAAGGATATGATCTGCCGTCTTCTGAACAATTTTTTGGCAGGTAACGCAGAATGAATGCGCGGTTGATGCCAGTGTCGTTTCGCGACGAGACCATTGTGCTGGTGGGTAAAGACAATGAGCCTTTTGTGGCGATGCGCTCCGTTGTCGAAAACCTGGGACTGGCGTGGCCGGTGCAGCACAGAAAAATCACTAAGCGCTTCGCTTCAACTGTCACCGAGATGGTGACGGTAGCTGAAGATGGCAAACCCAGGGCGATGACTTGCCTACCTCTTCGCAAGCTCCCCGCTTGGCTCTATACGATCAGCCCAAATAAGGTGGCGCCTGAGCTGCGCGACCAGAAGCTTGCCGTCGCCCCCTCGGGGCACCAAACAGCAGCACCTTCAAGTGGTTACGTGACTTGAAGCACAAAAAAACCGGCCAGATTTGAGCCGGTTTTTTTGTGGGCGGGATTTGGTGGATGCCGCGAGTCGCGGGCCAATGGCCCTGCCTTTGACTCATCACGGGCGTCGCAGAAAGCGGTATGCGTTTGCTGTAAATCTGATGGAGCTCAAACCGACCCTTCCCGGCTGAAGCCGGTCCCACTGAGACAATGCGTGCACTTTAAAGGGACTGGCTTTAGCCGGGAACGCGTCGGGTGGCGCGCCGCAGAATTGAGGGCGTTCACAATGGCCCCTTCCCGGCTAAAGCCGGTCCTACTATGCGTGCACTCAGTCGGACTGGCTTTAGCCGGGAATGCGCCGGGGGTCACGCCGCGATACCCGCCCCCATCAAAAGTCCTGCGAAGTCGGCCGCAGCACAATCTCGTTAATATCCACATCACTTGGCTGTTCGATCGCGTAGGCAATCGCGCGGGCGACGGACTCTGCCGGGATCGCTTGTTTGTAGAACTCTTTGACCACATCCGCGCTCGGCTGATGGCCGCTGCCCAGTTTCAACTCGGAATCCACCGCTCCGGGTTCAATGGTGGTGGTGCGGATCTTGCCGCCGACTTCGTGGCGCAGGCCGTCGGAGATCGCGCGAACGGCGTATTTGGTGCCGCTGTAGACGGAGCCGCCCGGGCTGAAGACTTTGATGCCAGCCACCGATGAGATGTTGATGAAGTGGCCGGAGCCCTGGGCTTCGAACTTCGGCAGTGCGGCGGCGATGCCGTAGAGGACGCCTTTGATGTTGATGTCGATCTTGTCGGCGTGCGCCGAGGACGACCCTGGCGCCCAGCTTCGCCAGATGCCGCGCGGTGGCTTCGCCGTATCTGGCCGGTTTCCTTCAGCCTCTGATGCAGCAACATCCCGGCCTGCGTATCGAATTGAGCCTGGATGACCAGCTCACCGATGCTGTCGGGTCGAGGATCGATATCGGCATTCGTATCGGCACGGTTCGGGACAGGCGCTACATCGCCCGGCCAGTCGCGCATGTGCCGTTGAAGATCGTCGCCTCGCCGGCATTGATAGCGGCAGTTGGCATGCCGGCCTCGCTCGACGAGCTTAAAGAGTTGCCCCTGTCCACGCTGATCGATCGCAACAACGGACGACCCTGGCCGTGGTTTCTGTCGGAAGGCCAGAGCTATTTGCCGCCCTCCCCGCCTTCAGTTGTGATGACCCGGAGACTGAGCTGGAATTTGTGCTGGCGGGCGTCACGTTTGCGCAGATGCCCCATTACCTGGCCGAGGCGCACCTGCGCGACGGGCGTGTGATCGAGGTGCTGCCGAATGCCGCGCCGCCGCCCATGGACCTTTCCGTGTACCGAACGCAATCAGGACCGGTGCCGAGTAGGGTACGACTTGTCTACGATCATCTGATCCAGTGTCTGGGAGACCCGCAGACCTTCCCCTGACGGCGCGGCGACGGAGGATTCGACTTACAGCGACCGAACCGATGACGACCGGCTTCGGTCGAACGCCGTGCGATGCCCCAGAGGCGCGCACACTGCTGGATGCTCCAGCGGTCAGCCATTCACCTAAAACCACCGGCCTTCCATGTTCGAACACATCGACTTCAACTATCTGCTTGCAAACTACGGGTACTGGGCCGTATTCATCGGCTGCCTGCTGGAAGGGGAAACCATCCTGATCCTCGGTGGGCTGGCGTCGCACCAGCACGTACTGCAATGGCAGCAAGTGCTTATCTACGCCACGTTGGGCGGGATGCTCGGCGATCAGATTCTGTTCTGGACCGGGCGCTACTTCGGGCCACGCCTGCTGCCTCGTCTGCACCGCCAGCAAGCGACCATCGATCGCGTGTCCGACCTGATCAAGCGCTACCCCACGGCGTCCATTTTCTCGGTGCGTTTTCTCTACGGCATGCGCTTGATCGGACCTCTGGTCATTGGCGCGAGTCGCTTGTCGCCCATCCGTTTCGCGATCATCAACTTGCTTGGCGCCGCTGTCTGGGCAAGCCTCTTTCTCGCGGCCGGCTATTGGGCGGGCGGTTTCCTGGAGAACATGCTCGGCAACCTGAAACCTTATAAAATGCCGATCTTCCTGGGCGTGGTCGTGTTGGGCGCGGCCGTCGCGTTGTATCGGCACCGTCGGGCGAAATCCCGCCCTGCCCGCCAAGCGGCCAAGCGAGCGAAAGACGTCCCGCCCTCCTCTGCGGGATAACGCTTCCCATCTGCGGCGACCGCCTCTATAACGGCAGACAGGCATTTGACGCAGAGGGATCGACTCGATGAACACACGCATCACCGCCGGTTTGCTGTTGAGCATGGTCAGCATCGTTCAGGCTCAGGCCGCTGAGACGCCGTCGCACCTGGACACCGTCATGCAGAAGGGCCAACTGGCCGTTTGCACCACCGGCGATTACAAGCCCTACACGTTTCTCAGGCCCGACGGCCAGTACGAAGGCATCGATATCGAGCTGGCCCAGTCTCTGTCGCAGAGCCTGGGCGTGAAGATCGAGTGGGTCCCGACCACCTGGAAAACCCTGATGACCGATTTCACGGCCGGCAAATGCGACATCGCCGTCGGCGGCATCTCGGTCACCCTTGAGCGGCAGAAGAAGGCGGCGTTCAGCAGCACGTTGGACATCGACGGCAAGGTCCCGCTGGTGCGCTGCGAAGACGAGTCGAAGTACCAGACCCTCGAGCAGATCAATCAGCCCGGCGTTCGCTTGATCGAACCTCAGGGCGGCACCAACGAAGCCTTTGCCCATGCCTACTTGCCCAACGCCAGCCTGGCCTTCCACGACAACAAAACCATTTTCCAGCAGCTGCTCGACAAGCAAGCCGACGTGATGATCACCGACGCGTCCGAAGCTTTATACCAACAGAAACGCATGCCTGGCCTGTGTACGGTCAATCCGTCGAATTACATGCAGTACGGCGAAAAGGCCTATCTGCTGCCGCGGGATGACGTGGCCTGGAAGGCCTATGTTGATCAATGGCTGCACCTCACAAAGGCCACCGGCGTGTACAAGAAGGTAGTCGGCGAATGGCTGGCGATGCCTGCAGAGTGACCGTGAGCAGCATGCCCGCAAGACTTCGGCACAGGACCCCGCCGTATCCATGAAAACCAACAGAACCATCACTCGCGCGTTCTGCGTCGAGCTGCAGCAAGAGCTTTCCATCGTGGCCGCTCGACGGGAGTACTTTTCGCAAGAGCTCCCTCGGGCGCGTTTCAACTTTCTGTGCTCGTCCGAGCCGTGCCGCGCCCTGGGTGTGAAAATCACCGGGGTTCGCTATGACGTGAAGCCCCAGGAGCATCCGACCTTCGTCGCCGCGCACTACCGGGCCAACCCGAACTACGAACATCACGCCGATTGCGAATGGGTGGATGAAGCGGTCGAAACGGCGGTTGGACAGGAAGCCGAAAGCGAGGCAGAAAGCGAGCTGCGCAAGGTCAAGCGCAAACTCGATGATTACATCGACGTCTTTGAGCCGACGATAAACGACCGCGTTAAATCCGGGCCACCCAAACGCAAGCCTGACGACGCAGCGCCTGAAAAGACCGAAGACGTCGCGCCCCCTTCTGAGACGATGAAGGCCAGACAGGACAAGCAAAACCGCACGAGCAACCTGGAGCGTCTGGTCGACAGCTTTCGTCAGGCCCAGGCCTCGTTGACCAAGGAAGAACTCGCGCTGCTCACCCTGCGCATTCCGGGTCAGGGCGAGGTGTCGTTGCGCGCTTATTTCCGCCACATCAAGTTCGCGCAGCTCAATGACGAGCGTCGTGTGCTGTACGGTGGCGGCCTCGTCGAGCGCTACGGGACAGGCTTCAAGTTCAAGTTCTTCGATCGCCTGCAAGGCAAGCTGGTGACTTTGTACGTGTCACCCTCGCAGATGCAGGCCTACCGCTCCAGCCGCTATCTCAGTGAGCTGCTGAGTCACGCTGACGAGGTGCGATTCTTCACGGTCTTTGCCTTGGGCAAACTGGTCGCCAGCCCTTCCGGGAAGAGCGTCAGCGTGGAGATCGAAGACTTGCGTCATCTGGCCATCGTGCTTGGGCCTTCGAAAGACGCTGAGGAGACTTCTTCAAAAGGTCCGGCTATCTAATACGAAGACTTTCTCCAGCTCGAAAAAAAACCCGGTTTCTCTCGCGAGCAACCGGGTTTTTTTGCGTTTCATTCAAGCGACTAAGGCGCTGCGTATGTCACCAACAGTTCCTTAGTTACCTGAAAATCCAGCGACATGGCCACGCTCAAGGCAGTGATCGTGAAGATGGAGAACACGAACAGCTTGCGTGCCCAAACGGTGTCGTCTTTGGCTTTGTAGCCGGTCCAGGCCATGTACAACCAGTACATGCCCATCGCCGCTGCAACGGCCAGATAATTGAGCCCGGCGTAGCCGCCGAAGGTCAGCATCAAGGTCGCCAGCAGGAAAGCCAGGATGTAGATCAGGATGTGCCGCTTGGCGACCCGGATACCACGCTTGACCGGCAGGACCGGAATCGAGGCAGCCCGATAGTCATTGAAGCGGAAAATCGCGATGGCATACGAGTGAGGCATCTGCCACAGGCTGAACATCACCAGCAAGGTCAACGCCGCGAGGTCGAAGGTGTTGCTGACCGCGACGTAACCAATCACGGGAGGCATCGCGCCCGACAGGCTGCCCACCAACGTGCCATGAACCGACCTGCGCTTTAGGTACAGGCTGTAGAAGCCGACGTAGATCACGAAGCCGATCACGGCAAACAGCGCCGCCAGTGCATTGGCCTTGGTGTAAAGCAGGCCGACGCCGACGACGCCCAGCACAGTGGCGTAAATCAGTGCCAGTTTCACTGACACCAACCCTTGCACCAGCACCCGATTCTTGGTGCGCTCCATCTTCACATCGATATCGCGATCGATGCAGTTGTTGAACACGCAGCCAGAAGCCACCACCAGTGAAGTCCCTATCACCGCTGCCAGGAACAAGCCGATGTCGACGTGTCCCTTGGAAGCCAGAAAAAAGCCACCTGCCACCGAAAGCACGTTACCGAAAATGATCCCCGGTTTGGTGATTTGGATAAAGTGCTTCAGTGACATCAGGTTTTCCTCACTTCGCCATCATGGCGGTGTGGATGCTGAACATGATCCAGGTGCTCAAGCCCACCAGCAGCACGATCACAAGGCCAGCGAAAGCAAACGCGATCACGTTGTTGCGCTGCGCTGCCGAGCGGTCAAGGTGCAGGAAGTACACCAGGTGAACGATAACCTGCACCACTGCGAAGATCAGAACGACCCACAGCGTGGCCACTTTCGAGATCGTCGGGAACATCACCAGACCGAAAGGAATCGCGGTCAGGATGATCGACAGTACGAAACCGACCATGTACGACTTGAAGCTGCCGTGGCTCGCAGGTTCGTGGCTGGCAGCGTCATGGGAGTGATGTGAATTCGCCATTTAAATGGTCCCCATCAGATAGACAACGGTGAACACGCAGATCCAGACAACGTCCAGGAAGTGCCAGAACAGGCTGAGCATGCTCAGGCGAGTCTGGTTGGTCCCTGTCAGGCCGTGCTTGGAGACCTGATACATCATGATCGCCATCCAGATCAGACCGCTGGTCACGTGCAGACCGTGGGTGCCGACCAGCGTGAAGAACGCCGACAGGAAACCGCTGCGGTTAGGACCGTAGCCTTCGGAGATCAGCAGGTGGAACTCGTTGATCTCCATGCCGATGAAGCCCAGGCCGAACAGGAAGGTCACGAACAACCAGCCCAGAACGCCCGACTTGTTGCCCTTGTGCATCGCCAGCATGGCGAAGCCGTAGGTGATCGAGCTGAGCAACAGGCAGGCGGTTTCGCCAAGCACGTATGGCAGTTCGAAGATGTCGTGGCCCGCAGGACCACCCGCTACGTTGTTAACCAGTACCGCGTAAATGGCGAAGATCGACGCAAACAGAATGCAGTCGGTCATCAGGTAGATCCAGAAACCGTAGATCTTCATCTCGCCGGCGTCATGGTGACCATGGTCGTGCTCGTGGTCATGACCGTGGTCGTGACCCTTCGCACCATCAAATACTAAGTTCGACATTGTTTATGCCTGCTCCAGCTTGTTGACAGGAGAGTTTGTCTGGCCATTGCGAACCTGAGCCAGGATCGCGTGTTGCTCGCCTTCGATGCGTGCCACTTCGGATGCAGGAACCATGTAGCCCTGATCGTCACGTGCAGCGTGAATCACGAAGTACACGATGGTACCGATCAAGCTGACGGCAGCCAGCCAGAAGATGTGCCAGATCATCGCGAAACCGAAGACGGTCAGCAGGAGGCCCATCACCATGCCCGTCGCCGTGTTGTTCGGCATGTGGATGTCGGAGTACTTGGCCGGAACCTTGTACGCCTCGCCATCACGCTTGGCGGCATAGAACGGGTCGATCTCGTTGGCTTTCGGCATTTCTGCAAAGTTGTAGAAAGGCGGTGGCGACGAGGTGGACCATTCCAGAGTGTGGCCATTCCATGGGTCACCGGTCAGGTCGCGGTTCTGCTCGCGGTCACGGATACTCACGAAGATCTGGATCAACTGACAGGCGATACCGATAGCGATCAGCAACGCACCAACGAACGCGACGTGCAGGTACGGCGTCCAGTCCGGGTTGTCAGTGGTGTTCAGACGACGGGTCATGCCCATGAAGCCCAATGCGTACAGCGGCATGAAGGCGACGTAGAAACCCGAGATCCAGAACCAGAACGCTGCCTTGCCCCACTTCTCGTTCAGCGTGAAACCGAACGCTTTAGGGAACCAGAACGCGAAGCCGGCGATGTAACCGAACACAGCACCACCGATGATCACGTTATGGAAGTGCGCGATCACGAACAGGCTGTTGTGCAGAACGAAGTCGGCACCCGGGATAGCCAGCAGTACGCCGGTCATACCACCGATGGAGAAGGTCACCATGAAGCCCAGGGTCCACATGACAGGCGCGGTGAAGCGCAGACGGCCCTGGTAAATCGTAAACAGCCAGTTGAATAGCTTCACACCCGTCGGGATGGAGATCAGCATCGTCGCCAGACCGAAGAAGGCGTTGACACTTGCACCCGAACCCATGGTGAAAAAGTGGTGCAGCCAGACCATGAAGCCCAGGATCGAGATCGCACCGGAGGCGTAGATCATCGAGTGGTGGCCGAACAGGCGCTTGCCGGTGAACGTCGAGATGACTTCGGAGAAGACCCCGAACGCCGGCAGAATCAGGATGTAAACCTCAGGGTGACCCCATGCCCAGAACAGGTTCACGTACATCATCGGGTTACCACCCAACTCGTTCGTGAAGATGTGGAAGTCCAGGTAACGGTCGAGGGTCAGGAACGCCAGGGTGCCGGTCAGGATCGGGAACGAAGCCACGATCAGGACGTTGGCCCAGGTGCAAGTCCAGGTGAAGATCGGCATGTCCATCAGTTTCATGCCAGGGGTACGCATCTTCAGAACGGTGACCAGGAAGTTCACCCCGGTTAACGTTGTCCCCAGTCCTGACAGCTGCAGTGCCCAGATGTAGTAGTCCACACCCACGCCCGGGCTATAGCCCAGTTCCGACAGCGGCGGATAGGCAACCCAACCGGTACGTGCGAACTCGCCGACGCCCAGGGACACGTTGACCAGAATCACGCCGGAAATCAGCAGATACAGGCTCAAGGAGTTCAGGAACGGGAAGGCAACGTCGCGAGCGCCAATCTGCAGAGGCACGACGATGTTCATCAGGCCGGTGAAGAACGGCATCGCCATGAAGATGATCATGATCACACCGTGAGCGGTGAAGATCTGGTCATAGTGCTCAGGCGGCAAATAGCCGGGCGAGCCTTCGGTGGCCATGGCCAACTGCGAGCGCATCAGCACGGCATCGGCAAAGCCACGAAGCAGCATGACCATAGCGATGATGATGTACATGACACCGATTTTCTTGTGGTCGACGGACGTCAGCCACTCGGTGTAGAGGTAAGTCCACTTCTTGAAGTACGTGATCAGGCCCACCAGCGCCACACCACCGATCGCGATCATGGCGACCGTGATCATGACTATCGGCTCGTGGAACGGAATCGCGTCCAGACTTAATTTACCAAACATTGTTTACTCCTCTGCCTGCGCAGCTGACTGCTTACCCATGTCCATCCCTTCCGTACCTGCTACTTCTTTCTTCTCATGGACAATCTTGCCCGGCTTCATACCTTCATACTTGTCGATGATGATCTGGAACAGGTTCGGAGTGACCGAGGAGTAGAGTTCAACGGGGTTACGTTCGCTGGGCTTGGCCAGCGCGGCGTATTCGGCCGTTGCCAGTGTTTTAGGTGAATTCTTGACGTCGGCAACCCAGGTGTCGAAATCAGCCTGTGAGGTAGCAGTCGCCTTGAACTTCATGCCGGTGAAACCTGCGCCGCTGTAGTTGGCGGAGATACCATCGAACTCGCCGTTTTCATTGGCGATCAGGTGCAGCTTGGTCTGCATGCCGGCCATTGCGTAGATCTGGCCGCCCAGTGCAGGGATGAAGAACGAGTTCATGACCGAATCGGACGTGATACGGAAATTGATCGGCGTGTTGGCCGGGAACACGATCTTGTTGACGGTGGCGATGCCCTGTTCCGGATAGATGAACAACCACTTCCAGTCCAGTGCGACCACTTCAATGGTCAGCGGCTTGACGTCCGACTCGAGCGGGCGGTATGGGTCCAGCGCGTGGGTGGACTTGTAGGTCACATAGCCGAGCACAATGATGATGGCCAATGGAACCAGCCAAACCACCAGTTCAATCCGGGTCGAATGCGCCCAGTCAGGCGTGTACGTCGCGCTCTTGTTGGTAGCGCGATACTTCCAGGCGAAGATGATGGTCATGAAAATGACCGGCACCACTACCAGAAGCATCAGCAAGGTAGCAGTGATGATCAGGTCACGCTCTTGAACGCCGACATGCCCTTTGGGATCCAGCAGGGTGTAATCGCACCCGCTGAGCAGGAGCATGCTGAAAAGGGCCAAGAAGCCAAAAAACCTGGGGTACCTTTTTTTACTCATCTCACGACCTCTAAAAGCAGCTTTCGCATCGCAGTTGGGTTTCGACCGCCAACACTTCACCCTGCCAGGTGCTGGCAAATGCTTGGATTGAAAAGGGGCCTGTCAAGAAGCATGTGGGCCTCACAACAAATCCGGGTTGAGCTTCGGTTTCTTATTCGAATGGTGGCGCCCGCTTATGCGGACCCTATCCCTTGGCGCAGACATTCAGAACGTGACTCAGGAGGCCATTCGAACCGCGTCTACTAGAGCGAAAAGACGCTCAATAACCTCGATTTACACCGTCCCGCAAATGAGGGGGGGCGTGAATTGGGGGCGATTGTAGATACGTAAAGTTTTATTGACTATAAGTTTCTGCGCAACAGTTAATTTCGAAATCGGTAAAAATGCGGTGTTATGCCGCACCCTGAAACGGCGCAAAGCCCCGGTTCTCTTGAACGATCTCGGGGCGCTTTGTTACGCAACACTTTGTAATCAACGTGCTTTCATCCGGTTACGAATAATCCCGGCCGGAACCAGCAGTACGGTCAGCACAAACGCCACTAACGCCCATTGCGCCAGAGACAAACCGAGAACTGGCGGATATGGCGTCTCGCAGAAACCACCTACCTGAAAGCCTAGCGGAAATAGCGACGCAAGGGGCAAACCGTCGACAATCGGCTGGAGCACATCGATGCCGCAACTCTCGGTCGGGTGGGTCTGGATGTACACATGACGCCCGGCGGCAACGAGCCCGCCGACTGCGCTCAAGGTCACCAGCGCTTCACAGATCGTCAGGCTCAGACGACCCGGCATCGCTGCGCCGATGAAGGCAAACACCGCGATGAACAACAGCGCGTAACGCTGCAGTATGCACAGCGGGCAAGGCGCCTCGGCCAATACCACCTGCATGTACAAGGCGCCGCCGATCAACGCCAGGCAGATGATTCCCAGCAACACAAGAAACTGCTTTTCACGCCGCAGGTACAACATCTCGTCAGTCATTCACATATCCTTTGAATTGGAGTCATCCGGATCTACGGATGCGTTGTGTTGCGGCCCGGACGCCCCGGAAAGGCAGCGATTCTACCATCGTCGTACCTCCCCGTTCACAGAGCCGCCGTTTCCGCAGAAAAGCAGCGGCTCCCGACCCGGGCACTGCAACCGGCGCAATGGTGAACACTCGCGCATTACCTGAGCGTTAACATTCCAATACAAAGCCCACCCACCCGGCCTTGCACCTTCCTTATATATAGAAGAGTGCGGCTTTTTGTCGCAGACGCAGATCGCGACAGTGACTCCTTCTATATATATGTAGGATGCGTCTAATTGTCGCAGCGATTATTCCAGCGCTGAGGCAGGACCAAAGAATTCGTAATGCGTTTGCACATCGGGTACACCCGCCGCTTTCAATTGACGCTTGATCGCAGCCATGAAGCCTTTGGGCCCCAGAAAGTAGGCGTCAACATCCCGGTTCTGCGGAAGCCACTGTTCCAGCCGCGCCTGATCGAGAAGCCCTGTCCCATGAGGGGCGGGGCTTACGCCATCATCTTCCGCGTAGCAATAGAAACGCTTGAGCTGCGGATGCCGAGTGGCAAGGTTTTCGATCCAGTCGCGAAACGCGTGAACCGAGCCATTGCGCGCACAGTGGATGAAATGGATCGGGCGCTGGCTCTGCAGCGCGGCCTCCAGCATCGTCAGGGTCGGGGTGATGCCAACGCCGCCGCTGATCAGCACCAGCGGCTTGTCGCTGTCGGTCAGGGTGAATTCGCCTGACGGCGGAAACAGATTGATGCTGTGCCCCAACTGCAGGTGATCGTGAAGGTAATTGGAGGCAACGCCGCCAGGCTCGCGCTTGACGCAGATGCGGTACTGATTGTTCCCCACAAGCGCTGAGAGCGAGTAGTTGCGGCGGATTTCTTCACCTTCCACCTGCAACTGCAGACCGATGTACTGGCCGGCCGTGAATTGGAGAATCGGCTCGCCGTCTGATGGCGCGAAGTAGAACGAGGTGATTTCTGCGCTCTCCGGTGTTTTGCCGACGACCTTGAATTCACGCGCGCCACGCCAGCCACCCACTGCCTTGGCCTTATCGTCGTAGATGGTTTTTTCTGCGCCAATCAAAATATCGGCGAGTTGGCCGTAAGCGTTGCCCCACGCGGTAATCACCTCGTCAGTGGCGATCTCGGCACCCAACACTTCGCGAATGGACTCAAGCAGGCATTCCCCGACGAGAGGATAGTGCTCGGGCAGGATCTGCAAAGCCACGTGCTTGTTGATGATCCTGGCAACCAGATCGCCTAGCTCATCAAGCTGATCGATGTGCCGCGCATACATCAATACGCCGTTGGCCAATGCGCGTGGCTGATCGCCAGTGGCCTGGTGCGCCTGATTGAACAGAGGACGTACCTGCGGATATCGATCGAGCAGCATTTTGTAGAAGTGAGTAATCAGCGCCTCTCCCCCGCTTTCCAGCAGTGGCACTGTCGACTTGACGATGGCACGATCCGATGCAGACAACATAGAAAACTCCTGAGATGTGATGAGAAAGCGATACCTCAGCAGTTCATGAACCGTGCCAGTTGCGCGAGGCCCTGAAACCGGCCACCGCGACGATACCAAGTCATTTTGACTCCTAGCATTGCATGTCAAAATGACCCTGACGTGGTCAATTTGACCGGGCAGGATTTGCACCGAAATGAGCCTTCAGGCCGAAAGGGTTAAAGCCTGACATCGGCAGGTCGATAAACCGTCATCGAAAGCTGTTGGCCGAACCCACACGGCCAGGCAACGCATCACAGAAGGTTTATATGTCAAAGAACGTCCGCGCAGATTCAC
The DNA here is from genome assembly GCF_055284355.1 of Pseudomonas sp. HP_01. NCBI lineage: Bacteria > Pseudomonadati > Pseudomonadota > Gammaproteobacteria > Pseudomonadales > Pseudomonadaceae > Pseudomonas > Pseudomonas sp. HP_01. The sequence goes on along the minus strand of NZ_JBTOPV010000045.1, from coordinate 106,633 downwards.
TCTCGCTTCTGCTGTTCACGTTACGCAGCGGAAAGCTGATGGCGATCAACCTGCTCAAGGTCAGTGAAATCATTCCCTGCCCTCCCCTCACGCGTCTGCCGGAGTCTCACCCACACGTCAAAGGGGTCGCGACCTTGCGTGGCAATCCGCTGTCGGTGATTGACCTGAGCCGCGCCATTGGCGAGCGTCCGTTGGTCGACCCGGACGGCGGCTGCCTGATCGTTACCGACGTCAGCCGCTCCAAGCAGGGGTTGCACGTGCAGGCCGTCAGCAAGATCGTTCACTGCCTGACTACTGACATTCGCCCGCCGCCCTTTGGCTCCGGCAACAAGTCGTTCATCACCGGCGTGACGCAGGTGGACGGGACACTGGTTCAGGTGCTGGATATCGAGAAGGTCATTCACGGCATCGCCCCGGCGCGGATCGTCGCCGAACGCGCCGAACTGAGTGCCGATGACGCCAAAGTGCTGGCCAAGGCGCGCATCCTGGTGGTTGATGACAGCCAAGTGGCGCTGCAACAATCGGTGATCACCCTGCGGAATCTGGGCCTTGAATGCCATACCGCCCGAAGCGCGCGCGAGGCCATCGATCAACTGCTTGAACTGCAAGGCACCGCACAGCAGATCAACGTTCTCGTGTCCGACATCGAGATGTCGGAGATGGACGGCTACGCGCTCACCCGCACACTTCGGGAAACCCCGGATTTCCAGGAGCTGTACGTGCTGCTGCACACCTCACTGGACAGCGCGATGAACGCCGAGAAAGCCAATGCTGCCGGCGCCAACGCTGTGCTGACCAAGTTCTCCTCGCCCGAGCTGACACGATGCTTGATCGAAGCCGCCCGCACGGTCGAAGCTCAGGGAATCTGAGACCTGCCGCAGGCGATGCCTCCACCGCGCATTACTGGCTGATGCGCCGCGAACTCGGCCCGGGCCTCGATGATCCGCGCTGGCCCGGCCCCGTGCGCCTCGTTGAGCTCACTGCGCAGAACGCCTTGGCGGTTCATCAATTGCTGGCGCTGGGACGCGAGTACGGCGGCGGGCAGGTCGCGGACTATGCCACTTGGCTGAATGCCTTCGAGACTGATCCCGAGTTTGATCAGGCGCTGTGCTTCGTTGTGGAGGATGCTCTGGGCGTCGTGGCCGTTGCGCAATGCTGGACCAGCGCGTTCATTCGCAATCTGGTGGTTCACCCGCGCGCGCACCGTCAGGGCTTGGGACTGGCTTTGCTGAACCAGTTGTTCGCGGTCTTCCGCCAGCGCGGCGAAGGCTATGTCGATCTCAAGGTGATGGAAAGCAATCTGGGTGCACGCCGGCTGTATGAGCGCGCTGGTATGCAATATATTCAGCGCCACGAACTCGAACCGCGCTGAATCTGCGCCGAGACGTGTTTCCCCCTCATGCCATGGAGAGCCCCACCCATGAAGATGCACACCGCGTTGTTACTCGTTCTAACCGCCTGCGCTGCTGGCCAGGCCAATGCCTCCAGCCCGGACGCCTGGACCGCCTTCAACAAAACCCTGGTCGACAGTTGTATCAGCGCCAGCTCTTTAAAGAACGCAAAACCCGCCGGCGCCGATGCGGCTTTCGATGACAGCGTTGGCTTCAACGCACTGTTGATCAAAGGCCAGTACAAGCAGGCGTTCATGAAGAACAAGACCGGCACAGAGCTGTGCCTCTATGACCGCAAGAACAAGAAAGCGCTGATTACCGAGTGGGATAACGTCACCACGTTGCCGAAAAAGTAAGGCGACTTGCGCTCGGAGCGTTCGCGACTTGAGCTAATAAGGCGGGATGAATCCCACAGCAACCGTCGCCTCCGAGCCCCCCCTTCCGATTGGAGCGTGCCTGATCGCATCTATGTGCGCGACCGTGAGTTGATGACATCGGCCAAGGTCACGCCTACGGAGTTCGTGCAGCGCGCGCCAGCGAAAATGTAATCAGCGCTTGCCCATCGAACGACGCGTGCCTGATGGCGCAACGCCCGGACGCTTGTCGTGGTTGGATTTGCCAGAGCCTTTGTAGTGCTGCTGATCCTTCTTCGCCTGCAACAGCTCGCCCGGTTTGAACGGGAAGCTGAATGCCGGGATCGAAGGTTTTGTATCTGTCGCCGCAGCGTTGGCGTCGACCGAAGCGTGCGATTCACGATCATCAGGAGCAGGCGTGTGTTCGGGGGTGGTCATGGAAGCTCCGGGATAGCAGACGGTCGAGAATACGGGCGGCGCCCGAGGGCCGCGCAGCATACCTGAATCGCCAACGGATCGCTTCTGCCAACAGACCGACTGCGCGCACCTATTTGTAGAACAGATCCACCATCACTTCCGCTGAAAACGGGCCCGCGGTCGGCGTGCTGGTTTGCCACAGCAGTTCGGCGTTGAAGTCCGCCGTCTCCGAGTAATTGCCCTCCAGCAGGTCGGTCAGGTGGAAGGGTTCGAGGAACGGCACAGGCGAGCCGTCGCGGGCATGGGTGATGCGAACGCCGATGCTGTCGTTGTTGACCGGCACCAGTACGTCGCCCTTGAGTATCCCGGACACCGGCGTGATGCGCGCATTGAGGCTGAAAGGTGATTCGCAGGTGCGGCTGGTCGCCAGAGCGAAGCGTTGAAAGGTGGCGACTTCTCCCACCCGTACGTTTCGGATGGCGACGTCACCAAAATCCACGGTCTCGGGCATGACTCGCAATTCAGCGTCGCAGGCCACGAATCGCAATCCCCCAAGGTTGTTGATGACGTAGCTCAGCGTGCGGTCAGGCCCCGGACTCTGCCCGCTGCTGCCATCGAGCTGGAACATCCGATAGTCGTGCAGGCCACTCGCGACCCCGGAGGGCGGGGTCGGTCCGTACTTCTGGATGAACACTGAAAACGGCAGGTTGAACGTGACGCTCGGACACGCCGAGCTTGCGTCGATGCAGGCCGGTGCTTGCTGCTGCGTGGGAATGCGTCCGCTGGTTTGCACGAAATCGATGCCACTCAACGTGAGCCCGGCGCGAATCCCCTGTCCGATCTGCAGGTTGTCAGGGTTCAGATCAATGAACACATCCTCGGGGCCGCCCGGTTCGTCCCTCGCACATTCGACGGCAAGGTTCAGTCGCTCCGAGCGCCAGACTGCGCTGCCATCGGGCAGATTCGCCGGGATGGAGACGGTGCTGCCGAGGTCCGCGCGAACCACTGAATCGCCGGCGCCCTGGGTCTTGCAGGTCAGCGCCAGTGCGCAGCCGGGCATCAACAGCATCAGCAGCGGCGTCATCAGCAACGTCAGCCACCCTCGGAGGATGGTTTTTTTCATGTCAGCATTTCCCTATGGGTGAGTGTGAATCGGGCGTGCGCAGCGGCACCGTGAATGGCTGCCCTCCCTGAAGCGGCGCGCAGTAATCGCGTTGACCGCCGTAATCGGTCATGGCCTTGAAGCTCAAGGTGTCGGGCACTGGGGGCTTTGTGCCGAGTACAGGCACGGCCAGTGATGCGTCCGAAAAAGGCGACAGCAACCGGTGATCTGCGATCTCGATTCCATTGACGCGCAGGTCCACCAGCGAAACGTGATACGGGGTCGGGTTGCGCACCGAAAGCGTGGCGTCCGCCGATGGGATGCGTTGCCAGAGCAACCTTTGCGCCGCGTCTGCCGGGTCGCCGACCAACCCCGCCGGGCGGTAAAACACGTTAATGCGCTGGCGAATCGCGACGCTCAACTGCTGAGCCGCCGGGCTGCGCCGAGGGATTTCCAGCACAAACAGGTGCAGCATCGATTCCCGGTCCTGGGGCATGCCGATGCCTTCATACAGCAGGCGCAGCGTCTGCTTGCCCTTGGCCGGGATGCGCACCAAGTGCGGGGTCAACGCGAACGGCAGATCAGCGACGCGCCCATCGGCGGGTTGATCGTCGCCACGGGGCGCATCGAGCCAAGCCTGAATCAGGGTCTCGGCGTCCCTGCGGTTGCTGACCTCAATGGTCGCCTCGTTGTCGCTACCGTCAACGATCAACCGCGTGCCTGACAGCGACACCGCGCCTTGGGCCATTCCGCCGATCACGGCCAGAAATACCCCTGAAAGACAGGGGCGCTTCACAGGCATTGCACCTTCAGGCGATCGTAACTGCGGTGGACTTCTTTGAGCGGCAGCGCGAACGCGGCGCGGCACTGCTGATCGGTCCATTTGACGACGAGCTCGCCGCTGTCCCGCTCGCTCAGCACCAGCGCCCGCCCGCTGGGGTCGACGGTTGCCAGCGGCTTGCCCTGTTCGTCTTCCACCGCCGCGCCCATGGGCAAGCCGCTGCCATCGGCTCGCACCAGTTCGAATTGCACACGCCGACCGATTGCCGTGCGAAAGCTGATCAGGGGGGCAGCGCCGCGTCGAGGCACGACTTGATCCACGGCATTTTCCAGCTCGATATCGGCACCCAACCCACGGGTATCGAGGTTGACCCAGTTGGTTCGATACGGCTGGGCATAAGGCAGGATCGCGTAGCCGTTGTCGGCGGTTTCGACGTTGCTGAAATTGCTCAATCGCGCACCGCTGACGCCCTTCACCTGCACCAGAGCGAAGGTATCGCCCAGGGGCTGACCAAAGTTCACCCCGTCGGCATGAGCAACCACCGAGCCTGCAGCGCCCATGCTCAGTGCCTGATAATCCCTGCCCTGCCCGTAGCCCGCGTCGAAACGCCCGTAGGCCGTAGTGGTGCTGAGCTTGCCGAACCCTGAAGACCCCGACTCACTGTCGTGTCCCGCCTGTACCGAGTAGAAGCTGTCGCGGTCGTCGAAGATCTGGCCATTGAGCCCCGACTGCATGCTGGAGGCGCCGAAGCTGTCACGAACGGCATTGCCGAATACCCGCGACGAACCGGAATCGCTCCCCAGCGGCAGGCTCACTGTCAGCGCGATGCGGTTGTCCGATTGACGTTCTCCGCTGCGCTCGAAAGTCTGGTTGCGCTCGACCGATACGCTATAGCTGAGGCTGCGCCAGGCCGAGTTCCACGACAGAAAAAGCTGGCGCGTCTTGCTGCCCCTGTCCCAGTAACGCTGCTCGGACCCGGTAAAGCTCAGCGACGCGGCCTGCTCCGGCAGCGATTGGGTCAGGCTGATCTCGAGGCGATCCTTGGCGCGCGCGCTGGCTGAGCCGTCACGAGCTTGCAACGCATCGATATGGTCATCGAAGGTCAGGTATTGATCCGTTGAATAGCGATAGCCGGCCACGGCGAGGGTGGTGTTGGTCAGGTCCAGCGTATTGGCGTAGCGCACCCGCAGGCTCTGTCCGCTGTAGCGTTGCTCGCGCTGGTGGCTGAGCGACTGAGTCACGTCCAGAGACACCGCGCCGAGCCCGGTGTTGACCCCCGCGCCGATGTTGCCGGCCTGGTAATCCTCGGCGATTTGCACGCCGCCCGCTGCCGTCAGCTGCTCGGTCAGGCCGTAGACCAGCGTGCCAGCGGTAAAGCCGGGAGAAAGACCGTCTTCGGTGTTGCTGTCGTATTGGCCTGCTGCGAGGCTGTACCGCAATGCGCCTTTCGGCACCATGATCGGCAGCGACGCATAGGCCTGGACGAACACGCGCTTGCTGCCGTCGGCTTCGACGACCGTGACTTCCAGATCGCCGTTCGACCCGCTGGGATAGATGTCGGTGATTTCGAACGGGCCCGGCGAGACGTTGCCGCTGTACAGCATGAAACCGTTCTGCCGCACTTCCACTAACGCGTTGGTGTCGGCGATGCCACGAATGACCGGCGCGAAAACCCGCTCGCTGTCGGGCAGCATGCCTTCGTCGGACATCACCATGGCGCCGAGGAATCGAACGCTGTCGAAGACTTGCGAATCGGTGAAGGTTTCACCCAGGGTCAGTTGGCCTTTCAACGCAGTGAGGTCGCGCTGCATGAACGTCCGGTTGCTGCGAAAGCGGTAAGGCTGGTCATTGCCATAAGTCAGCGAGGATTCGTTGCGCAAGCGCCAGGCACCAAGGTTCACGCCGTTGCGCATGCTCAGGTAATACTGATCCTGTGCCTGGGATCGACCTTGGCCGCTGCGAGTACGGCGCGCGCCGCTGAAGTTGTAATTCACGAAACCCACCGTCTCGCCTTCGTCCCATAACTCCGGTGGGACATAGCCGCGAGCGCTGCGCGACATCATGGCCTGAGGGATGCTGATGTTCAGGCGCAAGCTCGCCGGCTGGTAGTCGACGCGGGCAAATTCAACCCGCGCCGGAAGATCGAAACATTCCGTCGGCGAAGCGTCACCGGCTTGCACAGCGTCCGGATTCATGCCGAATTGGCGAAGCATGTCCAGCGTGAGGCAGGCTTCGACAGTGCCTTTTGCAGGGTTGGCGATGAAGCTGATGTCACGCCGCCCGCTCAGGACACGGTTGACGTACACATCCACCCGATAGCTTCCAGGGACCACGCTGTTGCCGTGCAAAAACGTCGCGAGATCGGCGGGCTGATCCGTGCCCTGGATGAACGAGGTATTGAATTTCACATCGGCTGCATCATTGCTCTGGTTGGTCATTGCCCCCGCAGACGACGCCAGCGCCAATCCTGCCGAGGCAACAATGACCCTCGCCAACGGGCTGATGCGCAGCGGCTGATGCACCAGATGTCTGCGTTCGAAGGGCGAAGAGCATGCTGCGATCCGTGCATATCCCTTGGTGTGATCTCGGGGTTCCATTGGCTGGTTTCACTCGTGTTCTCGATTCCGACGCGCTGGCAAATCATGTTTGGCAGGCGCAAGGCGCTGGAGCCGCATGACTGCGACCGAAGAAAGACCTGGGTAAAATCCGACCTGCGGCTGAGTGGCTAGTCGGTTCGGGTGATGACGCTGGTGGCCTTGATGGCTTGAGTCGTCTGACCGCCGGACACTTGCGCGCTGTACGGCTCCTGAGCGCCGAAATCGTTGATGCTGATGAACCTGAGGTCTACCGCGTGACCGCTGGCCAACTGCTTGAGTGGCAATTGCACGGTCTGCCCGGGCGCAAGCATCCGGTTGTCCGCAGCGAACAGTGTCTTGCCCTGCTGTCGGGCGTCGATCTGGATCATCGACACGTGATACGACGTCGGATTGCTGACTTCCAGCTGGCCGTGATGCACGCGCCATTGCAGGTTTTTGGCAGCCTCGAGCGGATCGTCACTCAAACCGGCGGGCCGGTAGAAAAGTTTGATGCGCTGACGAATCGCGATCTGCAGCTGGTTATCCTTCGCCGATTGCGGGATCTCCTGAACGTTGAGCCAGAACACCGACTCTCGGTCCTCGGGCAAACCTTCGCCGGCGTAGATCACCCGAATCATTTGCCGGGCGCCGCCTGCCATTCGCGCCAACGGCGGGGTCACGACGAAGGGTAGATTCTCGGCATTGCTCTGCGCTTCGAGCCATGACTGGGCGAGAATGTCAGCTGTGCCACTGTTGTTCACAACCAGACTGACCTCCTTGTCCGTGGCCTGGTAGATGACACGCGTGGTGTTGAGCACGATACCCGCCTGCGCCGGGGCAGCCAGAAGCAGACCCAGCCAGAGGGCCGAGCAGCGAATGAAGTAAGGAAACATGGTGAGACCGTCTTGGGCTGTGAGGTGGACACGCCAGGAAGGCGAGCGAGCCATTGCCCGCTCGCCCGTTACATCACAGGTAATCCATTACGAACGGCAGGAAGCCGTCGGCATTACCCGGGTTGGTTGGCGCGCCGTTGAGGACGTAAACGGCGCCGAAGTTGATCTCGGCGGTCGCACCGTCGGCGCCGTCCTTGACCAGCGGCGTGTCGATGGTTTCGTTACCGCTCAGGTCCATCAACTGATTGGACGCATTGAGCAGGCCGATGCCCACGCCGTCCGCCGCGCCGGTAGCCCGCAGCAGTTTCTGGTCGAGGTTATCCAGACCGCTGCCCTGACGGGCGACGAAGCGCATGTTCACGGTGTTGTATTGAGCGGCGCCGCCGGTGCAATTGACCAACAGCTGGATGGGCGAAGCAGTTTCGAGTTTGTTGTCGGCGAAGAGACCGATGTCGGAAAACGAGACGTTGCCCAGATCTACGTTGATTTCGCCCGGGTTGTTGCCAGGAGTAGCGCCAGTTCCAGCGCCGATGTCACACGTGATGTTGGTCAGGGTGCCAGTGAAAACAAGTTTGCCGTTGTTGGCAGCATTCGCGGTCCCGGAAATGCCAAGCCCCATTGCGGCCACGATAGCCAGGGTAAGAGAAAGCTTTTTCATATAACGACGTTCCTTGTGTCGATTCGTGTGTGCCCAAAAGGACGAGAGGAACTATAAGCAGCGTCTGCAATGTCGGCTGTCAGGCGTTCTACTTCCTGTGGACTGAAAAGACAGTGGCGCGCGTCGGATTTTTCGGTAGGAGTTGACGCTTTTATTTCGCAGAGCCCTTAGGCTGGGGCTTGCAGCTTTAACCCCTTGCAAAAGCCGGGACGAACGTTTGCACGACACGCCGGCGCGCGTGGACGGGGATGGGCACCTGCAAAGTGGTCACACACGCACAAAAAACCCGGCTCGATTGAGCCGGGTTCGTCAGCAGATGTTTCTGGTGAGGGAGAAAGCGCTTATTGGTAAGTCAGCGTGACAATGCCTGCGTGAGTATCCGCCCCACCTGTAGAAAGCTCGGCGTAACTGGCCTGCACGGGCAAGGCCATCTGGCCGCAAGCGTCGTCAGCGCGACTCAAACCCACACTGACATGAGCGCTCGCTTGCAGGGTTTTAACCGGGAGGGCTGTCGACGGAGCACTAAAGGCTTGCGCGTCGCATGTCCCATTGACGACGCTGCCATGGAAAATAAGCGCGCCCTGGGCAGCCCAGGCGGCAGGCGCCGTCATTGCACACGCACCAACGACCGCGATCGAGAAAAACAGCGAAACAGCCTTTTGGCTTTTCATCGCACTACTCCGGAGTAGGAACCGGCTGACCGAAATCAGTCACAGTCCCTTGTGAACAAGCATTCAGAACTCACGAAGTTTATGTAGGAATTTTCCCCGTCACAGTAGAACTCGTTCATCGAAACTCGTGGCTTCTATTTGGGTATCGCCCTGCGGCGTTCTTTCTTTACCCACGTTCATCGTCTGCCGTTATTCACCTGACAATATTGACAGGCAGCAGTCATTTTGCTGACCGGGTCAAAGGGTTATAAAGAGCGCTCTCGATTACGCCCCTCATTCACTGGCTGGCCCTGTCCCTGTATGCAGAAGAAGAACAAAGTGGTGATGCTCGCGACCCTGTTTGTCGTGGTCGTAGTGATAGGCGTCTGGGCAGTGACCCGCCCCGCGGCAAAGAAGGTCAGCACCCCGGTTGCCGTGCCGGTGCGCGTGATCAACGTGACGCAGGAAGACGTGCCGCGTTACGTCACCGGGATCGGCTCGGTGCTGTCGCTGCAAAGCGTGGTGATTCGCCCTCAGGTGGATGGCATCCTGACCAAGGTGTTGGTCAAGGAAGGCCAGCAGGTCAAGACGGGTGATCTGCTGGCAACCATCGATGATCGCTCGATCCGCGCCGCCCTCGAACAGGCCAAGGCGCTGTTGACCCAGAGCCAGGCACAGCTGAACGTGGCCAATGTCGACCTCAAGCGCTACAAGCTGCTGACCGTAGACAACGGCATTTCCAGGCAGCAATACGATCAGCAGCAAGCGCTGGTCGATCAACTCAAGGCCACGGCGCTGGGCAATCAGGCGTCGATCAACGCCTCGCAGGTACAGCTTTCCTACACCCAAATACGCTCGCCCGTGACAGGTCGGGTCGGCATCCGCAACGTAGATGAAGGCAACTTTCTGCGGGTCAGCGATGCGACCGGACTGTTCTCGGTGACGCAGATCGACCCGGTAGCGGTCGAGTTTTCCCTGCCGCAGCAGATGCTGCCCACGCTCCATGATCTCATTGCTTCCAGCACGCCCGCGCCAGTCAACGCCTACCTCGGCGAAGGGGCGACCGGCACGTTGCTGGGTCAAGGCAAGTTGCTGTTGATCGACAATCAGGTGGCGGCCAGTACCGGCACCATCCGCGCAAAGGCGATATTCGACAACGCGGAAGAGAAGCTGTGGCCCGGTCAACTGGTGACCGTGCGCATTCAGACCGCCATCGATCGCAACGCCTTGAAGGTCCCGCCGCAGGTGGTGCAGCGGGGCATCGACCAGCATTACGTGTATCGGGTCAAGGGCGACACGGCCGAGGTGGTGCCGGTCAAGGTGCTGTATCAGGACAGCGACCTGATGCTGATCAGCGGGGTGGAGGTCAATGACGTTTTGGTCAGCGACGGTCAATCGCGCCTGAAAAACGGTGCGCGCATCGAGGTGGTCAAGGGTGATCCTGTGGACACCCTGGCCGACTCCACCGGGGCGGCGAAATGAACAGCCGCGGCTCTATCTCCGCCTGGTGCGTCAATCACCCGATCGCCACGGTTCTGCTGACGTTCGCGCTGGTGCTGCTGGGGTGCATCGCCTTCCCTCGCCTCCCGGTGGCGCCGCTGCCGGAAGCCGAATTTCCGACAATTCAGGTTGCGGCCCAGTTGCCCGGTGCCAGCCCGGAAACCATGGCGTCCTCGGTGGCGACTCCGCTTGAAGTGCAGTTCAGCGCTATTCCCGGCATGACCCAGATGACGTCGAGCAGCGCGCTGGGCTCCACCAACCTGACGCTGCAATTCACCCTCAATAAAAGCATCGACACCGCCGCTCAGGAAGTGCAGGCGGCCATCAACACGGCGGCCGGGCGCTTGCCCGCGGACCTGCCGACGCTGCCGACCTGGCGCAAGGTCAACCCGGCGGACAGCCCGGTGCTGATCCTCAGCGTCAGCTCGAACCTGATGCCTGGCACCGAACTCAGCGACGTCACCGAATCCCTGCTGGCGCGTCAGTTGAGTCAGATCGATGGCGTCGGACAGGTCAACATCACCGGGCAGCAACGTCCGGCGATCCGTGTCCAGGCAGCGCCCGAGAAACTCGCGTCCATCGGGCTGACCCTCGCCGATTTGCGGGAATCCCTGCAGCAGACCAGCCTGAACCTGGCCAAGGGCGCGCTGTACGGTAAAGACAGCATTTCCACCCTCGCCTCCAATGACCAACTGTTTCAGGCGAAGGACTACGAACAACTGATCGTTTCCTACAAAGACGGCGCCCCGGTTCATCTGCGTGACGTGGCGAAAGTCATCAACGGTTCGGAGAACGCCTACGTGCGGGCCTGGTCCGGGGATCAGCAGGGGGTGAACATCGTGGTGTTCCGCCAGCCCGGCGCGAACATCGTCGAGACGGTCGATCGCGTGCTCGGCCAGTTGCCCAAGTTGCAGGAAATGCTCCCGGCGTCGGTGGACGTCTCGGTGCTCAGCGACCGCACCAAAACCATTCGTGCGTCGCTGCATGAAGTTGAAATGACACTGCTGATCGCCATCGCGCTGGTGATTGCGGTCATGGCGCTGTTCCTGCGCCAGCTCTCTGCGACGCTGATCGTGACCGCCGTGCTGGGCGTGTCCCTCGTTGCCAGTTTCGCGCTGATGTACGTGCTCGGTTTCAGCCTGAACAACCTGACCCTGGTGGCCATCGTGGTGGCGGTGGGGTTTGTCGTCGACGATGCGATTGTCGTGGTGGAGAACATCCACCGACACCTGGAAGCCGGCGAAAGCATGCGCGATGCGGCGATCAAGGGTTCCAGCGAAATCGGCTTTACCGTGGTGTCGATCAGCTTTTCGTTGATCGCCGCGTTCATTCCGCTGCTGTTCATGGGCGGCGTGGTGGGCAGGTTGTTCAAGGAGTTCGCACTGACCGCGACGTCGACCATTCTGATTTCGGTGGTGGTCTCGCTGACGCTGGCGCCGACCCTTGCGGCGCTGTTCATGCGCGCGCCGAAACACGATCCCCACGCCAAGCCCGGCTTCGGTGAACGACTGCTCGCGCGGTATGCCCGCGGCGTGCGGTTCGCCCTCGCCCACCAGCGATTGATGCTGGGAATTTTCGGCCTGACTCTGGTGTTTGCGGTGGCCGGCTATGTGCTGATCCCCAAAGGTTTCTTCCCGGTTCAGGACACCGGCATGGTGCTGGGCACGAGTGAGGCGGCGGCGGATATTTCCTTCCCGGACATGATCGAGAAACACAAACAGCTGGCGAAAATCATCGCGGCCGATCCGGCGGTCAAGGCGTTTTCCCATTCGGTGGGCGTCAGTGGCAGCAACCAGACGATCGCCAACGGCCGGGTGTGGATCGCCCTCAAGGACCGAGAAGACCGGGATGTCACGGCCAGTCAGTTCATCGACCGGATCCGGCCGAAACTGGCGCAGATCCCCGGCATCGTCTTGTACCTGCGGGCCGGGCAGGACATCAACCTGAGCTCCGGTCCGAGCCGCGCGCAGTACCAATACGTGCTCAAGAGCAATGACGGCGCGCTGCTGAATGTCTGGACGCAGAAGCTGACCGACAAACTGAAGACCCTGCCGGCCTTTCGCGATCTTTCCAATGACTTGCAACTGGGCGGCAGCGTGACCCATCTGGACATCGACCGCAGCGCCGCTGCGCGCTTCGGCCTGACCACCGCGGACGTCGATCAGGCGCTGTATGACGCCTTTGGTCAGCGGCAGATCAACGAATACCAGACCGACATCAACCAGTACAAAGTCATTCTGGAACTGGAGCCGCAACAGCGCGGCAAGGCCGAAAGCCTGAATTACTTCTACCTTCGCTCTCCGCTGACCAATGAGATGGTGCCGTTGTCGGCACTGGCCAAAGTCGGCGCGCCGAAGATGGGACCGTTGTCGATCAGCCATGACGGGATGTTCCCGGCTGCGAACCTGTCGTTCAACCTGTCAGCCGGCGTGGCACTGGGGGATGCGGTGGTGCTGCTCGATCAGGCGAAGAACGAGATCGGCATGCCGGCCTCGATCATCGGAAACTTCCAGGGCGCGGCCCAGGCGTTCCAGAGTTCGCTGGCCAACCAGCCGTGGTTGATTCTCGCGGCGCTGGTGGCGGTGTACATCATTCTGGGCGTGCTCTATGAGAGCTTCGTCCATCCGCTGACGATCATTTCGACCCTGCCCTCCGCCGGTATCGGTGCGCTGTTGCTGCTGTGGCTGATGGGGCAGGACTTTTCGATCATGGGTCTGATCGGGATCGTGTTGCTGATCGGCATCGTCAAGAAGAACGGCATTCTGCTGGTGGACTTCGCCCTGGACGCTCAGCGCAATCGCGGGATGTCCCCGCGCGACGCCATTTATGAAGCCTGTCTGACGCGCTTTCGGCCCATCATCATGACCACCCTGGCCGCATTGCTCGGCGCGCTGCCCTTGATGCTCGGTTATGGTGTCGGCGCCGAGCTGCGTCAGCCGTTGGGCATTGCCGTTGTCGGAGGATTGCTGGTGAGCCAGGCGCTGACGCTGTTCACCACACCCGTGATCTACCTGCAACTGGAGCGTCTGTTCCACCGCCCGCGTCAGACGCCTGGCTCGACAGCGGCTGACTCGATAGCGTCTGGCCCGGCAGCATCCGGTAAGCCGGCGGTTGCGGAACTGGCCACTGAAAAGTAAGCCGTTGAAACCACGTACCCAATAAGCAAGCAGTGAAAAAGTGAGCGTGGACCGATGCGTGTCCTGATTATCGAAGACGAAGAGAAAACCGCCGATTACCTGCACCGGGGCCTGACCGAGCAGGGTTACACCACCGACGTCGCGCGCGAAGGCATCGAAGGCCTGCACATGGCGCTGGAGAGCGAATACGCGGTGATCATCCTCGACGTCATGCTGCCCGGCCTTGATGGCTATGGCGTACTGCGGGCCCTGCGTGCGCGCAAACAAACGCCGGTGATCATGCTGACCGCCCGAGAGAACGTCGACGATCGCATTCGCGGCCTGCGCGAGGGCGCTGACGATTACTTGGGCAAGCCGTTCTCGTTTCTGGAACTGGTCGCGCGTCTGCAAGCCCTGACCCGGCGCAGTGGCGGCCACGAGCCGGTGCAGATCAGCGTCGCCGATCTATGGATCGACCTGATCAGCCGCAAGGCCATGCGGGGCGGCGTGCGTCTGGACCTCACGGCGAAGGAGTTTTCGCTGCTCAGCGTGCTGGCCCGGCGCCAGGGGGAAATCCTGTCGAAGACGTCCATTGCCGAGATGGTCTGGGACGTGAATTTTGACAGCGATGCCAACGTCGTCGAAGTCGCGATCAAACGTCTGCGCGCCAAGCTCGACGGGCCGTTCGAGCAAAAACTGCTGCACACCATTCGCGGCATGGGTTACGTGCTGGAGAGCCGTCGTGTCGACTAATTCCATCGCCCTGCGCCTGAGCGGCATGTTCGCCCTCGTGGCGCTGCTGGTGTTTATGTTGATCGGCTGGGCGCTCTACCTGCAAGTGGACAAGGGGCTGGGGCTGTTACCGGAAGCCGAAGTCGACGCCCGTTACAGCGTCCTCGAATCGGCCGTCCAGCGTTACGGAACGCCCGAGCACTGGGCCAAGATCAACGCCAAACTCAAGCTGCTCAGCGAGGAGGACAAACGCCTGCGCTTTTGGGTAGTCAGCGACAACCCGACCTATGAATTCGGTGACCCGGACGCCGAGATCCGCGCCTTCGCCAAGGGCCCGTTGGGCATGCGCGACTTGAACCTGAGCGGCCATGATTACCCGTTCAAGGTGCTGGTCAGTCAGTTTCCGGCGAAAGATCAGCGCCCGCCGCTGCGGTTTCTGACAGCGGTCGACACCGAAACCTTCTGGCAGACCCAGCATTCCCTGCTCGTCGCGCTGATCAGTCTGGCCGCCGTCGGCATCCTGCTCGCGTCTGCGCTGGGTTACTGGGTGGCGCGCATCGGCCTGAAGCCGCTGACGGAGCTGTCGCTGGAGGCGCGCAAGCTGACGCCGCCGCGATTGAGCGGGCGCCTGAAATTGTCGCACCTGCCGCCAGAGCTGGATCAGTTCGTGACGTCGTTCAACTCGACGCTGGACCGGGTCGAGCAGGCCTATTCGCGGTTGGAGTCGTTCAATGCAGACGTTGCCCATGAATTACGCTCGCCGCTGACCAACCTCATCGGTCAGACCCAGGTGGCGTTGACCCGTGGGCGATCGGCCGAGCATTACTTCGAGGTGCTGCAATCCAATCTCGAAGAGCTTGAACGGCTGCGCTCGATCATCAATGACATGTTGTTTCTCGCCAGCGCCGATCAGGGCAGCAAGGCCACGCAACTGACCCAGGCCTCGCTCGCTCAGGAAGTGGCGAAGACCCTGGATTACCTGGATTTCATTATGGAAGACGCCCAGGTGCAGGTTGAAGTGCGTGGGGATGCCAACGCGCCGATCGAAACCGCGCACTTGCGCCGGGCGCTGATCAATCTGCTGCACAACGCGGTGCAGCACACCTCGCCGGGGCAGTTGATTCAGGTGGATATTCGCGATGAGGGCGATCACGTCAGCATCGGCGTGACCAACCCCGGCGCGCCGATCGCCGGGGAGCATTTGCCCAAGTTATTCGAGCGCTTCTACCGCGTCGATGCCTCTCGCAGCAACAGCGGCGCCAATCACGGGCTTGGCCTGGCGATCGTCAAAGCCATCGCCCTGATGCACGGCGGCACCGTGTTCGTGCGCAGTGAGGATGGGGTGAATACGTTCGGGATCAATTTGCCAAGTTAAGTGGGACGCGTGTCACCCCACGATGTTAGTTCCACGCTCCGCGTGGTAACGCCGCCCGGGATGCTCCGCGTCCCCATCCGCACTCCAGTGACGCGGAGCGTCATGAGCGGCATTCCCACGCGGAGCGTGAGGAACGATCCTCGTGGCGATCAACCCTTCTTCACAAACTCCGACTTCAGCTTCATCGCGCCGATGCCGTCGATTTTGCAGTCGATGTCGTGATCGCCGTCCACCAGGCGGATGTTTTTGACTTTGGTGCCGACCTTGACCACCAGCGACGAGCCTTTGACCTTGAGATCCTTGATGACCGTGACGGTGTCGCCGTCCTGCAGCGTGTTGCCCACAGCGTCCTTGATCACCTTGGTGTCATCGCCCGCTTCGGCGCTGGCCCCGTCCGCCGACCATTCGTGGGCGCATTCCGGGCACACGAACTGGCTGCCATCTTCGTAGGTGTACTCGGAACTGCATTTTGGGCACGGCGGTAAGCTCACGGCGGATCTCGCATCAGAGGAATAGGCGCAGGATTATAAGGGTTTTTACGCGGTTGAGGAGCAGGCGCCTGAAAGTGCTGGAAACATCACTCGCTGCTGTAGTCTCAATCGCAAGTGCGGCGAGGTGCCGCGATCAGGGCGAGGCGTCAGCAATGAACGATCCATTTGATCTGCAGCGATTTGTCGAGGCGCAAACGCCGACGCACGAACGCGCACTGGCGGAGCTGAAATCCGGGCGCAAACAGTCGCACTGGATGTGGTTCGTGTTCCCGCAACTCGCGGGTTTGGGCCACAGCGACATGGCCCGGCGGTACGGCATCAGTGGGCGCGACGAGGCGATTGCCTATTTGCAGCATCCCCTGTTAGGTGAACGATTGGCGCGCTGTTGCGAGGCGCTGCTTGAATGGAAAGACCGCAGCGCCATGCAGATCATGGGCTCGCCGGATGACATGAAGCTGCGATCAAGCATGACGCTGTTTGCAGCGGTCGCGCCTGATAAGCCGATTTTCCAGCAGGTGCTTGACGCGTTTTTCGACGGCAAGCCGGATGCCGTCACGCTGTCGAAGCTGGCCTGAGGCAGCCGCCCGCCTCCTCAGGCCAACGCCGTGTCCATCACCATCATCAGGCAGAACCCGACCAGTAATCCGAAGCTGGCGATTTTGTCGTGACCGTTTCGGTGGGATTCGGGGATGACTTCGTGGGTCACCACCAGCAGCATTGCCCCGGCCGCCAGCGCCAGTCCTACCGGCAACAGCAACGCAGCCACTTCTACCAGCCAGGCGCAGAGCACTGCGAACACCGGCTCGACCAATCCGGACGCCGCGCCGATCAGAAACGCCTTGAACCGCGACATGCCGGCCGCCGCCAAGACCAGCGCGATGACCAGCCCTTCCGGCACGTCCTGAATGGCGATACCCATCGCCAGGCTGTCGGCGTGGGCCAGACCGCCACCCGCCGACACGCCCACCGCCATGCCTTCCGGGATGTTGTGGGCAATGATGGCGATGACAAATAGCCAGATGTTCGAAGGAATGGCCGGCTTCCCCGCCACCTCCGACAACGGCGACCCTCTGGAAACCAGCGTGTCGACCAGAAACAAACCGGCGGCGCCGAGCAGTATCCCGAAGCTGATCAACGCACCGGCGCCCCACGGGGTGAAGCCCAGATCGTGGGCCGCGCCAAGGCCCGGCACGATCAACGAAAACGCTGTCGCCGCCAGCATGATGCCGGCGCCGAAACCCAGCAGGCCGTCGGACACCGCCACCGGCATTCCGCGAATCACCAGCACCGGCACAGCCCCCAAAGCGGTACCCAATGCGCAGAGGGCACCGCCTTCAAGCGCGCGCAACATTCGGGGCTCAAGCGCCACCCATGTAAGTCCCTGGGCCACCAGCAGACCGGCCCCGACGAGGACCAGCATCGAGCCCAATGCCAGCCGCAATAAACGCACGCTGCCGAGAGCCAGTATGTCCGAGCGCATAAATCGCCTTATCCGAGTTCTGGGAGGTTTCAGCCGATCGCCGCTGCGTAGCGCCTGGCAACTTCATCCCAGTTGACGACGTTGTAGAACGCGGCGATGTAGTCCGGACGACGGTTCTGGTAGCGCAGGTAATAGGCATGCTCCCAGACGTCCAGCCCGAGGATCGGCGTGTTGCCGTTCATGAGCGGGCTGTCCTGATTGCCGCTGCTTTCCACGACGAGTTTTTTGTCCGGAGTAACGCTCAGCCAGGCCCAGCCGCTGCCAAAACGGGTCAGCGCTGCTTTGGTGAAAGCGTCCTTGAACGCTTCGAATCCGCCTACCTGTTCGTCGATCGCCGTCGCCAGCGCACCGCCTGGAAGACCGCCGCCCTTGGGGCTCATGATGTCCCAGAACAGCGAATGGTTGGCATGACCGCCGCCCTGATTGATCACCGCCGGGCGCAGCTTTTCCGGAAGCTCGGCTACGCTGGCAACCAGCTTCTGGATCGGCCACTCCGCGTATTCAGTGCCCTCGACGGCTGCATTGAGGTTATTGATGTAGGTCTGGTGGTGCTTGCTGTAGTGAATTTCCATGGTCTGCGCGTCGATGTGTGGCTCGAGCGCATCGTAGGCGTAGGGCAAGGCAGGCAAGGTAAAAGGCATGTCAGTGGACTCCATACGAAAGGGTGCCGGCGCGGGCCGCATGGTGCTGTAGCGCCGAGCGAGAATGTTCGCCGTTGCTGTTGAGCAGGCGACGGGTGCGTGGGTACTCGCCGTATTGGCCGACGAAACCCAATAGTTCGCTGTAGGTTTTATTGCTGTGACGCAGCGCGGCCTGTCGCAGGGCGGGCGTCATTTGCGGATCCTGAATCACATTCAACAGTCGCTGATGGACGGCGCACAGGTATTCGGCGCTCTCCTCCGGCTGACCCAGGCTGAGGTGTAGATCCGCCAGGTTGTGGTGCGAAATCACGAACGCCGCCACGGCCTCATCGGCGACGCTCCAGCGGTCGAACAGCACTTGCGCCAGCGCGAGGGCTTGCAGGTACAGCTCGCGCCCATCGATCAGGTCGCCTCGGTTGAAGCAACTGTTACCGCTCAGGATGGTACGTTTCCATTGCTCCATAGCGCAGGTCCTCACGAGTGGCGCCGGCGATCAGAAGCCGTCGGCAGGGCGTTTTGCGGATTTGATGGCGCGGGTTCCGTCAGCGGAATCGACGGCAGCAGTGCGCAGGTCGCCAGGCGCTGGGCGAAGGATTGAACGCGTTGCTGTTGCGCAGCGGATTCAGCGAGCGCCTTCATGTCTCGCAGCGGTCGCCATGCCTGGTCCAGGCACAGACAACGCCAATGCCAGGGCAGCGCGGTGTCGCTGGCGGTGTCGATCAGCAGGCGAAAGGTGCTTTCACAGATGAGGGATTTGGGCGTGGCGGTGAAGCGCGCCAGATAGCGACCTTCCGCAAGGTAGTGCTCGATGAGCCGCGGCTCGTCCGGATCCAGCGCGCAGCGAATCCGCAGACTCAATGCGCGCCAGTTTTCCAGGTAAGGCGACTCGTGCAGAACAGTACCCATGACCGAGGCCCATTTAACGAATGAGATTCATTATTAAATGAGTTTAAGAATCAAAACAACCCCGGTGATGAATTGAGATCATGCTCTGATCTCAAGAGCACCCTCCTGTAGGAGCGCGCTTGCCCGCGAATCTCGGCTTGTCAGTCACAGAAATGGAACTGATCCACCGCCATTCGTGGGCAAGCGGCCCTACAGGGTTTGGATGTGCGATAAAGCGAAAAGCACCCACAAAAAAGGCCCGCACCGGAATCGGGGCAGGCCTTGGGGGTGAAGCGTTAACTCGGAGCGGGATCAGCTACCCGCTACCATCATTTTCTCGATCAGCACAGAACCCGTGCGGATGTTGCTGCGCATCTCCAGATCACTGCCCACGGCGACGATCTGCTTGAACATGTCACGCATGTTGCCGGCGATGGTCACTTCCTGAACCGCAAACTGGATCTCGCCGTTCTCGACCCAAAAACCCGCCGCACCGCGGGAATAATCCCCGGTGACCATATTCAGCCCGCTGCCCATCAACTCGGTGACCAGCAGCCCGCGTCCCATGCGGCGGATCAGCGCCGCCTGGTCTTCGGTGCCGTGGCTGACGAACAGGTTATGCACGCCCCCTGCGTTCGCGGTGCTCGGCAGGCCCAGTTTGCGGCCCGAATAGGTGCTGAGGATGTAGGACACCAGATCGCCGTTTTCGACGAAGGGCTTGGCATAGGTCGCCAGACCATCGCCGTCGAACGCGGAGCTGCCCATGGCGCCGACCAGATGCGGGCGCTCGTCGATGGTCATCCACTCGGGGAACAGGCGCTGACCGATCGCGCCTTCGAGAAACGATGACTTGCGGTACAGGTTGCCGCCGGAAATCGCGCCCAGCAAACTGCCGAACAGACCGCCCGCCAGCTCCGCCGAGAACAGCACCGGCACTTCGCAGGTCGGCACCGGCCGTGCGCCCAGTCGGCTCGCGGCGCGCTCGGCGGCTTTCTGGCCGATCAATCGGGCGTCCATCAACAGCTCGCCACGACGATTAACGTCATACCAGTAGTCGCGCTGCATCTGCCCTTCGCCTTCGGCGATCATCACGCAGCTCAGACTGTGGCGGGTCGACGCGTAACCGCCGATGAAACCGTGGCTGTTGCCATACACGCGGCAGCCCTGATGGACGTTGAGCGTGGTGCCGTCGGCGTTCTTGATCCGGCTGTCGGCGTCGAAGGCAGCGGCTTCGCAGATCAGCGCGCGTTCGATGGCCTGCTCGGGGGTGATGTCCCACGGGTGATATAGATCGAAATCCCGATGGTCTTTCGCCATCAATGCGGCGTCGGCGAGACCCGAGGCCTCGTCTTCCGACGTATGTTTGGCGATGGCCAGCGCCGCAGCCACGGTCTCGCGAATGGCATCAGGCCCGCTCGCCGACGTGCTGGCCGAACCCTTGCGCTGGCCCACATACAAGGTGATGCCGAAACCCTGGTCACGGTTGAATTCGACTGTCTCGACTTCCCGCTGGCGAACCGTGGTGGACAGGCCCTGCTCCAGCGACACGGCGACTTCGCACGCGGTCGCGCCCTGACGTTTGGCTTCAGCGACGATCTGCTCGACCTGCTGCTGCAATGCCGGCAAAGCCTGCGGGCCGACGCTTTCTGATGCACTCATGACGTTCTCCATCAAATTCTGATTTCAGCAGCCGGGCCGGACAATCGGGCCCTGACTGGTTATCATGGCGGCGTTTATTTGCGGACGGCCCCCATGGTTGATTCTTACGACGACTCCTTCGACGGAGAGAAAAGCAAAACCCAGGTCAAACGAGAGCTTCACGCTCTGGTGGAGCTGGGCGAACGCTTGACGACATTCAAGCCCGATGTGCTGGCCAAGCTGCCTCTGACCGACCCTCTGCGTCGGGCTCTGGCTGATGCTCCCAAGCACACCGCGCACATTGCGCGCAAACGCCACATCCAATTCATCGGCAAGCTGATGCGCGATCAGGATCTGGATGAGATCCTGGTGCTGCTCGATCAGCTTGACGCCTCTACGCGCCAGTACAACGAGCGCTTCCACAATCTGGAACGCTGGCGTGATCGCCTGGTGACCGGTACCGACGACGTGCTTGAGCAGTTCGTCAGCGAATACCCGGACGCCGACCGTCAGCAACTGCGCTCGCTGATCCGTCAGGCTCAGCACGAAGCTGCGCAGAACAAGGCCCCTACCGCGACCCGCAAAATCTTCAAATACATCCGCGAGCTAGACGAAAGCAAACGCGGACTGCGCTAGAACTGCTGCGCCGTTTGAATCACTCAACCGGCGCACCCCCTCGACCATCACGCCGCGCCTGTGCCGCCAACGGTGATCGCATCGATCTTCAGCGTAGGCTGACCCACGCCTACCGGAAGCGATTGACCGTCCTTGCCGCAGGTGCCGACGCCGCTGTCCAGGGACAGATCGTTGCCGACCATCGACACACGGCTCATGCATTCCGGACCGTTGCCAATCAGCGTCGCGCCTTTGACCGGCGCGGTGATTTTGCCGTCTTCGATCAGATAAGCCTCGCTGGTGGAGAACACAAACTTGCCGCTGGTGATGTCCACCTGTCCGCCGCCGAGGTTGGCGCAGTAAATGCCGCGCTTGACCGAGGCGATGATTTCCGCCGGATCGCTCTGGCCGCCGAGCATGTAGGTGTTGGTCATGCGCGGCATCGGCAGGTGCGCGTAGGACTCGCGACGACCGTTACCCGTGCGCGCGACGCCCATCAGCCGTGCGTTGAGCTTGTCCTGCATGTAGCCCTTGAGCACGCCGTTTTCGATCAGCGTGGTGCACTCGGTCGGGGTGCCTTCGTCATCGACGGTCAGGGAACCGCGGCGATCGGCCAGCGTGCCGTCATCGACGATGGTGCAGAGCTTGGACGCGACCATCTCGCCCATACGACCGCTGTACGCCGAGCTGCCCTTGCGGTTGAAGTCGCCTTCAAGACCGTGGCCGACGGCCTCGTGCAGTAACACGCCGGACCAGCCGGAGCCCAGTACCACCGGCAAGGTGCCCGCCGGCGCCGGAATCGCTTCGAGATTGACCAGCGCCTGACGCAGGGCTTCACGGGCATAGCCCATGGCGCGGTCGTCGTTGAGGAAATAACGGTAATCGGTGCGTCCGCCGCCGCCGTGTCCGCCGCGCTCACGACGGCCGTTCTGCTCGACGATCACGCTGACGTTGAAACGCACCAGGGGACGTACGTCGGCAGCAAGACCGCCGTCAGTCGAGGCCACAAGAATGCGCTCCCAGACACCGGCCATGCTCACGGTGACCTGCTGAATACGCGGGTCAAGCGCACGAGTGGCGGCGTCGACGCGCTTGAGCAGCTCGACTTTCTCGGCACGGGTCATGACTTCCAGGGGGTTGTCCGGCGCATAAAGCTGGGCGACGTCCTGGGTGGTGAACGCCTGAACCCGCCCTTCCTGGCCAGCGCGGGAAATCGAGCGAGCGGCCCGGGCCGCCTGGGTCAGGGCTTCATGGGTAATGGCGTTGCTGTAGGCGAAGCCGGTTTTCTCGCCTGACTGTGCGCGTACGCCGACGCCCTGGTCCAGGTTGAAGCTGCCTTCTTTGACGATGCCGTCTTCCAGTGCCCAGGACTCGGAAATCTGCCCCTGAAAATACAGGTCGGCGGCGTCGATGCCTGGGCCGGCCAGCTCGCCGAGCACCGATTGCAGGCTGTCGATGCTCAGGCCGCCTGGTGCCAGAAGGTGTTCGCTGACAGAGGACAAGTGGCTCATATTCACTCCGGGGTATTGGCAGGTCGCACGGCGGCCTGCGAAAAAAATCGCCGGTGATTCGCTACCGGCATGCGCGCCCGTATGGACGCTTGTTCTACGCTGTCTCGTTCGGCCAGCAGCACGGCTTCACCCTGCGCCTGCTCGGCCAGCACGCGGCCCCATGGATCTATGATCGCCGCGTGCCCAAATGTTTCTCTCGGCCCCGGATGAATTCCGCCCTGCGCCGCCGCCAGCAGGTAGCACTGGGTTTCGATGGCCCGGGCGCGCAGCAGAATCTCCCAGTGCGCCGCGCCGGTCACGGCGGTAAAGGCCGACGGCGCGGTGATCAATTCAGCCCCCGCTTCCCGCAGCGCAGTGTACAGCTCGGGAAAGCGCAGGTCGTAACACACCGACAGCCCCAGCCGTCCGACCGGCGTATCGGCCACGACCACGTTGTTGCCGTGGGCGTAATCGTCGGATTCCCGGTATCGCCCTCGTGCATCGGCGACATCGACGTCGAACAGGTGCAGCTTGTCGTAGCGCGCGACCTGCTGGCCCTGATCGTCAATCAGCAGCGAACACGCCGTGACTTTGCCATCAGGCTGGCCTTCAGGGGGCAGCGGCAATGTCCCGGCAACTATCCATAAGGTGAGGTCGCGAGCGGCAAGTTTCAACCACGGCAGGATCGGTCCTTCGCCAAGGGCTTCGGCGCGACCGATGGCAGCGACATCACGACGGCCCATCGCGGCGAAGTTTTCCGGGAGCACGGCCAGTTTCGCGCCCGACGCAGCCGCCTGTTCCAGCAACCTGCGCGCCTGGGCCAGATTGCCGAGCACGTCGCTCTGGCTGACCATCTGAATGACTGCGAAGGACATACGCGCTCCCTGATCGATAGAACTGCACTCTACTCCAAGCGCCGATGATGGGCTCGCCCGGCTGCTCGAATTCATCGTCACTGCACCACCCTTCCCGGCTGAAGCCGGTCCCACTAAGGCTGCGTGTTCATCCCGTGGGTCCGGCTTTAACCGGGAATCTTTCAAGTGTCACACCGCAGAGCAATTGAAGAGCCGCAGATCAGAATGCAGGAGCGCGCTTGCCCTCGAAATCGTAGGTGCGGACGACCCGAATGCGTCGGATGTACCGGCCTCTTCGCGGGCAAGCGCGCTCCTACACCGATCAGCGGCAGACAGTGAACGCTCGTGGCACCCACTGGCCTCTTCCCGGCTGAAGCCGATTCCATTGACACCGCGCTCACTAGTGGGACCGGCTTTAGCCGGGAAGGCGTCGGAAGCCACACCGCGAGGGTCGGGCGTCACGCCAAGGCAGTGATTACTGCCGTTTCTCGAACGGCTTGTCGAAGGTGATCTTGGGTTCTTTCCATGGCCCTTCGACCTTGTACTGGACGCTGGCGAAGCGCGATACGCGATCGCCCAGCAGTTTGTCGACGAGGAACAACGCGCCGCCAATCGCCGGTGCGCCGACGATCAACGCGGCGATTGGCAAATTATTGGTCACTGGTAAGGTCACCAGCAGCTTGGCGTCGACGCGGTCGCGGACCATGTCCAGCGTGCCGTCGAGTTCCAGGTTGGTGGACGGACCGGTCATGGTGATCGGGTCGCGAGTGACATACACGCCATCGCTCGCCACCAGCAGCCCTTTGACCTTGTCGTAGCTTAGCCCCTTACCCAACAGGTCGGAGAAGTCCAGACGCAGACGCCGGCCAATCGAATTGAAGTTGAGCAGGCCGAACACCCGCAATGCCTGCGCGCCACCCTCGACCTCAACGAACTGGCCGTTTTTCAGCGTCGCATCCAGGTTGCCGGAATAACGCTTCAACCCCACCCAGGCGGGCGAGCCCGGCCAGCGTCCGTCAGCGTTCAGCTCGAACTCCTGACTGGTGACCGTCGGCGCGAAACCCCAAGCCTTCAGCACATCCGCAAGATTCTTGCCGCTCACCTGGCCCTTGAACCAACTGCTGGTCGTCCCTGGTGTACCTTCCCACCCCCCATTACCCAGCAGCGCAATGCCTTTGAGGCCCAGATTCATGTCGGCCATCTGGATACCGTTAGGCGTCGGGCGGATCTTGAGCGACCACGCACCCATCAATTGATCGCCCTGAAACAGCTGCGTGATCTTGATGTTCAGCGCGGGGATCTTGCGCGGGTCGACGTCCGCCAATGGGTCCGGCGGGTTTTCCACAACTGCAGCGTTCGGGTCTGGTGCGGGCAAACGGACGTACAACAGATTGATGTCGATCGGCGCGGTTTTGCTGTCCGGCAACGTCGCAGTGCCTTTCACCTTCGAACTGTCCAGCGACAGCGCCCACGCGGTGTCACTGCGGTTGAGCTGAACCCCCGCCTGCTCCAGCGTCGTCCCCATCGCAGTCAGCTTGCCGATTTGCAAATCGACGCTGTTGAGTAACTGCTTGGCGCTGCCCCCCGGGTCATTCCCGGCGTAACGCTCAGCCATGGCTTGCCAGGGCGCGATGTCCAGCTCCGACAGCGAACCGCGAACACGCAACCCCTTGGCGTCCGGCACGATCGCCCCGCCTTCACCAAGGAATAGCTCGCCACGCCCATCGGCGAACTTGCCCGGCGGCGACGCGAACGCCAGATTGGCGATATTGCCGTAGCCGACGTCAATGCGCCGTTCCGGGCCTTGGAGGTTCATGCGGAAATCAGTGTCGCGCGCGTCATCAGCAGATTTTCCGAACGGAGCTGGCAAATCCACTGCCAGACCTTTCAGATTCGAGTTGATCTGCAACTGACTGGCGTTGCCGCTCAATGTCAGCTGCAGCTGATAGGGCAGATCACCCGAGATCGGCAGCGGCTGCGTCACGCCCAGCCAATCGGTCAGGCGCTTGCTGGCGATCTGGCTGCTGGCAGTAACACGCGTCACCGGCGCCCCCGGTTTGCCTTCGGCGAAGATCTCGGCGTTCACCGGCTTGTCGAAGGCGACGGCCTTGATGTTCTTGCCGCTCAGGCCCTTGGTGTAATCGAAGCGGAAGTCGCCGCGCAATTGCGTCAACTCCAGCACCGGATCGGCGAGCTTGAGACGCGAATTGTCGGTACTGAAATCCATTACGACCTTGGGCTCCTGCCCCTTGACCAGCGGGATATCCAGATTGAGGTGCCCCTGCAGCGGTCCTTCCGCCTGCCAGCCGGCGAAGGTCTGGGCGGTGCCGATCGGCGCTTCCTGAAGAATCTTCATGCCGTCCTGAAGGCTGCCCTTCAAGTCACTGTCCACCAACAGATGGCTGGACTGGCCCGCCGGGACATGGGGAATGTCCACCGCGACATTGCTGACCTGGGTGTTCAGCAGCTGACCCTTGTTGGCCCGAATGCGCACGCCGCTGTTCTCAACGAAGACGTCACCGTCGACATTGTTCAGCTGCGGCCATCCCGGCTGAAAGGCCAGGCTCGCGTTGCGCACCTTGAAGAACAGGCTGATGACACGCGCCACGTCAGGCGCGTCTTTGTTGATCGAACCCTGATACTGGAAGAAACCCTGATCGACGTTGCCACCCAGAATCGCGGTGCGCAGCCATTGGTCGAGGGCTGGGCTGAGCACGGCGGGCAGGTACTTGGAGGTGTAGCGACCGTCGCCGTCGACCAGCCCGACGCGCAGGTCCATGTAGTCTTCCTGGCTGTGATCAAAGTGCAGGCGAATGAGGAAATCGCTGGCGATGTTGCCCTCCTCCCCCTCGACCTTGATGTAGGGCGCAATCAGCGTGAAGCCTTGATCATCCAGCGACCAGGTCAGCTTTGCATTGGCGTGCCGGTACTTCCATTCGTTACGGAAGATCGGGTCCAGGTGCAGCATGAAATCATCGGTGTCGAGGCGCAGTTCGCCCTGGCCCAGATCCCCGCTGATGGCACCGCTGACGTTCCCCGCCGCCGGCGCGCCGTGGTAAGCGTCGAAACCGACCTTGTCGAGATTGGCAGCGAAGCTCAGTCGCTTGGGCGCCTCGGCCTGCGGTCGGTAATCGACCAGCACATTGCGCAGGCCGCCAGTGACTTTCAGGCGGTCGACCGCCACCATGACCTTGTCGGGCAACGGCGCCAGTGAGTCCAGCAGCGGCGTAATCGGCGTCAGATCAAGACGGTCCGCCTGTACGTGCCACAGCTCTTCGGCGTCGGCCGTCGCAGCGGTCTGCTGCAGATCAACGCGACTTTCCCAGCGCTTGCTGTTCAGGTCCATCGCCAACGAATCGAGCGTGGCGCTGAAGCCTTTTTCGTCGCGCACAAACCACGCATTGAGGGCCAGATTGTCAATGCGCGCGGGCTTGCGGTCGGCGTACGCGCCTTTGAACTGCGGCGCGTTCAAGCGGGCAACGGCGCTTTGCACATTGCCCTTGCCCCAGTTCAGCCACAGCTCGCCGCCGGCCTTGAGCTTCTGGATCTTCCAGTCGCGGGTCAGGCTCTTCGGCAACCATTGCGACCACTCGCTTTGCGGCAAGCTCAAATAGGCCTGGGCCTCGCCATCGCGCCATTCGTGGGCGCGCACGGTGGAGCGAACGTTCAGCGACAGCGGCTGGCCGTCAGGCAGGTTCAGGCGAGCGTCGAGGCGCTGATGCAGACTGCCGGTCTTCAGCGTCAGGCTCACGTAGGTCAGCGTCAGGGGGGAATGGTCATACGGCTGCAAGGTGATCTGGCTGTCGAACAGCGACAGGTGCGAGACCATCTGCATCTGATTGAGGATTTGCTCGGGGTCGAAGGGCTTGTCGGTTTGAACGGGGAGCCCTTGCAGTGCCCAGTGGCCGGTCTGGTCTTCCTTCAGGCCGATCTGCAGGCCGTCCAGCTCAAGCCGTTCGAGGCGCACTTCGCGGGTACGCAGGCTGGCGAGCAGGTCAGGCATGGCCCGCACGTGATCGAGCCGAACGGCATTGCCGCCTTCACCGATCATTACATCGCGCGCGACCAAAATGGGGGCGAAGCCGCTCCAGCTGCCTTCCAGCCGACCAATGCTCACCGGCATGCCCAGCGCGGTCTGCGCCTTGGCCTCAACGTCGGCGCGGTATTCGGCCACCATCGGCACCAATTGACGGCCGACGCTCACGTACAGCGCGACCAGCACCACGAAGAGGGCGCACAGCGTCAGGCCCCAGCGGATCAGCGCAGCGAGAAACCGAGTCAGACGCTCCATGTCGCTACGCCTCCGCAAAAACTGCCTGCATATGGCATCCGGCCCAATCGTGCAGGTGCGGGTACGTCCAGGTTGTGCTCAATCGCCACGCGTTGTTCTCTTTGGACGGCATCCGTTCCGTCTGCCTCAAGGGCACTGTTTTCTGTATTCAACTGCACCGCCACTCGGCAGCGCGGCGCATCACGCACTCTCAGAGCAGCACGACGTCATATTGTTCCTGGGAGTACATGGTCTCGACCTGGAAACGAATGGTCCTGCCAATGAACACTTCCAGTTCGGCCACATTGCCGGATTCTTCGTCAAGCAACCGGTCGACCACTTTCTGATTGGCCAGCACGCGGTAGCCCACCGCCTGATAAGCCCGGGCTTCGCGCAGAATCTCGCGGAATATCTCGTAGCAGATGGTTTCCGGGGTCTTCAGCTTGCCACGGCCCTGGCAACTGCTGCACGGCTCGCAGAGCACTTGCTCCAGGCTTTCCCGGGTGCGCTTGCGCGTCATCTGCACCAGGCCCAGTTCGGTGATGCCGATGATGTTGGTTTTGGCGTGGTCACGCTCAAGCTGTTTTTCGAGGGTCCGCAGCACTTGGCGTTGGTGCTCGGCGTCTTCCATGTCGATGAAATCGATGATGATGATGCCGCCGATATTGCGCAGACGCAGCTGCCGGGCAATGGCAGTCGCTGCTTCAAGATTGGTCTTGAAGATGGTCTCTTCGAGGTTGCGGTGACCGACGAACGCACCGGTGTTCACATCGATGGTGGTCATGGCTTCGGCGGGATCGATGACCAGATAGCCGCCGGACTTGAGCGGTACCTTGCGGTCCAGCGCCCGTTGAATTTCGTCCTCGACGCCGTACAGGTCGAAGATCGGCCGCTCGCCGGGGTAATGCTCAAGGCGATCGGCGATTTCCGGCATCAGCTCAGCGACGAACTGGGTGGTCTTCTGGAAGGTCTCGCGGGAATCGATGCGAATCTTCTCGGTGCGCGGGCTGACCAGATCGCGCAACGTGCGCAGCGCCAGACCGAGGTCTTCGTAAATCACGCTGGCCGGGCTGATGGTTTTGATCTGCTCGCCAATCTGGTCCCACAGCCTGCGCAGGTAGCGGATGTCCATCATGATCTCGTCAGCGCCCGCCCCTTCGGCGGCCGTGCGCAGGATGAACCCGCCCTTCTCCTTGATCCCTTCCTTGGCGACGCAATCGCTGACCACTTGCTTCAGGCGTTCGCGCTCGGCTTCGTCTTCGATTTTCAGGGAAATGCCGACATGGGCCGTGCGCGGCATGTATACGAGGTAGCGCGACGGGATCGACAGCTGGGTCGTCAACCGTGCGCCTTTGCTACCAATCGGGTCCTTGGTGACTTGCACCACCAGACTCTGGCCATCGTGGACCAGCGAGCTGATGGTCTCCACGGCCGGGCCTTCGCGCATGGAGATTTCCGAAGCGTGAATGAACGCCGCACGGTCCAGACCGATGTCGATGAACGCCGCCTGCATGCCAGGCAGCACGCGCACGACTTTGCCCTTGTAGATATTGCCCACGATCCCGCGACGCTGGGTGCGTTCGACGTGCACCTCTTGCAACACCCCGTTCTCAACGACCGCCACGCGCGATTCCATCGGCGTGATGTTGATCAGAATCTCTTCACTCATGACTTGTCACCTTCCGGGCGTTGCCAACAGGGTATGCCGAAACGCTGGAGGATTTCTGCGGTTTCGCACAACGGCAAGCCGACCACGGCGGAATAACTGCCACTGAGGTTTTCCACGAACACCGCGCCCAGGCCTTGAATGCCGTAGCCGCCGGCCTTGTCGCAGGGCTCGCCGCTGGCCCAGTAGCGGCGTGCTTCATCCTCCGGGATCGCCCGGAAGCGGACACGGCTGGTAACGGTTCGGGTTTCGCAGCGCTCTTCGTGCACCACCGCGATGGCGGTCAGGACTTCGTGTTCCCGGTTCGACAGTGCGGCGAGCATCGCCAGCGCCTCGGCTTCGTCCGCCGGCTTGCCGAGGATGCGGCCGTCCAGCACCACGGCGGTGTCGGCGCCCAGGACGCAGGCGGTCGGGTAGGCAGGATCGTTGGCGAGCTGCAGCAGCCCGGCGTCCGCCTTGCCACGGGCCAGCCGCAGGACGTACGCGGCAGGGGGTTCGTTGGCCAGAGGGGTTTCGTCGATGTCGGCGCTGAGGGTCGTGAACGGCACGCCGATCTGGGTTAGAAGCTCACGACGGCGCGGGGAGCCGGAGGCCAGAAGAAGTTGGGGCATGGGACGTCTCCGTGTCGTTGATCACAAGCGTAGCCTTGGTGCACACCGCTGACGTGATGGTGGTCACACCAGCTTCTTCCCTTGTAGGACCGGCTTCAGCCGGGAAAGCGCCGGGTGTAACTCCGCAACATTCATCTGCCGGGGACAGATTAATTTACGGTGAAGCGCTGTAAATAAATCAGTCCCCTTTCCGTTAAAAACACCGCGTTCAAACTGTGGGACCGGCTTTAGCCGGGAAAGCGTCGGGTGTCACACCGCAGAACTGATGGCGCTCACACCGGCCTCTTCCCGGCTCAAGCCGGTCCCACTAAAACAGACCAAAAACGGCCCCACTGAATGGTATTGCTTAGTTGATCTTCAAACGCAGACGCAATCCGCGCAGGCCGTAGCTGACCCATGGCCAGAGCAATGCGCTGACCAACGCCGGCAATACCAGCGCCAGGGTCGGCTGACGATTGCCGGTCAGGGCACTGAGCCATAGCTGCACCAACTGCGCGAGGCCGAAGATCACCAGGAGCACCAGGCACTGCTGCCACATCGGGAACATGCGCAAGCGCTGCTGCAACGACAGCACCAGAAACGTAATCAGCGTGAGGATCAACGCGTTCTGTCCCAGCAACGTGCCGTACAGCACGTCCTCGGCCAGCCCCAGCATCCAAGCCGTGACCATGCCGATCTTGTGCGGCAACGCCAGTGCCCAGAAGGCCAGCAGCAATGCGAGCCACAGCGGGCGAAATATTTCCATGAACTGCGGCAGCGGCGAAACGCTGAGCAGCAGGCCGATGGCGAAGGTCAGCCAGACCACCCAGCCGTTTCGTGCGGGAGCATGACGCGCCATTATTCTTCCCTCTCGCGTGGAGCGGCCGGGGTCGCAGCAGGCGTCGCCGGTCGGGTGGCGGCAGGTTTCGCCGCAGGCTTGGCGGACGGTTTGCTGGTCGCGGGTTTGGCAGGCGTGGTCGCCGCCGGTGCGGTGGTCGCCGGAGCCGGTGCGCCGTTGGCGTTGGCCGGCGTCGACGAAGCACTGTGCCCGGCAGGCTTGGGCACGGTCGCGGGAACAACCGCCTTGTTCGGCGTGGCAGCAGGAGCGGCACCCGGCACAGTGGCCGATGGCACCGCCGCCGGGTCAGCCGCCTGACGATCGAGCGATTCCTGCTGCTGCGCAGCGTCGGCAGCGCGCTCTTCAGGGGAACGGCCGTCCGAGAACACCAGCAACAGATAACGGCTGCGGTTCAGCGCCGCCGTTGGCACCGCTCGCACGATGGCAAAGGGCTGGCCGGAGTCGTGGATCACTTCCTTCACCGTCGCCACCGGATAACCCGCCGGGAAGCGCTGACCCAGACCGGAACTCACCAGCAGGTCGCCTTCCTTGATGTCAGCGGTGTCCGCCACATGGCGCAGCTCGAGACGTTCCGGGTTGCCGGTGCCGCTGGCAATCGCGCGCAGCCCGTTGCGGTTCACCTGCACCGGAATGCTATGGGTGGTGTCGGTCAGCAGCAGCACGCGGGACGTGTAGGGCATCAACTCGACCACCTGCCCCATCAGGCCGCGGGCATCGAGCACTGGCTGACCGAGGACCACGCCGTCGCGCTCACCCTTGTTGATGATGATCCGGTGGGTGAACGGGTTGGGGTCCATGCCGATCAGCTCGGCGACTTCGACCTTCTCGTTGACCAGTGCCGACGAGTTCAGAAGCTCGCGCAGGCGAACGTTCTGCTCGGTCAAGGCAGCCAGCTTTTGCAGGCGGCCTTGCAGCAGCAGGTTCTCGGTCTTGAGTTTTTCGTTTTCGGCGGCAAGCTCGGTGCGGCTGCCAAACTGGCTGGCGACGCCCTGATACAGACGCTCGGGCAGGTCGGCAATCCAGTAAGACTGCATCAGCACCAGCGACATCTGACTGCGGACAGGTTTGAGCAGGGTGAAACGTGCGTCCACGACCATGATGGCCACAGACAGCACGACCAGCACCAGTAGACGGACGCCCAGGGACGGGCCCTTGGAGAAAAGCGGTTTAATGGGCCGCTCCTTCCAGAGATGCGTGAATCTTGCTGTGCTTATTCATGCGACATGAAACCGGCCTGATGCGGATTGATGGAAATGCAGGGCGTCAGACTTGCAACATCGCTGCGCGACGTCAACAGGTCGGACACGAACAGGCAGCACGGTGAGGTGCTGCCCGTTAAGCGCAACATGCTGCGTTCCGGCGACTTATTCGCTGGAGAGCAGGTCCATGGTGTGCTTGTCCATCATTTCCAGCGCACGACCACCGCCACGCGCGACGCAGGTCAGCGGGTCTTCGGCCACGATCACCGGCAGACCGGTTTCCTGGGCCAGCAGCTTGTCCAGGTCACGCAGCAACGCGCCACCACCGGTCAGCACCAGACCGCGCTCGGCGATGTCCGAAGCCAGCTCCGGCGGGGATTGTTCAAGCGCGCTCTTCACGGCCTGAACGATGGTTGCAAGGGATTCCTGCAACGCTTCCAGCACTTCGTTGGAGTTCAGGGTGAAAGCACGTGGCACGCCTTCAGCCAGGTTGCGACCGCGTACGTCGACTTCGCGCACTTCGCCGCCCGGGTACGCCGTGCCGATTTCCTGCTTGATACGCTCGGCGGTGGATTCGCCGATCAGGCTGCCGTAGTTGCGACGCACATAAGTGATGATCGCTTCGTCGAAACGGTCGCCACCCACGCGGACGGATTCGGCATACACGACGCCGTTCAGGGAGATCAGCGCGATTTCAGTGGTACCGCCACCGATGTCGACAACCATCGAGCCGCGGGCCTCTTCGACCGGCAGACCGGCACCGATGGCTGCGGCCATTGGTTCTTCGATCAGGAACACTTCACGTGCGCCGGCGCCCAGAGCGGATTCGCGAATGGCGCGACGCTCGACCTGGGTCGATTTGCACGGGACGCAGATCAGCACTCGGGGGCTTGGCTGCAGGAAGCTGTTCTCGTGAACCTTGTTGATGAAGTACTGAAGCATTTTTTCGCAGACGCTGAAGTCGGCGATAACGCCGTCTTTCATCGGGCGAATGGCAGCAATGTTGCCCGGGGTACGGCCCAGCATCCGCTTGGCTTCCATCCCGACAGCAACAACGCTCTTCTGATTTCCGTGGGTCCGAATGGCCACAACTGATGGCTCATTCAGCACAATGCCGCGCTCACGCACGTAAATAAGGGTGTTGGCAGTGCCCAGGTCGATGGAAAGATCGCTGGAAAACATGCCACGCAGTTTCTTGAACATGGGGAAAGGACCCTAGGCAACGCGTGGGTAAAAAAGTGCGGCAAACTCTAACAACGACAGGGATTTTGGGCAAGGAGCCAATATGTTAAATTGGCGGTTTTCCGAGCACTACCCTCGAAGATCGCGGCCTTATGACCGTTTAAAGGGCGTAGTGTTCCGCAATCTGACGTACGGTTCACCCCGTGCGCATTCCACTGGAGAACCCCATGGCGCTTGATCGCTCCGACGTGGAAAAAATCGCTCATCTGGCCCGACTGGGCCTCAATGACGCCGATATCCCGCGTACTACTGAAGCACTGAACAGCATTCTCGGGCTGATTGACCAGATGCAGGCGGTCGATACCACCGGCATCGAGCCCCTCGCACATCCCCTTGAAGCCTCGCAACGCCTGCGTGTAGACGCCGTTACCGAGATCAATCATCGCGATACCTATCAAGCCATCGCACCAGCGGTCCAAGACGGCCTTTATCTGGTTCCGAAAGTCCTCGACTAAGGGAATGTGCCTGCAATGCATCAAATGACTCTGGCAGAGATCGCTCGCGGACTCGCCGATAAAAAGTTTTCCTCCGAAGAATTGACCCGCAATCTGCTGGCGCGCATCGCTCAGTTGGATCCGCAGCTCAATAGCTTCATTACTGTCACCGAGGACCTGGCGATCACCCAGGCTCAGGCTGCTGACGCCCGTCGCGCGGCAGGCGAAACCGGCGCACTGCTGGGGGCCCCACTGGCGCACAAGGACCTCTTCTGCACCAAGGGCATTCGCACCAGTTGCGCGTCGAAGATGCTCGACAACTTCAAGGCGCCCTACGACGCCTCTGTGGTTGCCAGGCTCGCCGCCGCCGGCACCGTGACCCTGGGCAAGACCAACATGGACGAATTCGCCATGGGGTCGGCCAACGAATCCAGCCATTACGGCGCGGTGAAAAACCCATGGAACCTGCAACACGTCCCGGGCGGTTCGTCCGGCGGTTCGGCGGCGGCTGTCGCGGCGCGTCTGCTGCCTGGCGCCACCGGCACCGACACTGGCGGCTCCATTCGCCAGCCTGCTGCGCTGACCAACCTCACCGGCCTTAAGCCGACTTATGGTCGCGTGTCGCGCTGGGGCATGATCGCCTACGCCTCCAGCCTTGATCAGGCCGGCCCGATGGCGCGCACCGCTGAAGACTGCGCGTTGCTGCTGCAAGGCATGGCCGGTTTCGACGTCAACGACTCCACCAGCATCGACGAGCCCGTGCCGGATTACAGCGCAGGCCTCAATGCTTCGCTGCAAGGCCTGCGCATTGGCGTACCGAAGGAATACTTCAGCGCCGGTCTCGACCCGCGCATCGCCGATCTGGTCATGGCCAGCGTCGAAGAGCTGAAAAAGCTCGGCGCCGTGGTCAAGGAAATCAGCCTGCCGAACCTGCAACACGCGATTCCGGCTTACTACGTGATCGCGCCGGCCGAGGCTTCTTCCAACCTGTCGCGTTTCGACGGCGTACGCTTCGGCTATCGCTGCGAAGACCCGAAAGACCTCACCGATCTGTACAAGCGCTCCCGCGGCGAAGGCTTCGGCCCTGAAGTGCAGCGCCGGATCATGGTCGGTGCCTACGCGCTGTCAGCCGGTTACTACGACGCTTACTACCTGCAGGCGCAGAAAATCCGCCGCCTGATCAAGAACGACTTCATGAACGCGTTCGCCGAAGTCGACGTGATCCTTGGCCCGACCACGCCGAACCCGGCCTGGAAAATCGGCGCCAAGAATGCCGACCCGATCGCCGAGTATCTGGAAGACTTCTACACCATCACCGCTAACCTCGCGGGCCTGCCGGGCCTGTCGATGCCTGCCGGTTTCGCCGACGGCCTGCCGGTAGGCGTGCAATTGCTGGCGCCGTATTTCCAGGAAGGCCGCTTGCTGAACGTTGCCCATCAATATCAGCAAGTAACCGATTGGCACACCCGCTCGCCGGCTGGCTTCTAAGGAGAAAACACATGCAATGGGAAGTCGTCATCGGGCTGGAGATTCACACCCAGCTCACCACCCAATCGAAGATTTTCTCCGGTAGCGCCACCACGTTCGGCTCCGAGCCGAATACTCAGGCCAGCCTCGTCGACCTGGGCATGCCCGGCACGTTGCCGGTGCTGAACAAGGAAGCCGTGCAGATGGCGGTCAAGTTCGGCCTGGCCATCGATGCCGAGATCGGTCAGCACAACGTGTTCGCCCGCAAGAATTACTTCTACCCGGACCTGCCGAAGGGTTATCAGATCAGCCAGATGGAATTGCCGATCGTTGGCAAGGGGCATCTGGATATCACCCTGGAAGACGGCACCATCAAGCGCATCGGCGTGACTCGCGCTCACCTTGAAGAAGACGCCGGCAAAAGCCTGCACGAAGACTACAGCGGCATGACCGGCATCGATCTGAACCGCGCCGGTACGCCGTTGCTGGAGATCGTTTCCGAGCCGGACATGCGTTCGGCCAAAGAAGCCGTCGCCTACGTCAAGGCGATGCATGCGCTGGTTCGCTACCTCGGCATCTGCGACGGCAACATGGCTGAAGGCTCGCTGCGCTGCGACTGCAACGTGTCGATTCGCCCGAAAGGCCAAGTCGAGTACGGGACGCGATGCGAGATCAAGAACGTCAACTCGTTTCGCTTCATCGAGAAGGCGATCAACAGCGAGATCCAGCGCCAGATCGACCTGATCGAAGACGGCGGCAAGGTCATTCAGCAGACCCGCCTGTACGACCCGAACACCAACGAAACCCGCGCCATGCGCAGCAAAGAGGAAGCCAACGACTACCGTTACTTCCCCGATCCTGACCTGTTGCCGGTGATCATCGAAGACGCGTTTCTGGAGCAGACCCGCGCCACCCTGCCGGAACTGCCACCGCAGAAACGCGAGCGCTTCCAGTCGCAGTTCGGCTTGTCGCTGTATGACGCGAGCGTGTTGGCTTCGAGCCGCGAACAGGCGGACTTCTTCGAGAAGGTCGTCAGCATTTCCGGCGACGCGAAGCTCGCGGCCAACTGGGTGATGGTCGAGTTGGGTTCGTTGCTGAACAAGCAAGGCGTCGAGATCGACGAGTCGCCAGTCACCGCCGAACAGTTGGGCGGCATGCTGCTGCGCATCAAGGACAACACCATTTCCGGCAAGATCGCGAAGATGGTGTTCGAGGGCATGGCCAATGGTGAGGGCAGCGCCGATGAGATCATCGATCAGCGCGGTCTGAAGCAGGTTACGGACAGCGGCGCCATCGAGTCGATGCTGGACGACGTCCTCGCCGCCAACGCCGAACAGGTCGAGCAATATCGAGCGGCTGATGAAGCCAAACGCGGCAAGATGTTCGGCTTCTTCGTCGGGCAAGCGATGAAGGCATCGAAAGGCAAGGCCAACCCGGGCCAGGTCAACGAACTGCTGAAGCGCAAGCTGGAAGGCTGAGTGCATAACCTGTAGGAGTGACCGGGGTGGCGCTCCACCTTGCCCGCGAAGACGGTGTTTCAGTCGCTAAATCGGTAGCGGATGTACCGGCCTCTTCGCGGGCAAGCGCGCTCCTACAGGGAACTGCGTTTACTCGTTATCAGCATATTTCTGTAGGGACCCTCCCCCATGAGGCGAATCCTCGGCGCTTGCGCCCTGCTCTCCTTGCTGGCCGGCTGCGCCAGTGACGGCATCATCGACCCGCACGGCTACAACGCCACCGGCGGCGCCTCGTATTACGGCGTGCAACATCAAGGTCAGCGCACCGCCAGCGGTGAACGCTTCGACGCCAATTCCCTGACCGCCGCGCACCGGCAATTGCCGTTCGGCACGCGCGTGCAGGTCACCAATCTGGACAACGACCGCAAGGTCATCGTCCGTATCAACGACCGCGGCCCGCACACCCGGGGGCGGCTGATCGATGTGTCACGTGCAGCCGCCGCACAATTGGGTATGCTGCGCAGCGGAACCGCCCAAGTGCGGGTACAAGCCCTCGACGACTGACTGGTGCCCTGAATTCTCGCCCTAACGAATCTGCCCCTGCCCACGCTGATCGAGCTGGTCTGCGGCCTGTTGTTGATGATCATCGGCGCGCAACTGTCGGTGCGCGCGGCCGTGGCCCTGGCCGCCCTGCTCAAAACCCGCCCGCTGTTCCTCGGCCTGACCGTCGTCGCACTGGGCAGCAGTGCCCCGCAACTGGCGGTCGGTCTGCAAGCGGCGTTCACTGACAGCACTGACATTGCGGTCGGCAGCGTCATCGGCAGCAACATTTTCAACGTGCTGGTGACCCTGGGGCTGTCTGCCCTGATCATCCCGCTGCGCGTGGCACGGCAACTGGTGCGCGTTGATCTGCCGCTGATGATTGCGGCCACCGCACTGGTCGCGGCGCTGGCGTGGAACGGCGAGCTGAGCGCACTGGATGGCGTCGTGCTGTTGCTGGGCATGGCTGCGTATCTGTTCGTCGTGGTCCGTCAGTTCGCCCACGGCGCGCGGCATGTGCCGAGAACCGACCTTGAGCCGCGCCGGCGGATCTGGCCATTACTCGGCAGACTCGCGCTGATGGCCTGCGGCCTGGCGCTGCTGACGTTGGGCAGTCATCTACTGGTCGGCGCGGCGGTTTCGGTGGCCCTGGATCTGGGCCTGTCGGAGCGGGTGATCGGCCTGACCGTGATCGCGGTCGCGACCTCGCTGCCCGCGCTGATGACGTCGCTGGTCGCGGCATTGCGCGGCGAGCGGGATATCGCGGTGGGCAACATCATCGGCAGCAACCTGTTCAACCTGCTAGGGGTGCTCGGCATCACGGCGCTGATTTCCACCGGGCCGTTGTCGATCTCACCCAATGCGCTGGATTTCGATTTGCCGGTGATGCTGGGCGTCGCGGCGCTATGCGTGCCGCTGTTCTATTCGGGGTATCGAATCACCCGGCTGGAGGGGCTGTTGCTGCTCGGGCTTTACGCGGTGTACGGGCTGCACATCGTTTCGTTTACCACGGGCATGCCCCTGGCCGAGCGGCTGGAGCGTTTGATGATTCACTACGCGCTGCCGGTGATTGCGCTGTGTGTCGTCGTGGGGACGGTGCGGGCGTGGCGGCGTCAGCATTGAGCACTGACAAATTGTAGGAGCGCGCTTGCCCGCGATTGCGGTGGATCAGCAGACAATGCGCCGACTGACGAAATCTATTCGCGGGCAAGCGCGCTCCTACAGGTCTGAGTTAAATCCACCCGCCCCACTGCAGAATGAATATCCCGACATTGGTCGTTACCGCCGCGGCCAGGGTGGTCATGACGATGATTGACGCCGCCAGTTCGTGATTACCATTGGCCGCGCGGACCATGACGAAACTGGCGGACGCCGTCGGGGCGCCGAAGTACAGAAACAGAATCCCCAGCTCGGCGTGACGGAAGCCCAGCAACCAAGCGCCCAGCGTGCAGATCAGCGGCAGCCAGACCATCTTCATCAGGCTCGCGCTGATCGCCACCGTGCCGCTCTCTCGCAACGACTTCAACGACAGCGTGCCGCCGATGCACATCAGCGCCAGCGGCAGGGTCATCTGCGCCAGGTAGCTGCCGGACGTGTCGAGCCATTTCGGGAGCGGAATCTGGAAGTAGGCGAACGGCGCGGCAATGACAATGCTGATGATCAGCGGATTGGCCATGACGCTCTTGGTGATGCTCCACGGGTCGGACTTGATGACCGGGCTGTAGACCGCCAGCACGACTGTGGACAGGGTGTTGTAGAAAAGGATGACCAGCGCGGCAAGGATCGCACCGAGGGAAATGCCGTAATCGCCATACATGCTCGCGGCCAGGGCGAGGCCGATGACACCGTTGTTGCCGCGAAACGCCCCTTGGGTGTAAGTGCCACGCTCGGCGAACGGCACGCGGTAAATGGCCCAACCCCACGACAGCGCAAAACCCGCCAGCGTGGCGACGATGAAGTAGATCAGAACGCCCGGCTGAAACGCCGCGTGGAGGTCAGCGTGAATGATCCCCAGAAACAGCAGCGCCGGCATGGTGCAGTTGAACACCAGCGAGGAGGCGGTGTGGATAAAACTGTCGTCGATCCAGCCAACGCGCTTGAGCAACACACCGAGAAACAGCATCGCGAAGACAGGCGCCGTGATGTTCAGGGTTTCCAGAAAGATTGCCAGCATGCACACCAAACCCTGAGCCGTCGTTAGGTGGCTAATGATAGGCCAGCGGCGAGGGAAGTGTTACCGGCAATTGCCTGGTTATCGTACGACTGATCAAGAAGCGGGACCGCATTGCCTGTAGGAGCGCGGC
Organism: Pseudomonas sp. HP_01; assembly: GCF_055284355.1. NCBI lineage: Bacteria > Pseudomonadati > Pseudomonadota > Gammaproteobacteria > Pseudomonadales > Pseudomonadaceae > Pseudomonas > Pseudomonas sp. HP_01. The sequence goes on along the minus strand of NZ_JBTOPV010000045.1, from coordinate 66,968 downwards.
TTGTCCCGCGATCGGCTGCGAAGCAGTCGTGAATTCGGTAAATGCGGTACCTCAGACATCACCGTGTTTACAGGTTTTGCTGCCGCTTCGCGCCAGATCGCGGGACAAGCCACGCTCCTACGGGGTATTGCGTCAGGCCTGATTGGCCGGTTGCAGCTTCTTCTCAAACACCGAAACCCCGTCCAGATCCCGCAGCGTCACGGTCATCGCTCCGCTTTGGCCGTCGATGTTCACCTCACCAAAAAACTGGAAGCCGGCAAACGGTGAGGTGTTCTGCGCCGGCGGAGCCTTCTGGAATACCAGCTCAGGGCCAAAGGTCTTGTCGAGGGTGTTAGGCCCATAACTGCCCGCATTCAGAGGCCCGGCGACAAACTCCCAGAACGGGTCGAAATCCTGAAACACCGCCTGATCCGGGTGGTAGTGGTGAGCCGCGCAGTAATGCACGTCAGCGGTCAGCCAGACGGTGTCGCGGATCTTTTGTTGGCGCAGGAACCCGAGCAGTTCGGCGACCTCCAGTTCGCGGCCTTTTGGCGCGCCGTCGTCTCCGTTGGCGATGGCCTCCCAACGCATCACGCCGGGGCTGATCTCGCCGTCGGGCACACCGAGGCCGATGGGCATGTCGGCGGCAATGACCTTCCACTGAGCGCCGGAAGCTTGAAGTTCGCGCTTGAGCCAATCCAGTTGCTCGCGGCCGAGAAACGCGGTGGTCGGCCCGGCCTTGTCGGCCAGATTGGCGTCGTTGCCATCACGGTAGCTGCGCATGTCGAGCACGAACACGTCCAGCATCGGGCCGTAAGCGATCTTGCGGTAGACACGCCCGCAGTTGTCGGCGCTCTGCAGGCGCATCGGCGCGTATTCGAGAAACGCCTGACGCCCGCGGGCTGCCAATAACTGGATGTCCTTGACCTTGTAGCGGTCGTCGAGCTGCTTGCTCGGTGACCAGTTGTTGGTCACTTCGTGGTCGTCCCACTGCCAGATCTGCGGGACCTCGGCGTTGAAGCGACGCATATTCTCGTCCATCAGGTTGTAGCGGTAGGCGCCGCGGTACTCGTCGAGGGTTTCCGCGACCTTGCTCTTCTCTTCGGTGGTGATGTTGCGCCAGACGCGCCCGCCTTCGGTGACCACTTCGGCAGGCACCGGGCCGTCGGCGTAAATGGTGTCGCCGCTGTGGATGAAGAAGTCCGGCAAGCGCAGGCGCATGGCTTCATAGATGCGCATGCCACCGATCTCGGGGTTGATGCCGAAGCCCTGGCCGACGGTGTCGCCGCTCCAGACGAAGCGGATATTGCGGCGATTGACCGGTACGCTGCGCAGATGACCGAACCAGGGTTCGCTGGCGACGCCGGTCTGCGCGTCCTCGAAGAACACGCGGTAGAAAATGGCTTGATCCGCCGGCAGGCCGGTCAGTTCGACGCGTGCGGTGAAGTCAGAGCGCTGGTCAGCGAGCAGCGAGACCGTGCGGCGGGGGTTGGTGAACATGCTGCGGGTGTCCCATTCGACCACCATACGCGCAGGCCGGTCGCTGCGGCTCCAGACCATGGCGCGGTCGCCGAGCACGTCGCCGGACTGCACGCCGTCGGTCATCTTCGGGCGATCCTTCACTGACGCGATTACCGCGGGCGCAAGACCCGGCAACAACAATCCAGCGCCAGCGGCCTGGATGATACGGCGGCGAGTCAGGTCGAACCGGGACATGTTTATCCTCCTCAAGCGAATGCCAAAGAGAGGACGCTAGCAGCGGATTGTTTGCGGGAGATGACAGGGAACTAGATGGCGGGCTTAACGCAAAACTGTAGGAGCGCGCTTGCCCGCGAAGATCTTGGTACATCCGACACCTCTTCAGCGCCAGGCGTATCGCGTTCGCGGGCAAGCGCGCTCCTACAATTGATCGTGTCCGGCCGCGGAATTCCGGGGCGCACTCAGCCCCCTGTAGGAGTGAGCTTGCTCGCGAATACGCCCTGACATCCAGCACATCTCCGCCGGCCAGACCCGAACTTGTGGGACCGGCTTTAGCCGGGAATGCGTCGGCACTCACACCAAAAATCTGATGGCGAACACACCGACCTCTTCCCGGCTAAAGCCGGTCCTACATTAAAATGCCCGCGGTTATGCGCCGGCCGGCACCGCGTCAAGCTCTGCGGTTTCAGGCCGTTTCAGCAGCGCGTACAGCACGCCAGTCACGACGCTGCCTGCCACGATCGCCAGCAGGTACAGCAGCGCATGGTTAATCGCATTCGGGATCAGCAGCACGAACAAACCACCGTGGGGCGCCATCAGTTTGCAGCCGAAGAACATCGACAGCGCACCGGTCAGCGCGCCGCCCGCGATGCTCGCCGGGATCACCCGAAGCGGGTCTTTCGCGGCAAACGGAATCGCGCCCTCGGAGATGAAGCACAGCCCCAGCACGAAGGCCGCTTTGCCCGCCTCACGTTCGCTCTGGGCAAACTTGCGTCGGGCAATCAACGCGGCGATACCCATACCAATCGGCGGCACCATGCCGGCAGCCATCGTCGCGGCCATCGGCGCGCCGCTGCTGGAGGCCAGCAAGCCCACGGAGAACGCATAGGACGCCTTGTTGATCGGCCCACCCAGATCCACACACATCATCGCGCCCAGCAGCACGCCGAGCAGCACCGCGTTCGCCGTGCCCATGGTATCGAGGAAGTGGGTCAGTCCTTCGAGCATGCCGGCGACAGGCTTGCCTACCACGTAAATCATGACCAGCCCGGTGAACAGGCTCGCCAGCAGCGGAATGATCAGAATCGGCTTCAAGGCTTCGACACTGGCCGGCAGCTTCGCGTAACGATTGACCGCCCAGGCGCTGTAGCCCGCCAAGAATCCCGCGATGATCCCGCCAATGAAGCCGGCGCCCAGGGTGCTCGCCAGCAGCCCGCCGATCATCCCCGGCGCAAGGCCCGGACGGTCCGCGATGGAATAAGCGATGTAACCGGCCAGCAACGGCACCATCAACTGGAACGCCGCGCCCGCGCCGATCTGTTTCAGCGCCGCCGCCAACGTCCCCGGTTCCTCTGCCGCGTGAATGCCGAACACGAACGACAGCGCAATCAGCAAACCGCCGGCCACCACCATCGGCAACATGAACGACACGCCGGTGAGCAGGTGTTTGTAGACGCCGGTCTTTTCCTTTTTGGAGGACGCTTTGGATGCCGAAGCGGTGGACTCGACCTCAGCTTCCGCCAGCGCCTTTTTCAGCGTCGCTTCAGCTTGCTTGAGCGCAATACCGGTGCCGCAGCGATAGATGCGCTTGCCGGCGAAACGCTCGGTGGCGACTTCGATATCACACGCCAGCAGCACCACATCGGCGTCGGCAATGGCCTGGGCGCTGAGCGGATTACGCGCACCGACCGAGCCCTGGGTTTCCACCTGCAGGTCATAGCCGAGCTTTTTCGCCGCCTGCTGAATCGCCTCGGCGGCCATGAACGTGTGAGCGACGCCGGTCGGGCACGCCGTCACTGCCACCAGACGCGGCTGCGCGCTAGGCGTAGCAGACGGGGCGGACGTCGCGGTGTGCTCGGTCGCCAGCGCCGCTGCTGAACGCAGAAAGCCATCGGCGTCCTGCAACGCCTGCGCGGGCGTGGCCTGATACAGGCGCTTGCCGGAGAAGCGCGCCAGGTCCAGCGTGCCGGTGTTGACCACCAGCACCCAGTCCGCCGCTTCGATGTCGCCCGGCGACAGTTGCTTTTCCGGATGACGCGGATCGTGGATCTCGACGCTGGTGCTCCAACCCTGGCGTTGGGCCGCCGCATCCAGCAGACGGGCACTGAGGACGCTGCTGATTTTGCCGTTCGGACAGGCCGTAACGATGGCTAACTTCATCACACTTCCTCTCTTGTTATGCCGTCAGGATGCGGACGTTGACGCCGCTTTCCAGACGTTTCAATTGCGCCGGATCATTGATGCCGAAGCCGATCTGAGTGACGGCCATGGCCGCAATGGCCGTGGCAGTCCGCAAGGTTTGCTCGGGTTTGTGCCCAGACAGCAAGCCGTGAACCATGCCGGCCAGCAGCGAGTCCCCCGCGCCGACGGTGCTGGCGACGGTGACTTTGGGCGGCAATGCCTGCAAGGCCACGTTGGAACTGAACCAGTGAACGCCTTCCGAGCCCTGGGAAATCACCACATGCTCGATGCCACGCCGGCGCAGGTCCGCCGCCGCTTCCGCTTGCGCGGCGATGGAAATGATCGGCGCATCAAGGGCGTCGGCCAGTTCTTCGGTGTTGGGTTTAATCATCCACGGCGACGCTTCCAGTCCGGCGCGCAACGCTTCGCCGCTGGTGTCCAGGGCCACTTTCAGGCCCATCTCGTTGAGGCGCAGCAACAGGGTTTTCAGCCACTGGGGGCTGACGCCACGGGGCAGACTGCCGGCCACGACTACCGCATCAAAACCCGACGCGATCTGCTCGATCCGAGCGGCCAGCGCTTGTTGCGCCTGCGGGCTGACTTCCGGGCCCGGGCCGTTGAGGTCGGTAATGCGCCCACTGCTTTCCGCCAGCTTGATGTTGCTGCGCGTCTCGCCCGGCACCCGCACGAATTCGTCGACGAAGCCGCGCTTGGCGAACAGGGTTTCGAACGGCTGCTGGTTATCGACGCCGAGGAAGCCCGCGACGGTCAGCTCGTGCCCCAGATCAGCCAGCACCTGCGCGACATTTATCCCCTTGCCCGCCGCGTGGCTGAGCATGGCGTCGCTGCGGTTGACCTGGCCGATCTGCAAGGGGCCCAACTGCACGGTCAAGTCCAGCGCCGGGTTCATGGTCAATGTCAGAATTTTCGCCATTACAGCCCCTCCACGAGGGCACGCACGTCCGCCGCGCTGCCAACGGCCAAGGCCGCCTGCGCAAGTTTCCGGGCTTCGATCAGATTCAATTCACGGACGCAGGCTTTGACTTCGCCGATGCTCCGCGCCGAGACGCTCAATTCATCCACACCCAGACCGACCAACACCGGCACCGCCAGCGGATCGGCGGCCAATTCGCCGCAGACGCCCACCCATTTGCCATGGGCATGGGCCGCGCGCACGGTGATGTCGATCAGTTGCAACACCGCCGGGTGCAGACCATCAGCCTGAGCGGACAGGGTCGGGTGACCGCGATCAATGGCCATCGTGTACTGGGTCAGGTCGTTAGTGCCGACACTGAAGAAGTCCACTTCCTTGGCCAGCACCGGCGCCAGCAACGCCGCCGACGGCACTTCGATCATGATGCCCAATTGCAGGTCGGCAACGGGGATCTCCAGACGCAGACGCTCGGTCATGTCGCGGGCCTGACGCCACTCTTCAACGGTACCCACCATCGGGAACATGATGCGCAGCGGGCGATTGTCTGCCGCACGCAGCAAGGCGCGCAGTTGGCTTTCCATGATGTCCGGGCGCTGCAGGGTCAGGCGAATGCCGCGCACGCCGAGAAACGGGTTTTCTTCTTTGTCGATGGGCCAGTACGGCAGCGGTTTGTCGCCGCCGACGTCCAGGGTGCGAACCACCAGCGGGCGGCCGTCGAGATCAGTGAGCACGCGGCGGTATTCCGCTTCCTGGGTCGCTTCATCCGGCGCGGAACTGTGGGCCATGAACAGCAATTCGGTGCGCAGCAGGCCAATCCCTTCGGCGCCCTGCTCCACTGCTGCCGGCGTACCGGCGCTGTCACCGATGTTGGCGAAGACCTCAACGGCATGGCCGTCCTGGGTGATCGCCGGCTCCATGCGCAGCGCGGCGGCAGCCTTGAGGCGTTGCTCGCGGGTGTCGCGGTCCCGCAAGGCGCGCTGCAGGGTCGCTTCGTCCGGCGCGACGTCGAGACGCCCGCGCTGGCCGTCGATCAACAGCTGCGTGCCGGATTTGATCAGCAACACCGCATCGCCCGCACCGACCAGCGCGGGAATGCCCAACGCCCGGGCAACGATTGCGCTGTGGGCCGTGGCGCCGCCGCGCGCGGTGAGAATACCGGCGACACGGGCAGGGTCCAGACGGGCGACGTCGGACGGACCGACTTCGTCCATCACCAGAATGTAAGGTTCTTCCGGCTCGACCAGGTCCTCGACGCCAAGGATCTGCGCCAATACGCGGCGACCAACATCCCGCAGGTCAGCGGCACGTTCGGCCAGCAGCGCATCTTTGAGCTGTTCCTGCTGACGGGCGGCGGCCTCGATGACGTTCATCCATGCCGCAGCCGCGCTTTCGCCCTGTTTCAGGCGCTGCGCCACTTCGTCGACCAGTTCGGGGTCGGCGAGCATTTCCTGGTGGGTGACGAAAATCTCGCGAATGGCCTTCGCCGTACTGCGCTGAATCAATTGCTCGATGTCGATGCGCACCTGCGCCAGCGCGCTGTGCAGACGTTCGTGTTCGACGCTTTGCGATTCGCCCTGGGCCGGGTAATCGAACACCGGCAGAACATGCACGTGGGCCGGGCCGAAGGCGATGCCGGGCGCTGCAGGAACGGCCTGAATCTGTGCGCCTGGAGCCGGCGCGCTGAGGGTTTTCTCCACAACTGCCGGTGCGGCTGCGGCTTCGGTGTGGGTCGGCAACGGTTGAATTTCTTCGCCCAGGCCTTCGAGGACCGCGGCGATCAATGCAGGCAACGCGTCGGCAGCAATCGTCGGCTCGGCGATGAACTCAAGGGTCTGACCGCGCTGCACGCCGAGGCTCAGCAGTTTGCTCAGGCTCTTGGCCGACACCGGATTCTCGGTGCCGTCGACAATGCGCACACGGATGTCGCCATCAAAACCCTTCGCCAACTGCGCGAGGATTTTCGCCGGACGCGCATGCAGGCCGTGGGCATTGGCCAGGGTCACTCGCTCGCTCGGCCAGTCCGGCGGTACTTCGCCGCCCAATGCCTGAAGCACGGCGCGGCTGCTGGTCGCCTCACCCAGGACGTGGCCGCGACCTTCGATCAACAAAGCGCAAAGGCGTTCGAGCAGTGCCTGGTGGGACTCGCCCAGACTGGCGAGGCAGAACAGGCCGGTCAGCGACTGGCCCAGATGACGCATGGGTTTGTCCGGGGTGACGAACGCCAGGCCGGGTTTGTTGACCATCTGTTCGCTGTGCAGCCACCAGAGGCCTTCGCCCAACGGCAGCGGCTCGACCTGCTGCAGCACCGCTGCGAAACCGTTGTTCACGCACTCCGCCTTGCGCAGCAGACGGGCGCCGCGCCAGACCAGTTCTTCGAAATCATCGACCATGACGCCCAGGCTGATCATCTGCGCATCGAGGGCCAGTTCCTGGGGCGCGCCTTGCAGCAGTTTGAGCAGCGACTCGGGATCCTTGGCCTGACGCAACGCTTCGCCCAGGTCGTTCTCGCCGAGGGCGCGGGTCAGTAGCTGGAGCAAGCGAAGGTGTTCGTCGGACTTGGCGGCGATGCCGATGGCCAGATAGACCATTTGCCCGTCGCCCCAGTCCACCCCTTCGGGGAATTGCATCAGGCGCACGCCAGTGGCGAACACCTGGTCGCGGGTCTCTGGCGTGCCATGGGGAATGGCAATGCCCTGCCCCAAAAAGGTCGAGCCCTGTTGCTCACGCGCTTGCAAGCCTGCAAGGTAGCCGGCAGCCACCAAGCCGTCGGCAACGAGCAAGTCAGCCAGCAGTTGCAACGCGGCGGGCTTGTCCACCGCCGACTGGTCCATGGAAATTTGCTCTATGGTCAGCTCGAGCATTGCGTTCTCCTGTGCTGCGCGGGGTCGCGCCAGATTCTTGTTGTAGGACCGGTCGTACACACCGATGACTGACGGTTTGCGAATATTGAATGCGGCATTCAGAGGTCCGATTGGGCAAAAAGTGCCATAAACAGGCCTGCTGAATCGTTTAATCTGAAGTGCCGCGCACGTTACTTGATAATTCCGGCGGTTTGAAGCTCATCCGGTCGAATCGTGTAGGAAACATCCCGTGCGGGTCACAAGCTTCCTACGAGGCGACGGTCTGCTGTCATGATGGCTGTTAATCGGTGAAAATCCCTGCCACGGTAGTTCAGCTCCCACTTTTGCTTCTCATCACGAAAGGATGCCCGGCTTGAAACTCAGTGATATTGCGCGTCTGGCCGGTGTTTCTGTGACCACGGCCAGCTACGTGATCAACGGAAAGGCCGAACAGCAACGCATCAGCAGTGCAACGGTCGAGCGCGTGCGGGCGGTGGTCGACGCCCATGGCTTCAGGCCCAACCCGCAGGCTGCCGGGCTGCGCAGCCGGCATACCCGAACACTGGGCTTCATCCTGCCCGACCTGGAAAACCCCAGTTACGCGCGCATCGCCAAGCAATTGGAACAGGGCGCCCGCGCGCGCGGTTACCAATTGCTGATCGCCAGTTCAGACGACGATCCCATCAGCGAGTTGCAGCTGTTGCAGCTTTTTCGTGCGCGACGCTGCGATGCGCTGTTCGTCGCCAGTTGCCTGCCGGCCAGCGATGACAGCTACCGTGCGCTGCAGCAGCAAGGGGTTCCGGTCATCGCCATCGACCGCGAAATGGACCCGGCGCACTTCTGTTCGGTGGTCAGCGATGACCACGACGCCAGCCAGCAACTGACCCGCAGCCTGCTGGAGATAAAACCTCGACATATCGCCCTGCTCGGCGCGCAGCCGGAGCTGAGCGTCAGTAAGGCTCGGGCAAAGGGCTTTGAAGACGCGCTGGAAGGTTTCGAAGGCTCGGTGATCATCGAACACGGCGACGCGTTCAGCCGTGACTGCGGCCTGCAACTGGCCAGCGTTATGCTCGATCGCCTGGGTTATTTCCCCGATGCACTGATCACGACCTCCTACGTCCTGCTGCAAGGGGTCTTCGACTTGCTGCACCAGCGCCGCCTGAACCCGGACCAACTCCACCTGGGCACGTTCGGTGACACTCAGCTGCTGGATTTCCTGCCGTTGCCGGTCAATGCCATGGCTCAGCAGCATCATCTGATTGCCGAAAAGGCGCTCGCGCTGGCGTTGTCGGCCATCGAGCAGGATCAGTACGAGCCGGGCGTGCATGCCATCGTGCGGACATTCAAGCAGCGGATTCACGAGGCGTAAGCAACGTGCGACTGATCGACACCCACACGCACCTGGATTTCGACGATTTCGACGCCGATCGTGATGCAGTCCTCGCCAACAGCATGCAGCTGGGTGTCGAGCGCATCGTGGTGTTGGGCGTCTATCAGCGCAATCTGCAGCGAGTGTGGGATCTGGCGCTCAGCGAGCCTTCGGTGTATGCCGCGCTGGGCTTGCACCCGGTCTTCCTTGAAGAGCATCAGCCCGAGCATGTGCAGCAATTGCGCGACTGGCTGACGCGGCTGGCCGGGCATCCCAAGTTGTGCGCCGTGGGCGAGATCGGCCTGGATTACTACATCGAATCCCTCGACCGCCCGCAACAACAGACCTTGCTCGACCAACAACTGCAAATGGCCGCCGACTTCAACCTCCCGGTCCTGCTCCACGTGCGCCGCAGCCACGCCGACACCATCGCTGCGCTCAAGCGTTTCAGGCTCAAGCGCTGTGGCATCGTTCACGCCTTCGCCGGCAGCCGCGAGGAAGCGCGCGAGTACATCAAGCTGGGTTACAAGCTGGGGCTGGGGGGTGCAGCGACGTGGCCGCAGGCTTTGCGCATGCATCGGGTGATCGCCGACCTGCCGCTGGAGAGCGTGGTGCTGGAAACCGATGCACCGGACATGGCGCCAGCGATGTTTCCAGGCATGCGCAACAGCCCAGAGCATCTTCCCGATATCTGCGCGGCCATCGCCGAACTCATGAACATACCTGCCGACACGCTGGCCGCGGCGAGCACCAGCAACGCGCGGGATGTGTTCGGCTGGGACTGAAACCTGTCGCCAATTTCATGTTGTAAGAAGAAATTTCAAAGACTTAGCGTGGTCCCTTGGGTATCTCTCTTGGTCAACGAAGGAAACCCGTTAATGAAATTCTCGAAGTTCGCGCAGGCTCTGTCGCAGTGGTCCGGCAGCCCACGAACCTTCCTCGTGGCGATTGCGCTGATCTGTGTGTGGGCTGTGACCGGGCCGTTATTCCACTACAACGACACTTGGCAGCTGATCATCAACACGTCCACGACCATCATCACCTTTTTGATGGTTTTTCTGATTCAGAACACCCAGAACCGCGACACCGATCAGATGCATATCAAGATCGACGAAATGCTGCGCGTGACTAAAGACGCGCAGAACGCCGTGCTGAGCCTCGATAACCTCAACCAGCGGGAATTGCACGCGCTTCGCAAGAAGTACATGGCAATGGGCGAAGGCGTGGAGTTTGATCACACCGAGGCGTTTCCGGAGCCGGAGCCTGAGGCGGGTGAGGAGAAGGGAGAGTTGGTGACGAGCCGCTGATGCGCCAGGGCTCACATACTGTGGGAGCCGCTTGCTCGCGAATGGGTTGGTCAACAATATTTGCGTTGTATGGTTTGACGCGTTCGCCAGCAAGCCGGTGGGTCAGCGATGGCAGTGTTGCCTGAGCCTGCGCATTCGCGGGAAAGCGCGCTATTACAGTGGATCGGCATCAAACCTGGAGTCTGAGTTGTATGAAGATCCGTAGGAGCCGGCTTGCTGGCGAAGGCGGTGGGTCAGCGATGGCAGTGTTGCCTGAGCCTGCGCATTCGCGGGCAAGCGCGCTCCTACAGTGGGTCGGCATCAAACCTGGCGTCTGAGTTGTATGAAGATCCGTAGGAGCCGGCTTGCTGGCGAAGGCCGTGGGTCAGCAACGAAAGTGTCGTCTGACCCTATGCGTTCGCCAGCACGCCGGTTCCCTCGGCGTTGTAGCGCGGATTGCTTAGGTAATCGGCGCCGGGTTGAACAGGGTGATGTCGTTGTGCAGACGGTAGTGCTCGGTCCAGGTCTTTTTCTTGCCGCTGGCCACGTCCAGATAGAAGTGGAACAGCTCCCATCCCAAGTCCTCGATGCTTGCGCGCCCGGTCGCAATGCGCCCGGCATCGATGTCGATCAGGTCGGGCCAGCGCTGGGCCAGCTCGGTGCGGGTCGACACTTTCACCACAGGTGACATCGCCAGACCATACGGCGTACCGCGTCCAGTGGTGAACACGTGCAGGTTCATCCCGGCCGCCAGCTGCAACGTCCCGCAGACAAAATCGCTCGCCGGCGTTGCGCAGAAGATCAGGCCTTTGCGGGTCACCCGTTCGCCAGGGCCAAGTACCCCGTTGATCGCGCTGCTGCCGGACTTGACGATCGACCCAAGGGACTTCTCCACAATGTTCGACAACCCGCCCTTCTTGTTCCCCGGCGTGGTGTTGGCGCTGCGGTCCGCTTCGCCCTTGGCCAGGTAACGGTCGTACCAGTCCATTTCGCGAACCAGGCCCTCAGCCACTTCCATGTTTTCGGCACGTGAAGTCAGCAGGTAGATGGCGTCACGCACCTCGGTTACTTCCGAGAACATCACGGTCGCGCCCGCGCGCAGCAGCAAGTCCGAGGCATAACCCAATGCGGGGTTGGCGGTGATGCCGGAAAACGCATCGCTGCCGCCGCACTGCATGCCCAGAATCAATTCCGACGCCGGCACGGTTTCGCGACGGCGCTGGTCGAGCTTCTTCAGGCGCGTCTCGGCCAATTCCATGATCTGCTCGATCATTTCGTTGAAGCCGTGCTTGGAATCCTGCAAGCGATACAGCCAGGGTTCGCTCAGATCGACCGAGGCGTCGTCGCTGTGCATGACCTGATCGGCCTGCAACTTCTCGCAGCCCAGGCTGATCACCAGCGCCTCGCCACCCAGGTTCGGGTTGCGCGCCAGATTACGCACGGTGCGGATCGGGATGTACGCGTCCTTGGCAGTGATGGCGACGCCACAGCCGTAGCTGTGGGTCAGCGCCACCACGTCATCGACGTTCGGGTATTTGGGCAGCAGCTCTTCGCGGATACGCTTGACGGCGAAATCCAGAACCCCGGTGACGCACTGTACGGTCGTGGTAATGCCCAGGATGTTGCGCGTGCCGACGGTGCCGTCGGCGTTGCGGTAACCCTCGAAGGTGAAGCCTTCCAGCGGCTCACCCCTGACCGGCACAGCATCGGACATCGGCAGGCTGTCCAGCGCCGGCGCCGATGGCATGCGCAGCTGATCTTCCTTGACCCAACTGCCCTTCGGGATCGGCTGCAGCGCATAGCCGATGGTGTGGCCGTAACGAATGATCGGCTCCCCTTCGGCGATGTCCACGGTGTTCACCTTGTGGCTCTGCGGCACGTTGTCGACGGTCACCAGACCGTTATCGAATTCAGTCCCCGCGGGAACGCCCTGGTCATTGACCACGACGACGACGTTATCAAGCGCATGCAGGCGGATGTAACGCGGCGAGTCGGCATGCTGGATCAAGTTCATCACGGTTTTTCCTCAGAGTTTCGCTTGAGAAAGCTCGGCTTCACTGGCCGGCAAGGCACCCTTCTTTGGGGTTTCCTTGAGTTCTACACGTTTGATTTCACCGACGATGAAGATGTAGCTGATCACCGCCACCAGCGCGTTGGCGCCGACGAACACCAGGGCCCATTTGAACGAACCGGTGGTGCTGATGATGTAGCCGATGACGATCGGGGTGGTGATGGAAGCGATGTTACCGAACATGTTGAACAGACCGCCGCTCAAACCGGCGATTTGTTTCGGCGATGCGTCGGACATGACCGCCCAGCCCAGTGCGCCCACGCCCTTGCCGAAGAAGGCCAGTGCCATGAAGCCCACCACGACCCATTCGATGTCGACGTAGTTGCAGGTCACGATCGAGGTCGACAGCAGCAAGCCACCAATGATCGGTGCCTTGCGTGCGAAGGTCAGCGAGTGGCCCTTGCGCAGCAGGTAATCGGAGATGATCCCGCCCAGCACGCCGCCGATGAACCCGCAGATGGCCGGCAGCGAGGCGATGAAACCCGCCTTGAGGATGGTCATGCCGCGTTCTTGAACCAGGTAAACCGGGAACCAGGTCAGGAAGAAGTAGGTGATACCGTTGATGCAGTATTGAGCCAGATAGATGCCGAGCATCATGCGGTTGGTCAGCAACTGACGCACGTAGTCCCATTTCGGACCGCTGGCGGAGCCTTTGCCCTTGTCCTGATCCATGTCGACCATGCCGCCGTTGTTGGCAATGTGATCGAACTCTTCCTTGTTGATTTTCGGGTGGTTGCGCGGGCTGTGGATAACTTTCAGCCAGATCAGCGAGAACAGGATGCCGATGCTGCCCATCACGATGAACACGTGCTGCCAGCCGAAGGTGTAAACGATCCAGCCCATGATCGGGGCGAACAGCACGGTGGCGAAGTACTGCGCCGAGTTGAAGATCGCCGAGGCCGTGCCGCGTTCAGACGTCGGGAACCAGGCCGCCACGATACGGGCGTTGCCGGGGAACGACGGTGCTTCGGCGAGGCCGACCATGAAGCGCAGGGCGAACAACAGGAAGATGGCGGTCGAGAGACCGAACTCACCGACGTAGCCTTGCAGCACGGTGAACAGTGACCAGGTGAAGATGCTCAGTGCATAGACTTTCTTTGAACCGTAGCGGTCCAGAAGCCAGCCGCCGGGGATCTGGCCAGCGACGTACGCCCAACCAAATGCGGAGAAGATAAAACCGAGGGTAACGGCGTCGATGCCGAGGCTTTTTTGCAGGCTGGAGCCCGCAATGGCGATGGTTGCACGGTCGGCGTAGTTGATCGTGGTCACCAGAAACAGCATGAGCAAGATCAAATAGCGGACGTGCGTCGGCTTGGTTTTCTGCATGTTCGAAACTCCCACTAATTATTTTTTTGTGCGGGTAAACGATCTTATGTGTGTGCTGCTCGCCCCTGCCCCTAAAACAGATGCGATTTGAAGCGGTGCTGCCAGGTATCCGTTAGCGAAACCCCGAGGGCAAAAAACCGCTGATCACTCAGCGGTTTTGCGGCGACTGGGCGGTTACTGCTTGCCCTGCTTGTCCATCAGTGCAGCCAGCATGTCCACTTCGTCCGACGTCAGATCAGTCAGCGGAGCGCGGACCGGACCTGCGTCGTAACCGGCAAGCTTGGCGCCGGCCTTGACGATGCTCACGGCATAGCCGTGTTTGCGGTTACGGATGTCGAGGTACGGCAGGAAGAAATCGTCGATCAGCTTGCCGACGGTCTCGTGATCGTCTTTGGCGATGGCGCGGTAGAAGTCCATCGCCATCTTCGGCAGGAAGTTGAACACCGCCGAGGAGTAGACCGGCACGCCCAGCGCCTTGTAGGCGGCGGCGTAGACTTCTGCGGTGGGCAGACCACCCAGGTACGAGAAGCGGTCGCCGAGACGACGGCGGATCGAAACCATCAGTTCGATATCACCCAGGCCGTCTTTGTAGCCGATCAGGTTAGGGCAACGCTCGGCCAGTTGCTCCAGCAGCGAAGGCGTAAGGCGGCAGACGTTACGGTTGTAGACGACGACGCCGATCTTGACCGATTTGCAGACCGCTTCAACGTGGAGGGCAACGCCGTCCTGGCTGGCTTCAGTCAGGTAATGAGGCAACAGCAGCAGGCCCTTGGCACCCAGACGCTCGGCTTCTTGAGCCATCTGAATGGCCTGGCGAGTCGGGCCACCGACGCCCGCCAGGATTGGCACGCTGGTTTCGCAGGTGTCGACGGCAGTCTTGATGATTTCGGAGTATTCGTCGCCGGTCAGGGAGAAGAACTCACCTGTGCCGCCCGCGGCGAAGAGAGCGGAGGCGCCGTAAGGAGCGAGCCATTCCAGACGCTTGATGTAGCCAGCGCGGTGGAAGTCGCCCTGGGCATTGAAATCGGTAACCGGAAAGGACAGCAGACCGTGAGAGAGGATGGACTTCAGTTCTTGTGGATTCATTATTCGAACACCCTGGGGAGCTATTTTTGTGGATGAAGCACCAGTCCTGTGCTGATGTCGTAAGTCATCGTACAACTGGTAGGGAGATCACTCAATAGCGTTTTGAAATATTTATGACGGGCGAGGATGAGTGGTGCCTGGCTGATGTGGCCATGGGCAGCGGCGCCTGCTTATCACATGCCGCATTCGCCCCAAGGGCTGCGCTAAATGGCGCTATTTGCAGGAGTGAGCTTGCTCGCGAACGCATTTCTCCAGACACCGCTGCGCTGAATGACACGCCGCATTCGCGGGCAAGCGCGCTCCTGCATTTGATCAGCGTCGCCTGAGGATCCGCGACTCGTCGCAGGTTGTAGGAGTGAGCTTGCTCGCGATCTGGCGCGAAGCGGCAGCATCCTTGTGAATGCGGCATGTCGGAAAGAACCGCAGCTTCAGCTTTACGACTGCTGCGCAGCCGATCGCGAGCGAGCTCACTCCTACGGCATATGGCCAAAATCAAACGCTTTCACCGCCCTCTCGGATTATTCCGTAGTCCAGTGATCCAGACGTTGTAGTCCTTCTCTGAAACTGCTCGCGCACCTGCCTGGAAAACCTTCTGCAGGGCACAGCACGTCGATAAAGTCGTTGCGGTTCAAATTCAAATTCTTAATCACCGCGAACCGCAAGGAACGAAACGAAATGGCAATTGATGCATTTTTGAAAATGGCTGACATCCCGGGTGAGTCACTGGATGCCCAGTTCAAAGACTGGATTGAGATGGAAGACTTTGATGTCGGCGCCAGCCAGTCAGCCTCCGCAACCACGACGAGCTCGGGCGGGGCCAGCAGTGGCCGCGCGAAAATGAGTGATTTGTACTTCCGAAAAGCTGTCGATAAAGCAACACCTAAGCTGCACGAAGCCTGCTGCAGTGGCAGGCACTTCAAAGAAGTGACCATCGCGTTAAATCGGGCGGGCAACGACAAGATCAAGTACTTGGAAATAAAGCTTGAGGAAGTGATTGTTTCGTCAGTCTCGCTGAATGGCAACGGCAGCAAAGAAACCGGTTTCCCCACTGAAACAGTCCGTTTGAATTACGCACGGATCAAGATGACCTACATACAGCAGAAGCGCTCCGATGGATCAGGCGGCGGCCAGATAGTCGGGGGCTGGGATGGTGTTGCGAACAAGGTATACGCGTAACGCCGACCCGTTGGAGGATAGCTGACATGGCTGGTAAAAATGAGCGGAACCCGAATATTGCTTACTGCACCTATGTACTCAACGGCGAGCCGTTGAGTGAGTTGACGTGTGAGGGAAGAAGTTACGAAGCGTTTTCCGGAGATGTTGCGACGTACGTTAATAATGCACGCTATCAGGATGTAGTTAAGGAGGGGCCTTTGCCCCTCGGCAGGTATTACATATTAGACCGAGAATCTGGTGGCATGCTGGGCTGGATCAGACAACCAGTTAAAGACGTATTTGCAGGAAGTGACAGGAGCGAGTGGTTCAGCCTTTACCGAGACGACGGCGAAGTGGACGACCAGACGGCTATCAACAACATTCAGCGAAGCGCGTTCCGGATTCATCCGGTTGGACCACAGGGAATTAGCCAGGGCTGCGTGACCATGACATCGAAGTTGGCATTCGATGAGCTACGTCGATCCTTGAGAAATCTGCCAGGGGAAATCTTGCCTAGCACAGGAATCAAATACTTCGGAGTGTTGGATGTGCTGGAAAACTCTCAGGGGGCCAAATGATTAGAATGCTGGCGATATTCCTGCAAATCATCTTCACACTTACGCTTTCGATATTCCTCGAACGCTGGGTGATGATTGGCGGACCGATGAAATGGATACTTCACACTGAAACCGGGATGAATGCTTATGTATGGCTACTAACGCTCTTCAATTTGGAGGGTCTGGAAGACGGCGAAGACATGCTCATTCTCTTGACGCTCAGCGTGACGCTTATCGCTTCAACGCTGACATGCGTAGCGCTCACCAAGGCCCTGCGAAAATGGAGACGCGCACCGATCGATCCAAACGTCGAATAACCCAGCCATAAGCTTGTTCGATCAAGGGCACCGCAGCAATGCGATCCCCTATCAATCAATCCACCTCAAGCCCGCTGCGATTCAGCCTCTTCATGGGCATGGCGCAGGCGTTCGCGGCTGTTGGTCAGGTGCAGGCGCATGGCGGCGCGGGCGGCATCGGAGTCCTGGCGCGCGATGGCGTCGTAGATTTCCTCGTGCTCGCGGCTCAGGCGGCTCATGTAGTGCTGGTTGTCGTCGTGGGCCAGGCGCGCTGAGTTCAGACGGGTGCGGGGAATGATGCTGGTGCCCAGGTGATTCATGATGTCGGTGAAGTAGCGGTTGCCGGTCGACAGGGCGATTGCCATGTGGAACTGGAAATCAGCACCCACGGCATCGCTGGCATGGGCCGCGCTTTCGTTGAGCGCATCGAGGGCGGCGCGCATGTCGGCCAGTTGTTCGGAGGATCGGCGCTGAGCGGCAAGGCCGGCCGACTCGACTTCCAGGCTGATGCGCAGCTCAAGAATCGCCAGAACATCACGCAGTGTCACGATGGTCGCGGGATCGATACGGAAACCGCTCGGGCTGGGCGTGTCGAGGACGAAGGTACCGATACCGTGCCGGGTTTCCACCAGCCCGGACGCCTGCAGACGCGAGATGGCTTCGCGTACGACGGTACGGCTGACGCCCTGCTCTTCCATGATGGCAGACTCGGTGGGCAACTTATCGCCGCGCTTGAGTCCGCCACTACGGATGCGCTCGGAGAGTTCGGTGACCAATTCCTGCGCAAGACTGCGGTGCTTTCGGCGGGCGCGAGGCGGAGCGCTCTGATTTTCCATATCCAACATGCATCTCTAAATACGCTGAACGCTGATGATAGCTCACCGGGTTGTGTGATCACACAACAACCCCGATGAGGCGCCGGGTTTTACGGCACTTTACGCTTAAAGTGCCGTTTCAGTCAGCGGCTGCTCATGCAGCTGACCGCCGTCGATGCGCAGGTGCCGACGATGGAAGCGCTTGAGGCTGCTGCGATGGCCGATACTGAGCAAGGTCACACCCGGCAACTCGTCCAGCAACGCCTGATACAGCGCGGCTTCATCTTCTTCATCCATCGCTGAAGTCGCTTCATCCAGGTACAGCCAGTCCGGCGCGAACAGCAGGGCGCGGGAGAACGCGACGCGTTGTTGCTCACCCGGTGACAGCATGCGCTGCCAATGTTCGCTCTCGTCCAGTCGAGGGATCAAATGACCGAGGCGGCAAGTTTCCAGCACTTGCGCAAAGCGTTCGGCAGGATAGACTTCGGGCGCCTGGGGATAACTCAGCGCCTCGCGCAGCGTGCCAATGGGCAGATACGGTTTTTGCGGCAGGAAGAACGCACGCCTGGACGGTAATTTCACCGCACCGTGGCCTTCTTTCCACAACCCGCCCATCGCCCGCAGCAGCGTACTTTTGCCACTGCCGGAGCGGCCGCTGAGCATGACCTTCTCGCCTGCTGCAATGCTGATGTTGGCGTTTTGCAGCAACTGGCGACCGCCTGCAAGGGACAGCGCCAGGCCTTGGAGCTGCAAGGCGTCGCTGTCATGACTGACCTTGATGGCCGGTACGCGCGCTTCGTTTTCGTCCATGGCCTGACGGAAGCTGAGCAAACGATCACAGGTGGCGCGCCACGACGCCAGCTGGGTGTACGCGTCGATGAACCAGCTGAAATTCTCCTGCACGTTGCCGAACGCCGAGTTGATCTGCATCAGCTCGCCCAGTTCGATCTTGCCGGCAAAATAACGCGGCGCGGCCACGACGAAGGCGAAGACGATTGCGATCTGCGAGTAACCGGCGGTAAAGAACGTCAGGCGCTTCTGCACCTTCATGATCGTCCGGAAGTTGCTCCAGACCATGCCGAAGCGCGCGCTCAGGCGCTGATTTTCGTTGGCCTCGCCGTCGGACAGGGCGATGCTTTCGGCGTTTTCGCGAACGCGCACCAGCGAGAAACGCATGTCGGCTTCGTAACGCTGTTGCTGGTTGCTCAGGACGATCAGGCGTTTGCCGATCAGGTGGGTCAGCAAGCTGCCGACCGCTGCATAAATAAGCGCGGCCCAGAACATGTAGCCGGGAATGGTGATGCCAAACAGCTCGATGCTGCCGGACACGCCCCACAGAATCACCGAGAACGACACCAGACTGACGACCGTACGCAGCAGGCCCAGGCTCAGGCTGAGGGTGTCGGACGTGAAGTTGTTGAGGTCTTCGGACAGACGCTGGTCAGGGTTATCGGTGTAACCGCCCTGCTCCAAGCGGTAGTAGTTCTTGTGCGCGAGCCATTTGGCGAAATGCTGCTCGGTCAACCAGCGACGCCAGCGGATGGTCAGCATCTGGGTCAGATAGAGGCGATACACCGCGCCGAGAATGGCGATGGCGGCAATGCCGCAGAAGTACAGGATCAGGTGCGTGAAGGCCCCAAGATCCTTGTTCTGCAGCGCGTTGTAGAAGTCGCGGTACCAGCTGTTGACGAGTACCGAGATGAACACGCTGAACAGCGAGAGCACGATCACTGCGATCAGCAGCACCCAGGCCATGCCTTTTTCTTCGCTGCGCCAGTAGGGCGTCACCAGCTTCCAGACCCGGGAAAAGAAATTCCCGTTTACAGCGTCATTGACCCTGGATTCGTCTACATCAAAATTCATGGCAAAAAGCTCGGCAGCGGGCAGTTATAGGCGTTTGGCGCCAATGTGCCAGACGCCACAGACGATCTTCCATGAATAAATCTTTAAGAAGCAGTCCCTGCTTAACGACGGACCGGGCGCTTCTGCAACTTGCGCTGCAACGTGCGCCGATGCATGCCCAAGGCACGCGCCGTGGCGGAGATATTGCCCTCGTGCTCGGTCAGCACGCGCTGAATGTGCTCCCACTGCAAGCGGTCCACCGACATCGGGTTTTCCGGCACCAGTGTGTCCAGGTCGGCATGCTCGGAGAGCAGCGCTGCCAGCACGTCATCGGCATCGGCGGGTTTGCACAGGTAGTTGCAGGCGCCACGCTTGATCGCTTCGACCGCCGTGGCGATGCTCGAATAACCGGTCAGGATCAGCACGCGTATTTCCGGGTCCAGTTCCAGCAACTTGGGCAACAGCACCAGCCCTGAGTCGCCTTCCATTTTCAGATCGACGGCGGCGTAGTCCGGAATGTCCTGCTGCGCGAGGGCCAGGCCCTCGTCGGCGGAACCGGCGGTGCTCACGCGAAAGCCACGGCGCGCCATGGCCCGTGCCATCACGCGGGTAAAAGTGGCGTCGTCGTCCACCAGCAGCAGGTGCGGCAATTCTTCGCCTTCAACCTGGATTTCGTCAGTCATGCTTCATCTCCTCGTGCGTCACGGGGCAGGCGCAGCTCGGTAAGCGTGCCGCCTTCCTCGTGAGGATAGAGTTTCACCGAGCCGCCCGCGCGGGTCACGCTGGCCTTACTCAAGAACAGGCCAAGGCCGAAGCCTTTGCCCTTGGTGGTAAAAAAGGGTTTGCCGATCTGCTCGGCAATGGCCAACGGGACGCCGGCGCCATGATCGCGGATGCTGAGGCGAATCTCGGTGGCGGTCCAGTCCAGATTCACCTCGAGCCCTTCGGCGCAGGCATCGGCGGCGTTATTGAGCAGGTTCAGCAGTGCCTGGGTCAGGTCCGGCGGCGGCGCCAGCTTAGGCACATCGCCTTGCCCCAGACGCTGAAAGCGGTAAGTAGCTTCCGGGCGCATCAGGTGCCAGCGATTGAGCGCCTGATCGAGCCAGTGTGTGACGGTCTGTTCCTGGACCGAAAGCCGACGATTCGCTTCGGCGGCACGCACTAGTTGCTGCAACGTCTCTTTGCACAGCTTGACCTGATCCTGCAGCACCGAGAGGTCTTCCTGCAACGCAGGGTCCTTGTGGTCCTGCTGCATTTCCTTGAGCAGCACGCTCATGGTCGCCAGCGGCGTGCCAAGTTCATGGGCGGCGCCGGCGGCTTCGGTCGCCACCGCCAGCAATTGCTGATCGCGGGCGCCTTCTTCGCGGCGCAAGGCACGCATGTGTTCCTGACGGCGCAGCTCTTCGGCCATGCGCGCAGCAAAAAAAGTGATGACCCCGGCCGCCAGCGCGAAGCTAAGCCACATGCCGTAGATCTGCATGTTCTCGCGGGCCACGAAGGCATTCAGCGGAAAGAACTTGGCCAGCATCAGGGTATACAAGGCCAGCGCGATGCCCGACAGGATCAGCGAGTAACGCCAAGGCAGCGTCACGGCGGCGATGGTCAGCGGCACCAGGTAATAGGAAACGAACGGGTTGGTCGAGCCGCCGGAGAAGTACAGCAGCGCGCTGTGGATAAAAAGGTCGAACGCCAGTTGCACCGCGTATTCGAGCTCGGTCACCGGCCACGAGGTGCGCAATCGAATGGCCGTCAGCAGGCAGACGATCGCCGAGAAACCCAATGTGATGTCCAGCTGCAGCCAGGGCAGCGGCAGCAGATCGAACAGATAGGCGAAGCCTACCGAGCCGGCCTGGGCACCCAGCACCAGAATGCGGATGAACGTCAGGCGCCAGAGGTTCTGACGGGTAGCGGAAAGCAGTTGCAAGGGGGCGAGCATGAGCTCTCCTGATGAGCGCTCCAGGCGAATCGGAGCGAGTATAACCAATGGGACAACAGTTGCCGTCAAAGTGCGTCAAAGCGCCACATCCATTTGAGGTCCGCAGGCGTATTCAGGAACAAGCCTCCGGGTTCACAGTCTCATGGGCATCCGTCGGCCAAGGGATTGCAATACGCCCCGCGACGGTTCGCCAAACAAGGAGTTTTTATGTTCAGCCTTCGCCCTACTGCCACATTGTTCACCCTCGGCGCACTCGCGCTGGCCAGCACCCCCGCCCTCGCCGACGACGTTCACTACAACCAGGTTTCGGTCCGCGCCGAGGTCAGCCAGGAGGTGCAGCGCGACCTGATGACCGTCACCCTCTACACCGAAGCGCAGAACACCGACCCCGCCAAACTGGCGGCCGGCGTTACTGAAACCCTGAACAAGGCCCTGGGCGAAGCGCGTCAGGTCAAGGACATCAACATTCGTCAGGGCAGCCGCAACAGCTACCCGATCTACGACGACAAGGGCCAGAAGATCACCGGCTGGCGTGAGCATGCCGAAATCCGCCTGGAAAGCGCCGACTTTGCTGCACTGTCGAAGCTGACCGGTGACCTGCTGGGTGGCGACATGAAGATGGGCGGCATGGACTTCTCCATTTCCAACCCTGCGCGCAAGACCAGCGAGGACACGCTGCTCAAGGATGCCGTCACCGCGTTCCGCGCCCGCGCGAAACTGGTCACCGACGCCTTGGGTGGCACTGGCTACAAATTGGTCAACCTGAACCTCAACACCTCAGGCTTCCCGCAGCCTTACCTGCGAGCGCCGGTCATGATGATGAAGGCCGAGCGTGCCGACGCCGCGCCGACTCCGGATGTCGAGGCTGGCACCAGTCAGGTCAGCGTGGCAGCCGACGGCGTCATCGAAGTCGCTATCCCTTGATGTACACGGCGGCAGCCGATGGCTGCCGCTCTCTCCCTCCCCTCCCCCCGCTTTTTTCCGGCGATCCCGTCGCCCCTTCCCCATCAGCGCGGCACCCTTCTCCTACGGCTCAGGGCGATTCGCCCGATTTTCACGCTGGCCGGAATAAATAGAATTGTCTCCGGAAACACACACTTAACGCGCACTCAAGGCCGCCTGTACTTTAAGTGCACGGCCGTGCGCAGCTAATGATTCAAGGAAGAATCCAATCATGCCTTTTCAAGCACAACCCGTAATGCCGGTCGATATGACCGCCCGCACCCTATGCAGTACCTTCGCGCTGGACCTGCTGACCCAAGTGGCCGAAAACCTTGCCCCAGACGCTTTTGCCCTGGAAATGAGCAACGTCTTCGGCAACGACATCCCACCTCACCTCTACCTGAAACTGCAGGACAAGCTGCAGGCCGGTGAAGTGGTCAACCCTGAGGTACTGCTGGCATGGGAGCTGGGCTTCGAAGCCGACTATGACAACCGCGAGCGGGTCATCCGCGTCGATTGGGCATTTTTCGCACGCATGACCGTCGATCCGCAGCACTACTGGTGGTTGGCGACCGCGCTGGTCCACGAGTTCGGCCACCACATCGATAATGTCCTGCGTCGAGAACTGAGCAAAGAGCAACCGTCCGCCGCAACCGACGCGCCCTTCGAAGAAGGCCACCTGTTCACCTTGTGGCTCACCGAAGCTGCCCGCCCGAGCCAGGACGATCTGACCTTCGCGACCTATTCCGAAGTGACCTCTACAGGCCCGGTCAATGATTACGCGATTTCCTGGCAGCAAGCCTGCCAAGCCATTCGCGATTATCTGGCCTCGACCGATCTGCGCTTCGAGCCATCCCACAGCCATTGCGATCGTGAAGCCTTCGAAGCCGGCAACGCAGAGGCAAAGGGCAGCACTCACCAGACGATTGAATGGGTCCTTCGGGATTTCAACTTCAGTCAGAACGAGATAGACGCGGTTTACTTCGGCAACTGGCTGCGGGACTACTCCCAGGTCGTCGATCCCAAGATCACCCGCGCAGCGGACATGCCAAAAGAATTTCCCGCGACCCTGTCCCGCGAGAGCTGGACCGACCTCGTCGATGTGCTGGCCGCTAAAAAATTCTTCGACCTGCGGATGCGCTATCCGAACGAAATGAAGGTCACGCCGCACAAGCTTGGTGTTTATCGTCCGGCGGAGCACATCGACAATCCGTTGGCCATCGACCCGCCTTTCCCGGACCCGAAAGTGCGCGACCCGGACTTCGAAGCCTGGGTGCTTCCCGGCGACCCATCCCTGGGTGCGGACCGAGACACGTCGATGAAGCGTTACATCGGCAACGCAGTGGGCTACATGGAAAAGGAGCTGCGTCTTGCCATGAAGCAGGGCCGTTCCCTTGACGGACTGCGCAGCTTCGGCGCCGCGCTGCATGTGCTCGAAGACCTGTTCGCCCATTCAAACTTTGCAGAGCTGAGCCTGATAAAAGCCGGGCATGTCAGGGTTCTGCCCTGGACAACGCCTACACACGTCAAATGGAATCTGCCGCTGGTCACGGGCACGTTCGGGGCCACCGACGTGATCGCCAGTCTGGCGGGACCGCTGGGCAAAATCCTCTTTTCCACCCGGGAGCTGGAGTTCGAGCTCACTCAGCCAGGCTATCGTTCGGACCGGGATAAAGTAATGCTGGTGTTACTCAGCGAACATCCTGATCAGGATTACTTCACTGCGTTCAACGCGCTGCTGACGGCCAGGGACGGCCTGGTGACGCTTGCGAAGAAAATGGGCGTAGACACCCTCAAGTTCTATCGCTGGCTGATCAATACCCCGGCGGGCATTCTGCTGAACGCCTACAACAGTGCGGCGCAAGGTGTTCTGACCTGGATCGGCAACAGTGTCGACGACGCGCAAACGCTGCTGGGCAGTGACCCGAACGTCGATGCGGACCTTGAACCGAGCCATTCGCAACTTTCCAAAGATCACGCCGAACACCCGCTTCACGATCTGGCGGCGCTGCTCGCTACCGAGGCCGTGCGCAAGGTTGCCCAGTCCACGGTCGATTACTGGGCTGGCAAACCCGGGGCCGATCCGGTGGCCGTCGCGTCGGCATTCTTCTGCCATCCCGCCGACAGCGAATGGCAGTACCCGATCGTCACGGCATGGGCGGACAGCAATCCGGCGGAAATCGCCCGCAGTGAATCGAAGAGCGAGCTGGACAAGACCCAGCAGGAGGCGATCGACGAACTTCGCGCCATCCAGACCACACTCTTCAAGGACAGTCAGCGTTATCTGGACTACGTTTTTAACAGCAAGGATCCGCAGCCGTCAGACTTTCAGGGCTATCTTGAGCAAGCATTCATTAAGCTGGTTGCCAACACACCCTGGTGGAAAGAGCTGCAAACGCTCATCAAGTAATAAGCTTATGAATTTCCGTGGCTTGTTGCCCAAGTGAGCTGTGCGGCATTCTTGGCGGTCTATCATCCCGACGATGAATTCAGGCATGAGTGCCGCACTTTATGAGGTTCACATGGACACAACCTTCAAACCCCTGCTCCTGGCGGCCGCAATGGCGCTGTGCGTTCCCTCGGTGCAGGCGGCCAGCACCCTTGTCTACTGCTCGGAAGCCAGCCCTGCCGGTTTCGATCCCAGCCAGTACACCAGCGGCACCGAGTTCGATGCGTCAGCAGAGACCGTCTTCAATCGCCTGACTCAGTTCAAGCGCGGCGGCACGGACGTCGAGCCCGGCCTTGCAACCAAATGGGACGTGTCCGACGACGGTTTGACCTACACCTTTCACTTGCGGCCAGGCGTGAAATTCCACACCACGGACTATTTCAAACCGACCCGCGACTTCAACGCCGATGACGTGCTGTTCACCTTCAACCGCCTGCTGAACCCGGACGACCCGTTCCGCCAGGCGTACCCGTCGGAGTCGCCGTACTTCACCGACATGGGCATGAACACCACCATCAAGCAGGTCGAAAAGGTCGACGATCAGACCGTCCGCTTCAAGCTGAACAACATCGATGCCGCGTTCATCCAGAATCTGGCGATGAGCTTCGCCTCGATTCAATCGGCTGAATACGCCGCGCAACTGATCAAGCAGGGCAAGGCCGGCGACATCAACCTGAAGCCGATCGGTACCGGGCCCTTCGTGTTCAAGCGCTATCAGAAAGACGCGCAGATTCGTTACGTCGGCAACACGCAATACTGGAAGCCGGAGGACGTGAAGCTCGACAACCTGATCTTCTCGATCAACACCGACGCCGCCACCCGCCTGCAGAAGCTCAAGACCGGCGAATGCCAGATCAGCGGATACCCGCGCCCGCAGGACATCGAAGAAGCGCAGAAGGACCCGAACCTCAAGGTGCTGAGCCAGGCCGGTTTCAACCTGGGGTTTCTCGCTTACAACGTGACCCATCCACCCCTCGATCAGTTGAAGGTGCGTCAGGCGCTGGACATGGCCATCGACAAGCCGGCCATCATCAAGGCGGTTTATCAGGGCGCCGGGCAGCTGGCACAAAACGCTCTGCCACCGGCGCAATGGAGCTTTGATCCGAACATCAAGGACGCGCCCCACGATCCAGCGAAGGCAAAGCAGCTGCTCAAGGAAGCGGGCGTTGCACCAGGTACTCAGATCAACCTCTGGGCGATGACCGTGCAGCGAGCCTCCAACCCGAATGCGCGCATGTCGGCGCAGATGATCCAGGCGGACTGGGCGAAGATCGGCATCAAGGCGAACATCGTCAGCTATGAATGGGGCGAGTACATCAAGCGCGCCAAGGCCGGCGAGCATGACGTGATGATCTACGGCTGGACCGGTGACAATGGCGACCCCGACAACTGGCTCGGCGTGCTGTACAGCTGTGGGGCGGTGAAGGGCAGCAACTACGCGAAGTGGTGTAACCCGGCCTACGACAAGCTGGTGACCCAGGCCAAGCTGACCAGCAACCGCGATGAGCGCATCAAGCTGTACAAGCAGGCGCAAAACATTCTGAAAAACGACGTGCCGATCACCCCGATCGCCAATTCCAAAGTGTTTCAGCCGATGCGCAAAGAGGTTCAGGATTTCAAACTCAGCCCGTTTGGCCTGACCCCCTTCTACGGCGTGAGCCTTTCCAAATAATCAGCTCAAACCAACAGCGAAGTAACACTTGTTGACCGAAGCGGGTGCAATCGTCACGTTGCGATGCACCCTTTTGGTGCTGCAAAGATATCGATATGCGACACGCAAACGTTCAACAGCGTCAGAAATTACACTTATGCGACATTCGTGTACGTTCGTGCCACTGTTTGTCGCCTTGCTGGCGCCAACATCTTGCTTTGGGTATGGCGCCTGCATAAGTATCCGTGGGACAGGCCCAAAAGGCCGTACCCTCAATCAAAAAATGACAACAACTGAGGCCACCATGCTCAAAAAAGCGGTCATTCCGTTTCTACTCGGCGCAGGTTTGATCGCCAGCGCTCCCTTCGCCCATGCAGCATCGAATCTGGTGTTCTGCTCCGAAGGCAGCCCTGCTGGTTTCGATCCAGGTCAATACACCACCGGTACCGACTTCGATGCTTCGGCCGAGACCGTTTTCAACCGTTTGAGCCAGTTCGAACGTGGCGGCACTGCTGTCATTCCAGGCCTTGCCACCAGCTGGGACGTTGCTCCGGATGGCCTGACCTACACCTTCCACCTGCGTGAAGGTGTGAAATTCCACACCACCCCTTACTTCAAGCCGACGCGTACCTTCAATGCCGATGACGTGCTGTTCACGTTCAACCGCATGATCAACAAGGACGACCCGTTCCGTAAGGCGTACCCGACCGAATTCCCGTACTTCACCGACATGGCGATGGACACCAACATCACCAAGATCGAGAAGGTCGACGATCACACCGTCAAGATGACCCTCGGCACCGTTGATGCTGCGTTCATCCAGAACCTGGCGATGAGCTTCGCGTCCATTCAGTCCGCTGAATACGCTGCGCAGTTGCTCAAAGAAGGCAAGCCGGAAGACATCAACCAGAAGCCGATCGGCACTGGCCCGTTCGTGTTCAAGAGCTACCAGAAAGACTCCAACATCCGCTTCACCGGGAACAAGGACTACTGGAAGCCTGAAGACGTCAAAGTCGACAACCTGATTTTCGCCATCACCACTGACGCCTCGGTTCGAGTGCAGAAGCTGAAGAAGGGCGAATGCCAGATCACTGCTTATCCGCGTCCGGCTGACCTCGCTACGCTGAAAGCCGACCCTGCGTTGAAAATGCCTGATCAGGCCGGCTTCAACCTGGGTTACATCGCCTACAACGTGATGCCGAAGATCAAGGGTGAAGACAAGCCGAACCCACTGGCTGACCTGAAAGTACGTCAGGCGCTGGACATGGCTGTCGACAAGAAAGCCATCATCGACGCCGTGTACCAGGGCGCAGGCCAACTGGCAGTCAATGCCATGCCTCCGACCCAATGGTCTTATGACACCACGATCAAAGATGCACCGTTCGACATCACCAAGGCCAAGGAGCTGCTCAAACAGGCAGGCGTGAAGGAAGGCACCGAGATCACCCTGTGGGCGATGCCGGTTCAGCGTCCTTACAACCCGAACGCCAAGCTGATGGCCGAGATGCTCCAGAACGACTGGAAGAAGATCGGCATCAACGCCAAGATCGTTTCCTACGAGTGGGGGGAGTACATCAAGCGCGCCAAGGCCGGCGAAAACGGCGCAATGCTGATTGGCTGGAGCGGCGACAACGGTGACCCGGACAACTGGCTGGGTACTCTGTTTGGCTGCGACGCCCTCAACGGCAACAACTTCGCCAAATGGTGTGACAAGCCGTTCGATACCTTGATCCACCAGGCTAAGGAAACCACCGATCAGGCCAAGCGCACCGAGCTGTACAAGCAGGCCCAACACCTGCTCAAAGATGCCGTGCCTATGACTCCAATTGCCCACTCGACTGTTTATCAGCCGATGCGCAAGGAAGTTCAGGACTTCAAGATCAGCCCGTTCGGTCTGAACTCGTTCTACGGCGTCAGCGTCAGCGGCAAGTAATACTTCCAGATGAACATTCGGTCGCGTTGCCCAAGGGCGACGCGATCGCGTTGTCATGTGCTCGATCGTTAAATGAAATTGACTATCGTTAGATGCGTAGCGACTGGCCGTTAGCGCCCGTCTGAAAGTCTCTGCCTACTAACGATAAGCACTTTTCCTACAAACTTTGAAGCACGCGTAACTATGGACTGTGCGGCGCCAGAGACATTCCTTCTGACAAGCCACAAATACAGTCCGTTGTTTATCTTGAACAGTGAGATGTATCAGGCGTTGACTCTCCATTTGCGCAAACGATTGCCATGGATTGCGCAGGCAGTCGCATTTAATGCGCTTCTCACGATAAGGAATATCATGCGTTCGAATATCGTTGTGCCATCGCTTATCGCCGTCAGCCTTCTGGCGATGACGCCCGTTGTTCAGGCCGACAGTAAAAGTCTGGTCTTTTGTTCAGAAGGCAGCCCGGCCGGGTTTGATATCGGTCAGTACACCTCCGGCACTGACAACGATGCCGCCGAGCCGATCTACAACCGTCTCGCCGAGTTCGCACGGGGTGAGACCAGCGTGGTGCCTGCTCTCGCAACGAGCTGGGACATCTCCCCTGACAACCTGACGTACACGTTCCATCTGCGCGAAGGCGTCAAATTCCACAGCAACAAGCTCTTCACGCCCACGCGCGATTTCAATGCCGACGACGTGCTGTTCACGTTCAATCGCATGCTGCACAAGGACCACCCTTTCCGCGTTGCTTATCCGACGGAGTTTCCGTTCTTCACCAGCATGGGTCTGGACAAGAACATCAAGTCGGTGGAAAAAACCGACCCGATGACCGTGGTGTTCACCCTCAACAACGTTGATGCGGCGTTCATCCAGAATGTTTCCATGAACTTCGCGTCCATCCTGTCCGCTGAATACGCTGACAAACTGATGGCCTCGGGCGACGTGCGCGATATTAATCAGGCGCCCATCGGCACCGGCCCGTTCGTCTTTCAGCGTTATCAAAAAGACTCGCAAATTCGCTACGTAAAAAACAAACAGTTCTGGGACCCGAGTCGGGTCAAGATTGATCAGTTGATCTTTGCGATCAATACAGACGCGTCGGTGCGCGTTCAAAAACTCAAAAAGAATGAGTGTCAGGTCACCTTGAATCCGCGCCCTGCGGACGTTGAGTCGATCAAGGCGGACAAAAACCTGCGGGTCATCGAGAAGCCCGGTTTCAACCTCGGTTATATCAGTTACAACGTACGCCACGCCCCGCTGGACAACTTGCAGGTTCGCCAGGCGCTGGACATGGCGGTGGATAAAAAAGCGATCATCGCCGCGGTGTATCAAGGCGCCGGGCAACTGGCCCAGAACTCCATGCCGCCCACGCAGTGGTCCTATGACGACACGGTCAAGGACGCACCCTACAACCCGGAAAAAGCCCGCGAGTTGCTGCGCGCCGCCGGCGTCAAGGAAGGCACCGAGCTGACCCTCTGGGCCATGCCGGTCCAGCGCCCCTACAATCCCAACGCCAAGCTGATGGCCCAGATGCTTCAGGCCGACTGGGCCAAAGTGGGCATCAAGGCGACCATCGTCAGCTATGAATGGGGCGAGTACCTCAAACGCAGCAAGAATGGCGAACATGACATTTCGCTGATCGGCTGGACCGGTGACAACGGCGATCCGGACAACTGGATGGGCACGCTGTACAGCTGCGCTTCCATCGGCGGCAATAACTACTCGATGTGGTGCGACGAAAAATACGACGCACTGGTCAAGGCCGCCGTCTCGAACACCAACAAGGACCAGCGCATTGCGCTGTACAAACAAGCTCAGCATTACCTGAAAGAACAGGTACCCATTACGCCGATTGCCCACTCGACGGTGATCCAGCCGATGCGTAAGGAAGTGCAAGGTTTTCTTGTGAGTCCGTTCAACCGCAACAACTTCTCGGGCGTCAGCATCGCCGACTGATTCAAAAACATGCCTGGGGGCGCAACCACGCCCTTTGGCATTGCTTTATCCGCGTTTCGCCGGATAGGCAAGAAACTGGCCCATGGGGCCGCACCACCGAGCGGGCTACACCATAAAAAGCCCGCCTCTAAAAAAGCAGCAATCGGGAGCTTCAAAACGTGAAAAAAGCCAGCACCGCTGTATTCGCCTTATCCGTCCTCGCCATCAGCGTCGCGGCCCAGGCAGAGCCGACCAGTCAGGAATTCGTTCCGACCACACTGGCCACCACCAACCTTCAGGGCGAAGCCAAGGGCTTTCTGGAAGACTCGAAACTGACCGGTTCGACCAAGAACTGGTACGCCAACGAACTGTTGCGTCGTGGCGGCGAGTTCACCCGCAAAGAGAACGGCGTCGTGGTCGACAGCGACCCGCGCCGGATCAACTGGGTTCAGGGCACCATCGTTGACTACAGCTCGGGCTTCACCCAGGGCACTGTCGGTTTTGCCACGCAAATGGCGGTCTACAACGCCGTTGCGCTGGACCGTGACAAAGACGACCTGATGGGCGGCGCCAACCGTACGCTGACCGAGAACAACGGCGACCCTGTCGGGCAGTGGAGCAAGATGGGCCTGGCCAACATCAAGGCGCGCGTTTCCAACACGACCTTGACCGCCGGCCGCCAGTCGATGAACACCCCGGTGCTGGCTTACATCGGCAACCGTGCGCTGCCTTCGAGCTTCGAAGGTGTGAGCATTCTGAGCGAAGAGTTCAACAACATCTCTTTCCAGGCCGGCAGCTTTGATCGCGTGTCGCCACGTACCGAGCAGAGCCTGACCAAGTTCCGCTCCGAGTACACCAACAACACCGCCACCGCTGACCGCGTTGACATCGCAGGTGTGGATTACAAACCGTTCAAAAGCCTGACCACCAGCTTCTACGGCTCCAATGTCCAGGACTTCTGGCATCAGTACTACTTCTCGGCTTTGCACGAAATAGGCGATACCGACGTACTGGGCCTGAGCACCAACCTGAACTACTACAAGACCAAGGATTCCGGTCAGGCCAAAATGGGCAAGATCGACAACGACACGTACAGTCTGTCGCTGACCGCAACGCACAAAGCCCACAGCTTCAGCGTGGCGTACCAGCAAGTCTTCGGCGACACGTATTTCGATTACCTGCACGACACCAACGCCATCTTCCTGTCCAACTCCCTTCTGTCGGACTTCAACGGACCTAACGAGAAGTCGGTGCAATTGGGCTACCTGTTGAACATGGCGGACTACGGCGTGCCGGGCCTGAAATTCAACATCTATCAGGCCCGCGGTTTTGGTATCGACGGTTCGGGTTACAAAGGCACTGCCTACAACGAAACCGGTCTGGACGGCACTGTTGCCCACTATGAATACGGCATAGGTACGTCTTACACCCTGCAGTCCGGCCCGCTGAAGGCCTCGACCATGCGTGCGACCTACACCACTCACCGCGCAAACTCTGACGCGCAAATTGACGGCAACATCAACGAGTTCCGCGTGGTCACTACCATTCCATTCAACATTATGTAATCAGCACGATCGATCGGGCCTCAACGTGCGGTTTACCGAACTTCGTGGCCCGATACCGACTCATTAATGGCTTCATCTCTTGCGGAGTGCGTTACTTGAAATCGACATTCAAACTCGCAACATTGCGCAGCGCGATCGCACTGGCGGTATTCAGCGTTGCGGTCGGCGTATCGGCCAAGCCTCTGGTGGTCTGCACCGAAGCCAGCCCGGAAGGTTTCGACACGGCGCTCTACACCACCGCCGTGACCGCCGATGCGTCGGCGGAAACCATTTACAACCGTCTGGTGGATTTCAAGCCGGGCACCACAGACATCGTTCCGGCGCTGGCTGAGACGTGGGAGATCAGCGATGACGGACTGACCTACACGTTCCATCTGCGCAAAGGCGTAAAGTTTCACACCACCGAATACTTCAAACCGACCCGTGACATGAATGCCGATGACGTGGTCTGGAGCTTCCAGCGTCAACTGGACCCCAACCACCCTTGGCACAAACAATCGATGGTCGGCTATCCGTACTTCGAGAGCATGGGTTTCAAAGAGCTGCTCAAGAACGTCGAGAAAGTCGACGACAGCACCGTCAAGTTCACCCTGACTCGCCGCGAAGCGCCATTCCTGGCGGACGTCGCCATGGCTTTCGCCTCGGTGTACTCGGCGGAATACGCCGATCAGTTGCTCAAGGCCAACAAGACCGACAACCTCAACAGCCAGCCCATCGGCACTGGTCCGTTCGTCTTCCAGCGCTATGCCAAGGACGCTCAGGTTCGCTTCAAGGCCAACCCGGATTATTTCCGTGGCAAGCCGCCGGCTGACACCCTGATCTTCGCAATCGCCACGGACAACAACGTGCGCCTGCAGAAGCTAAAGGCCAACGAGTGTCAGATCGCCCTGTATCCAAAGCCGGACGACATCCCGAGCATCAAGAAAGACACCAACCTCAAGGTTGATGAGCTGAACGCGATGACCACCGCGTACATCGCCATGAACACCACGCACAAATACATGAGCGACGTGCGGGTGCGTAAGGCGATCGAGATCGCGTTTGACAAAGAAGCCTACGTCAACGCGCTATTCGGCAAAGGCAACGCCACCGTCGCGGTGAACCCGTACCCGGACACCCTGCTGGGTTACAACAAAGACCTGAAAAACCCTGCCCATGATCTGGACAAGGCCCGCGCCTTGCTCAAGGAAGCCGGCGTTCCGGAAGGCACCGTGCTGACGCTGTTCACACGCAACGGCGGCGGTCCGACCAACCCGAACCCGATGCTCGGCGCACAAATGATGCAGGCCGACCTGGCCAAAGTCGGCATTAAGTTAGATATACGCGTCATGGAATGGGGCGAAATGCTCAAACGTGCCAAAAACGGCGAACACGACATGGTGTCGGCCGGCTGGGCAGGTGACAATGGCGACCCTGATAACTTCCTGACCCCGAACCTCAGTTGCGAGGCCGCCAAAAACGGCGAAAACTACGCGCGCTGGTGTAATCAGAAGTTCCAGACGTTGATCGATCAGGCTCGGGAAAAAACCGACCCGGCCGAACGCGCGTCGCTCTACGAGCAGGCTCAAGTGATCTTCAATCAGGACCTGCCGTGGATCAGCATGGCCCATACCAAGATGTTCACCGCAATGCGCAACAACGTGGAGGGTTACCACATCAGCCCTCTCACCACTAATAACTTCGCTACCACCCAAGTGAAGTAGAAGAAGAATCCGGCGGGCTCTGCTACCCAGAGACCCGCCGGTACCTGATGAGGTACACGAGAAGATGTTTAGTTTTATCGCTCGCCGAGTGGGGTTGCTCATACCCACCTTCTTCGGCATCACCTTGCTGACCTTCGCCCTGATTCGCCTGATTCCTGGCGACCCTGTCGAAGTCATGATGGGTGAACGCCGGGTCGATCCGGAAATGCACGCCCAAGCCATGGAACGTCTTGGCCTGAACAAACCCCTTTATGCGCAATACATCGATTACGTCGGCAAGCTCGCCCATGGCGACCTGGGCGAATCGCTGCGTACGCGCACGAGCGTGTGGTCCGAATTCACTTCGCTGTTCCCGGCAACCCTGGAACTGTCGATTGCGGCGCTGATCTTCGCAGGCATCCTCGGGCTGCTGGCCGGTGTCATCGCGGCATTGAAGCGAGGGTCCCTGTTCGACCATGGGGTCATGGGTATCTCCCTTGCGGGGTACTCGATGCCGATCTTCTGGTGGGGCCTGATCCTGATCATGTTCTTCTCGGTATCGCTGGGCTGGACCCCGGTATCGGGTCGTATCGATCTGCTCTACGACATTCCCCCCAAAACCGGTTTCATGCTCATCGACACGCTGCTCAGCGATGAAGAAGGTTCGTTCATGGACGCTCTGCGTCACCTGATTCTGCCGGCCATCGTGCTGGGCACCATCCCGCTGGCGGTCATCGCCCGGATGACCCGCTCCTCGATGCTCGAAGTCCTGCGTGAAGACTACGTGCGCACCGCCCGTGCCAAAGGCCTGTCGCCGGCTCGCGTGGTGTTCGTTCACGGCCTGCGCAACGCGCTGATCCCGGTACTGACGGTGTTTGGTCTGCAAGTGGGCACGCTGCTGGCCGGTGCGGTTCTGACCGAAACGATCTTCTCCTGGCCGGGCATCGGCAAGTGGCTGATCGAAGCCATCGGCGCCCGTGACTACCCTGTCGTGCAGAACGGCATCCTGCTAATCGCCTGCCTGGTGATTCTGGTCAACTTCGTGGTGGACATCCTCTACGGCTTTGCCAACCCACGCATTCGTCATCAGCGCTGAGATCCCTTTTTATGAGCACACCTACTCCCGTAGTAGCAGTCGATCCAAGCCTGCTCTACCCGTCCGTTTACAAAGAGTTCTGGCAGCACTTCGCCAAGAACAAAGGCGCCGTCGCAGGCCTGGCCTTCATGCTGGTGATCGTGTTCTGCGCCCTG
Organism: Pseudomonas sp. HP_01; assembly: GCF_055284355.1. Lineage (NCBI taxonomy): Bacteria > Pseudomonadati > Pseudomonadota > Gammaproteobacteria > Pseudomonadales > Pseudomonadaceae > Pseudomonas > Pseudomonas sp. HP_01. Next base: position 32,192 of record NZ_JBTOPV010000045.1, on the reverse strand, counting down.
TTCGCGCCGTGGGTAGCCCCCCATGACCCGAGCGAGCAATACCGCGATTTCCTGCTGACCCCGCCGGTCTGGCTTGAAGGCGGTCAATGGCAGTTCCTGCTCGGCACCGATGAACTGGGCCGCGACCTGCTGTCGCGTCTGATCCAGGGTTCGCGCCTGTCGCTGCTGATCGGTTTGTCGTCCGTAGTGATGTCGCTGATTCCGGGGATCCTCATGGGTCTGCTGGCCGGTTTCTTCCCGAAAATCCTCGGCCCGACCATCATGCGTCTGATGGACATCATGCTGGCGCTGCCGTCGCTGCTGCTGGCTGTTGCCATCGTCGCGATCCTCGGCCCTGGCCTGATCAACACCGTCATCGCCATCGCCATCGTTTCCCTGCCGTCGTATGTGCGTCTGACCCGTGCAGCGGTCATGGGCGAACTGAACCGTGACTACGTGACCGCCGCGCGTCTGGCCGGCGCAACGCTGCCGCGCCTGATGTTCATCACCGTGCTGCCCAACTGCATGGCGCCGCTGATCGTTCAGGCCACCTTGAGTTTCTCCTCGGCGATCCTCGATGCTGCGGCGTTGGGCTTCCTGGGTTTGGGTGTACAACCGCCGACGCCTGAGTGGGGCACCATGCTCGCTTCGGCCCGCGACTACATCGAACGCGCCTGGTGGGTGGTGAGCCTCCCGGGTCTGACCATTTTGCTCAGCGTGCTGGCAATCAACCTGATGGGCGACGGTCTGCGCGATGCGCTGGACCCGAAACTCAAGAACGCCGCCTGAGGACGTCCGAATGTCTCTGTTAAACATCAAGAACCTCAACGTGCGCTTTGGCGACGCCACGGCCACCCCAGTGGTAGACGGCCTGGATCTGGCCGTCGACAAGGGCGAAGTCCTGGCCATCGTGGGAGAATCGGGGTCGGGTAAATCCGTGACCATGATGGCGCTCATGGGCCTGATCGAGCACCCCGGCATCGTCACCGCCGACGCCCTGGTCTTCGACGGCAAGGACATGCTGACGCTCAATGCGCGCCAGCGTCGCAAGATCGTCGGCAAAGACATGTCGATGGTCTTCCAGGACCCGATGACCGCGCTGAACCCGAGCTACACCGTGGGCTTCCAGATCAAGGAAGTGCTCAAGCAGCACTTGGGCCTGTCCGGCCGTGCTGCCCATCAGCGCGCACTGGAGCTGTTGCAGAAGGTGGAGATTCCGGGCGCTGCACAGCGTCTGGACGCCTACCCGCATCAGCTCTCGGGCGGCATGAGCCAGCGTGTTGCGATCGCCATGGCCATCGCCGGCGAGCCGAAGCTGCTGATCGCTGACGAACCGACCACTGCGCTGGACGTGACCATTCAGGCGCAGATCATGGATCTGCTGCTGGCCCTGCAAAAAGAGCAGGACATGGCGCTGGTGCTCATTACTCACGACCTTGCGGTGGTGGCTGAAACCGCCCAGCGCGTCTGCGTGATGTACGCCGGCCAAGCCGTGGAAGTGGGTCAGGTGCCGGGGCTGTTCGACGTCCCGGCGCACCCGTACAGCGAAGCACTGCTGGCGGCGATTCCCGAGCACAGCATGGGCGCCGCGCGCCTGTCGACGCTGCCGGGCATCGTTCCGGGTCGCTACGACCGCCCAAGTGGTTGCCTGCTGTCGCCGCGCTGCCCTTACGTCCAGGACAAATGCCGCCAGCAACGCCCAGGCCTCGACCCGAAAGCCCATAGTCTGGCGCGTTGCTTCTTTCCGCTGAATCAGGAGGTGGCGTGATGAGCGAAATCGTACTGACCGCTCGTGACCTTACTCGTCACTACGATGTGTCCCGTGGGCTATTCAAGCCCCATGCAACCGTGCGCGCGCTCAATGGCGTGTCGTTCGAACTCGAAGCTGGCAAAACGCTGGCGGTGGTCGGTGAGTCCGGCTGCGGCAAGTCGACGCTGGCCCGCGCGCTGACGCTGATCGAAGAGCCTTCTTCGGGATCGCTGAAAATCGCCGGTCAGGAAGTCACCGGCGCGACCAAAGCGCAACGCAAGCAGCTGCGCAAAGACGTGCAGATGGTGTTTCAGAGCCCGTATGCGTCGCTCAATCCACGGCAGAAAGTCGGCGATCAACTGGGCGAGCCCCTGCTGATCAACACCAGCCTCTCCGCCGCCGAACGTCGCGAGAAAGTGCAGGCGATGATGGCTCAGGTCGGTCTGCGTCCCGAGCACTATCAGCGCTACCCGCACATGTTCTCCGGCGGTCAGCGTCAACGTATCGCGCTGGCCCGGGCGATGATGCTGCAGCCTAAAGTGCTGGTGGCGGACGAACCGACTTCTGCCCTCGACGTGTCGATTCAGGCTCAGGTACTGAACCTGTTCATGGATTTGCAGCAAGAGTTCAACACCGGTTACGTGTTCATCTCCCACAACCTGGCGGTGGTGCGTCACGTCGCCGACACGGTGTTGGTGATGTACCTCGGTCGCCCGGCCGAAATGGGTCCCAAGGACGAGATCTACAACCGCCCGCTGCACCCGTACACCCAGGCGCTGCTGTCGGCGACTCCGACGATCCACCCTGACCCGTCGAAGCCGAAGATCAAAATCGTCGGCGAGCTGCCCAACCCGCTGAACCCGCCGTCGGGCTGCGCGTTCCACAAGCGCTGCCCGTACGCAACCGAACGCTGCGCCGCCGAAGTGCCGGAGCTGCGCTGGGTCGACAACCGTCAGGTTGCCTGTCATTACGCGGAACAGTTTGTGGCGTGATGGTTGATTCATAAAAAAGGCCGTTGCGTGAGAGCGCAACGGCCTTTTTTTGTGGCTTGATTTTGTGGCATCTGAACCACTGCTTCGCGATAACGGATGAGTTTAAGCGCCGGCGTGTTTCCCGGCTGAAGCCGGTCCTACTGAATGCACGCGATTTAATTGTAGGGGATCGAGTGCATTCAGCGGGACCGCCTTTAGCCGGGAATGAAACGGTTTCATCGTAGAAAGAGCCACCTCAATAAACATCCCGCCGATACCGGCCCTGCTCGATCAAATCCCGTACCGCGTCCTCACCCAACAACGCGTTCAGCGTCGCATCCACCCCGGCTGCCATGCCTTCCAGGCTGCCGCAGATGTAGATCACAGCACCCTCGGCCAGCCAGCGACGCAGCTCGTCAGCCGCCTCACGCAAGCGGTCCTGCACATAGATTTTTTCAGCCTGATCCCGGGAAAACGCCAGGTCCAGACGCGCCAGATCGCCACTCGCCAGCCATCCTTTGAGCTCATCGGCGCAGTGGAAATCGTGGGCACTGTTGCGCTCGCCAAACAGCAACCAGTTGCGCGGCTCACCTGCTGCGACGCGCGCCTTGAGCAAGCTGCGCAGGCCTGCCAATCCGGTGCCGTTGCCGATCAAAATCATCGGCACCGACTCGGTCGGCAGGTGGAAACCACTGTTGCGACGCACCCGCAGACTGATCGCCCCGCCCACCGCGACATGCTCGGTCAACCAGCCCGAACACAGCCCAAGGCTGCCATCGGGGTGCAACTCCTGACGCACGATCAGTTGCAGCACACCGTCCTCGAGAATCGACGCGATCGAATATTCGCGCATCGCCAGCGGCACCAGCGCATCGATCAGCGCTTGCGCGTGCAAGCCCACCAGATGACTCCGATTGACCGGCAACTGACGCGTCGACAAGGCTTGGCCGAGTGTCTCGCTCAAGCCATCGACGGTGACCTGGGTGTCAGCAGCAATGCCCAGACCGGACAGGAGCTGCTCGACCGCAGAGGCCGGGTTGCGCGGCAACACCTCCACCAGATCGCCGGCCTCCCAACGGATTGCCGAATCGCACGTCAGCCCAAGCAAGAACACCTTCGATCCTGCGCTTCCGGGGTTCAGCCATTCCCGGGCCACCAGCGTCCAGTTCTGATACTCCGGCGCTTGCCAGAACGTTGCTGGCGTCGAGCCCGTCAACTGGCCCAGTTGCTGTTGCCAGTGTTGCAGCGCCGCACCGTCGCCGCTGTCCACTTCCACCGGTGCGAACAGCGTGCGTCCGCCGCGCTCGGCCAGCCAGCCGTGCAACCGCTGAGCGAAACCGCAGAACTGCTGATACTGACGATCGCCCAGCCCAAGCACCGCGTAGTTGAGATTGTCCAGCACCAGCGGCCGGCCCAGCACTTTGCGCTCGAAGCCTCGGGCGCTGTCAGGCGCCTCGCCGTCGCCGAAGGTGCTGACAACAAACAACGCGTTGCGGCTCTGATGCAGGTCGTGTTCGGTGATGTCGCCCAGACGCTGCACCTTCACCGGCACACCGGCAGTTTGCAGCTGGCCGGCGGTTTGCCAGGCCAGTTGCTCGGCGAACCCGCTCTGGCTGGCGAAGCCGATCAACCAAGCCGCGCCCTGCTCGCCGGTCGTTGCTGACACTTCACCGCGAGCGTTGCGAATCTCGCGCTTCTTGCGACGACGGTCCAGGTACAGCAACCAGCCGGTGATGAAAAACAGCGGCATCAGCAGCGCGGCAACGGTCACGACGATGCGCCCGACGAGGCCAAAATAGCTCCCGGTGTGCAGCGCGTAGTTGCTGACCAACAACTGCGCGCCGAAGCTTTTCTCGGAATAGCGCGACACCGCCTTGAGCGCGCCGTCGGCCGGATCGAGAGTCATCTGGTTCAACGCGCGGGGGTGCGGCCCTGTTTTAAGGAGGTAAAACACCGTCGCCATCTGGCCCGGGGCCTGGGGCATGCGCAGGTTGTAGGCCTTGAGATCCGGGCCGGCAGCGCTCTGGATGGTCTGCCAGATGGCGTCATAGTCCGGCGCCGAGGCCGTGATTACCTTGGGTGCCTCTTCCACGGCCGGGCCAGGACGCGGCCCTGCGCCACGGCGCTGCTCGCCCGCCACGGGGGGATCGCCAATCAGCTTGGTCATGCCGTTGCTGAACCAGTCGTAGGACCACATCAGCCCGGTGATCGCCAGCAGCAAATAGATGATCAGGCACCAGGTGCCGAACACCGAATGCAGGTCCCAATTGAAACTGCGTCCCTTCTTCGCCCAGTCCATGGTCAGCCAGACGCGCCAGTTCAGCGGCTTGCGCGGCCAGCGCAGATACAGCCCGGACAGGCAGAAGAACACGAGGATCAGTGTGCAGGCGGCGGTGACTTGCTTGCCGTATTCACCTGCGGCAAGGAATCGGTGCAGGTTGAGGATGAAGCCGAAGAAGTCCTGACCGACGGCGTCCTCGGTGAACGCGCCGGTGTAGGGATTGAAGTTGTGCATCTCGCCGCGACGCTGGCCGGGCGGCGGTGTAAACCATACCTGGGCGATCCGGTCGCCGCCGACATCGATGCGGAACATCGCTACCTTGTCTTTGCCCTGGGCTTCAACCTTGCTGACCATTTCCGCCAGTGACAGTTGACGGCCTTGGGGCTGCACGAACAGCACATCGGGGTTGAGCACGTCGAGTATTTCGTCCTCGAAGGAATACAGCGCGCCCGTGATCCCCATCAGGGCAAGCACGAGACCGGCCGTGATTCCGAAGAACCAGTGCACTTGAAACAGGACTTTCTTCAACACCCTCGACACCTCACTCACCCGCTACGGCGCGCATTATGCGCACAAACGGCATACATTCTCATCTGTGGCTGATTCTTAATGCAAAATCCGTGGGAGCGACCGGGATGGCGCTCCACCTTGCTCGAAGAGGTTGGTACATCCACTGGATATCCAGCGGCCGAGCGTCCGCCTTCGCGAGCAAGCTCACTCCTACAGGTACTGACACGCCACCACTGTGCGGCCAGCGAAAATTCTGCAGGAGTGACGTGCCGCATCCGGATCAGAAGTGAAAGCTGGCACTCATCAGCGCTCTTGGCGTGCTGACACCACCCGGTCGCTTGTCCAACGAAAATTCTGTAGGAGTGAGCTTGCTCGCGAAGAGGCCGGGACAGTCGCTGAAATCTTCGGCGACTGAACTCAGGCCTTCGCGAGCAAGCTCGCTCCCACAAGATAGCGGGCTGACTCGATATTTCGGATCGTTCGCCGGACTTGTGGGAGTGACAGGATCAGAAATGGAAGCTGGCACTCATCAGCGCGGTGCGCCCGGCGGCCATGTGCGCGTAGTGGGTGGTGAAGACTTGGTCGTAGTAACGCTTGTCGGTCAGGTTCTGCACGTTCAACTGCAGGTCGACGTTCTTGGTCAGCGCGTACGTGGCCATGGCGTCGTAGCGCCAGTAGGACGGCACTTCCACCGAGTTGGCTTCGTTGCCGAAACGCGAGTCGACGAAGGTCGCGCCGCCGCCCACGGTCAGCTTCGGCATCAGTTCGTAGGTCGACCAGAAGTTGAAGCTGTTACGCGGCGTGTTCGGCATGTGATTGCCCTCGTCCGCCTTGCTGGTCGCGCTGACGATCTCGCTCTCCATGTAGGTGTAGCCGCCGTAGACTTTCCATTTGCCGGTGATGTTGCCTCTGTAGGTCAGCTCCAGGCCATCGACACGCTGCTCGCCGTCCAGCACCTGGAACGTCGCGTTGTCAGGATCGGTCACCCGTGCGTTGGTCTTCTCGGTGCGGAACAGCGCAGCCGTCAGCGACAGGTTGTCGTCGAAGAAGTCCCACTTGGTGCCCAGTTCATAGTTGCGGTTCTTCTCCGGATCGAGGTTGGCGTTGTTCGCCGCGATTTCCAGACCGCCATTGCCGCTGGTTTCACCCGACGGGTTGCTGGACGTCGACCACGCCGCGTAGATGCTGCCGTTCGGCAGCGGCTTGTAGGTCACGCCGACCTGGTAGTTCCACAGCTGACTGGTGTTCTCACGCTTGAAGCTGCCCGCGACCGATCCCCGGCCGCCGGTGCTGTAACCGCTGGAACGCACATCGTAATCGTCATAACGCAGGCCCAGGTTCAACGACCACTGCTCGTTGAATTTCAGCGTGTCGAACACATACGCCGCACTGGTCTTGGTGTCGGTATCGGTGTACGCCAGGCTGTCGGTGATGGTGCCGTTCCAGTCGTCTTTCGGCGAGGGGTTGGACAGGCTGGTGCAGTCACCCGACGCCAGCAGCGCTGCATTACAGGTCGATCCGATGGTCCCGCCGCTGGCGCTGAGCACGTTGTAGCCGCGGTTGTGGGTGTCCTGATAGGAAAACTCGAGACCCGTCACCAGGCTGTGCTGAACGAAACCGGTATCGAATTTCGCCTGCAGGTCGGTCTGGTTGACGAAGCCGCTGGAGGTGGAATTGCGGCTCTTCGCCGAGCGCGAGACCAGGCCCCTGGCGACGTTGCCGCGGCTGTCGTCCGGGTTGGTGACGATGTAGTCCAGCGTCGAGCGTGACATGCGGAAGCTGTTGGAGATCGTCAGGTTATCGTTGAGGTCGTGTTCGAGGCGGATCGTGCCGCTGTCGTTGACGCTCTTGCGGTAGTCACGGTCGGTCAGGCCGTAAAAGTTGTTTTCGTTGACGTGGGCCGGCTTGTCGACCACGTACTTGCTGCGACCGGGGGTGCTGGTCAGCGGGATGCCATAGTCGGGCATGTCGTCCGTGGACAAATGGTAGTAATCGACTTTGAGCCGCGTGTCGGTGCCCAGACCGAATGCGAACGAAGGCGCAACGCCCCAGCGGCTGTTGTCGACATCGTTGCGGCCAGCGACATTGGAATCATGCTTCATCAGGTTCAGGCGGAACGCCGAGGTGTCGGTCATCTGCTTATTGACGTCGAGGGTGTAGCGCTGGGTCTGGTCCGAACCGAAGGTGTAGCCGCCGTTGAAGTCATCGCCCAGATGGGCGCCTTTGGTGACGAGGTTCAAGCTACCACCCGTGGAGCCTGCGCCGGTGAACGCCGAACCCGGGCCCTTGCTGACCTCGACCGATTCGACGTTGAAAATCTCCCGGCTCTGCGCCGCCACGTCGCGCATGCCGTCGATGAACACGTCGCTCTCTGCGTTGAAGCCGCGAATGATCGGGCGATCCGCATTCGGGTTACCGCCCTCGCCCGCGCCAAAGGTAATGCCGGGGGTGGTGCGCAACGCGTCCGCCAGGCTCGTCGCGGCGGTGTCACGGATGACTTGCTGCGGGATCACGGTAACGCTCTTCGGCGTCTCGCGCAGGGGCGCGGTGTACTTTTTCGAGGCAGACTCTTCGGTCTTGTAAGCCGTGTCGGCCCGCTCTCCGTCAATGTTGGTGGCCCCCAGATTCAGAGCATCCGATGCAGGTTCCGCAGCCTGCGCCACATGGGCGGCTGACATCGCGGCAAGGGCGACGCTGACTGCGCCGACGATGGAGCGCTGTGAATGGGCGGTAACCGGTTGTGCTTGGCGCGACATTTTCCTTCCCCAAGGAAACAATAAGGCGGCGGAATATAGTTGAGACTGTTTCGCATTCGCAGAAAACTTACATTCTTTACACTTTCCCATTACTCAATTTTCACATCCACCCATTCACGCGCGCGGGTGGTGTTTTACACGATCAATAAGAATCACTATCATCCGCCGCCTCATTCTTCTCGCAGGTCGCGATTCATGCTCCTACATATCCCCGGTCTGTTTTCACCCGAGGAGGTGCGACGCATCCGTCAGGCGCTGGAAGAAACTGAATGGGCTGACGGTAAGATCACCGCCGGGCACCAGTCGGCGAAAGCCAAGCACAACCTCCAATTGCCGGAAGGCCATCCGCTTGCCGTGGAGATTGGCGCGGCGATGCTCGAACGCTTGTGGCAGAACCCGCTGTTCATGTCCGCCGCCCTGCCCCACAAAGTCTTCCCGCCCTTGGTGAATTGCTACACCGGCGGGGGAAGTTTCGACTTCCACATCGACAACGCCGTCCGTCAGGCCAAGGGCAGCGCCGAGCGTGTGCGCACCGATCTGTCATCGACGCTGTTCTTCAGCGATCCAGAGGATTACGACGGTGGCGAACTGATGATCCAGGACACCTTCGGCACACGTCAGGTCAAGCTGCCGGCGGGTGACATGCTGCTGTATCCGGCCAGCAGCGTGCACAAGGTCAACCCCGTGACACGGGGCGCGCGGTACGCCTCGTTCTTCTGGACCCAGAGCCTGGTGCGTGACGATGGCCACCGCACGCTGCTGTTCGAAATGGACGCGGCCATCCAGCAACTCGGCCGCGATGTGCCTGATCACCCCTCGCTGCTTCAGCTGACCGGCACCTATCACAACCTGCTGCGGCAGTGGGTCGAGGTCTGAGTCATGACCTGGAATCTGCGACGTGAAGAGGTGCTCGATGGCGACCAGTTGCGCGCCATGCTTGAAGACAGCCCGGCCAGTGCCGCACGGGCGATTCTGATTGCGGCGCAGGCCAATATCGTCGACGCCCAGGCGCTGCTCGGACAGATATTGCTCGACGGTAGCGGCATCGAATGCGATCCGGCGCTGGCGCTGGTCTGGTTTCAGATTGCGGCCCGTCGCGGGCACGCCATGGCGCAGAACATGGCAGGCCGTTGCCATGAGCATGGGTGGGGCTGTGAGCCGGATGCCGCAAAGGCTGCCAAGCATTATCGCCTCGCCGCCGAGGATGGTCTGGATTGGGGCTTTTATAACTACGGCAATCTTCTGGCGACCGGCCGTGGCGTCAATAAAGACCAGGCTCGCGCGCTGGCGTGCTATCGCAAGGCGGCAGAACTGGGCCATGCCAAGTCGATGAACCTGGTGGGGCGTTATCTGGAAGAGGGTCTTTGCTGCGATCAGGATCTGGCTGGCGCTTACGACTGGTACCAGCGTTCGGCCGAAGGCGGAGACTTTCGCGGGCAGTTCAGTTACGCCGCAGTCTTGGCAGAACAAGGTCGTATCCAGGAGGCCGTCAAATGGCTCCAAACCGCGTTGAGCATTGGCAATCTTAAATTCCTGCGTGTCACTCGCCAGGTCCTCTTGCACGCAGTCCACCCGGAAATTCACAGGTTGGCGCTGGATTACCATGCCAAAGCGGCACACCTTGGGGACGAAACGGACGCTGCGACCTATCGTGACCTCTTGAACGCTCTTTAATGGGCAATTGTAAGTTCTGCTTTCTAATACAGCCCAATGAAACCCTCGCAACGCTTCGAACGTGCTGGTTTCAGGGAGTTAGTCAGTAGTAACCTGTGAGCCGCTGGAATCTTCCTACAGATTCAAACTACTTTTCCACTTTGACCTCCCCAAGAGCACAACTTACTCTCTTCTTCGTGCAGGTAACTTACCCGCCTGCATCCGGAGTGCAAGAAGCCCCGGAACAGTAACGCGACATCATTAAAGGAATAATGATATGTCTCAATCAGAACAAGACCTTATCACCGTCGCAGCGACGGCGCCTGAGGCACTTTTCAGTTCATCCGTTGCAACACCTGAAACCGATACTCGGGACACCGGTCTGATCTTGACCAAAGATCAGATCAAAAGTCTCAAGAAATATGAAATCGCCGGACTGGCCCTCCCGACCGAACTAAAAGACGTCATCGCCTATCTGGGCTATGAAAGCGGTGCTGGTAAGGGCCTTGAGGCCACGGACTTTCAGAAGACGTTCCAACTCGTCAATGGTCACGCCAGACTGTGGAATCCATTGCGCACGGATATGCTGACCGTCAACACCAAACTGGCGGTGTTCGCCGAATCAGTTGGAACCTATCACGAGGCCATGGAGGACGTTTTCAAAAGCATAAAGGCATTGGAACTGGTCGACGAACACGGTATCAACACACTTGAAGATCTGCGCAAATTCGAAATCAACTCGGGGATAACATTCCCCGATATCGAAGCACTAGACCGCAGTGATCTCGGTTATTACCTGGATCAAATACTTGAAAAAATAAAGGAGCAGGCGATCGAAGCAACTCGAATCAAAGAGCGCCTGAAAACATTCGGCGAGGCATTAGACGGGCAAGTGCTCGTTGGCATCAAGCAAAAACTGTCTCTCATGGACAACCATTCCGTGGGCAGCGAAATCAAAGCGCTGCAGGTAAAAATTGATGAACGCTCAACGGCCATCGACGAGAAGAACAAAGAATACAAAGAACTTGTGATGCAAGCCGTCGGCTCTGTCTTCGGCAATTTGGCCATGCTGATCTACTCCAGCGTCGAGGCTGAGAAAATCCGAAAGGAACGTAACAGGCTCTCCAATGAACAGGAGAAGGACATCGCGCTGATGGACCAGAAAAACAGGATTCTGGCGTCGCTGGGTCGTGTACGAATGGACTTTCAAAACCTGGATCTGGTTGTGATCGATGCCGACATCGCCACCAAAAACCTGATCACCGTCTGGAACTCGCTTCACACATTCATCGCTGCTTCCGCCACCGAAATCAAGGGTATCCACGATGGGCTCTCCATGCGCAGATTCCGTAACCAATTCAACCTGGTGGTCAAACCTTGGGAAACCATCAAAGTCGATGCCAAAAAATTAGAAGACGTGTTTGCAGCAGCCGACCGCGAATTCAAAGAAGAATACGGAGTTTAAAATGAACACTATTGCTCAATTCCCAGGCAGCATCGAATACCCAATGCTGAACCCGCAAGCGTTTCGACAGGCGAAAGCCAAGGCCAATGATGCAACCATTGAAGTTAAAAGGTTGTTCATTCAGACACAGTACCTCCCGTCTTTGCACAGCCGAATCTCTGGCCAGGACCAGGCGCTGCGGACTGCTGATTTCCAGCTGCGTGAGACCGTCAACTCACTGGAAAGCGAAACAAACAGGCAGGTTGATGCGCTTCGATACCTGCAATCCGAGTTACGCAACCCACCTGAGTCCGACCATGGAGACATCATCGAAGACATTGGTCAACGGGTCCAGACCATCATAGGGTACGTAAGCGAAAAAGAGCGGGTACTCAAAAGCTTGATTCCTGCCATGGCCGCCCCGATTGATCGCACGGCCACGGACAAATACATCACTCAGTTCGAAGCGGATCTGGCACGCCTGCCGACAGAAGTACTTGAAATCACAGAACGTCAGAACGCGCTGGACGCAAAACGCAAGGCGCTGACGGAAGCGATGGCGCTGATCGAAGCCAAAGGCTTCACCCAGATCGCCAAAGATACAGCGCTGAGCGCTCAGGAAATCACCAAACTGGGAATGGCCACGCCCGAAGTGATGGCGGTAGAGGCGGCTATTAATGTGGCTTTGCAGGTATTGGAAAGGGCCGAGAGCCTGATCAATTATGTGGGCATGATTGAAGCTCGTGACAGGCTGCGCAAACAGATCAATGACCTGATCGAGCGCGCGCTTGCGAAGGAAGAAGAGCTGCGTCTGGTCTCGTGGAAAAAAGATCTGGTGACCGAATCCCATCGTTTCGACGACCACCGAGCGCAGTACGTTGCCGAATACGAAAAGTGCGTCACGGCTTCCCGCTCCTTCCTGAGTACCCATAGCAACGTCAATGGCGCCGATCAGGACGGGGTCGCTCAATTTGCCGCGGACGTACTGTCGCTGGCGAAACATTTGAAGGTCATGGCCTGATTTCATCCCCGATAATGCGCAACACTGCGGCCGGGAGGTTCAAGGATGTTCATCCCGGCCTCATGCCCGGAGTGTGCTGGTCATAACAGCGCTCTCCGGCGCACCTCATTTCTTTAAAGGATTAACGACATGAAATCATCCGAACCACTGGATAACGCCCCCATTCGCGATGAGAGACTTGACTTGGCAGAGCGGCTGCCCGGCACGTTGATTTCCGCTGCAGCGGGCACGTCAGAAGGCACCGTTCGTGCGCCTGGGCTCATTCTCACGAAAGAGCAATTGATTGATTTGAAGCGTTATGAAAGCCGCGGTCTCGCACTTCCAACGGCGCTCAACGATGTCATTTTTTACCTTGGCTACGAGACCGGCGCGGGCCCGCATCTGGAAGCCCGGGACTTCCAGACGACTTTCAATCGTATTCATCAACATGCGTTGCAATGGAACCCGCTTCGCACCGATCTGATGAATGTCGGCAGCGAACTCTGGGTTTTCGCCGATCAGATGCTGGTGTACGCAAACGGAGTACGACACCTCTATAACGAGATCAAGGACAAGTCGTCTGAAAAGCTTGATCCGGAAGATCAGGCGGAGTTTCTGCAGTACATCCTGCAGGTCGCATCGCTCGTTCTGCAGCGTCGAAATGTAACCGAGTTACTCAAGCGCCGGCTCAATGCCTTCGCTCAAGAATTGTCGGCCGAAGTGATGCCCGAGGTACGGCTCAAACTACGGAGCATCGACACCAGTCAGTTGCCAACCGACATTAAAGCGCTGATAGACGTCGTCGATAGACGGAGTGCTGACATTGAAGAGAAGCAGCGTGAATACACGGCGCTGGTCCAAAAGTCCGCCGGTGACAGTATCTCTGTACCCGCATTGGGGCTTTATCGCAGCAGCGAGGCAGATAAAGTGCGCAAACAGATAAGCGCACTGCGTCAGCAACAGGAGGCCAGCGTTATTCTGCTTGAGCAGAAAAACAGGATTCACGGCTCACTTCATCGCGTTCGCAGTGATTGGCATGACTTGACACGGGTCATTCTGGATGCAGACATCGCTACTCAAAACATGGTTGTTGTGTGAAACGGCCTACATACCTACCTGACTCATTCGGTTCAGGAAGCAGGAAGAATCGACAGCGCACTGTCCCTGCGTCGCCTCTTGAATGCTTTCAACCTCGTGGCCCAACCCTGGGCTCAAATAAAACGCGACGCAGACACCTTACTCAAGGTGTTCAAAGAAGCAGACCGTGACTTCCGCAAGAATCATGGACATCAATGACCTAGCGAATTCGAATATTCAGGATCACGCAAAATGCCAAGCCACCTTGCAGTGGCAACGCATCGGGTTCGCGCTGTAACGCCATGGAGGGCGAAAAATGACAACACATCTCATCGAGTACGACGACGTCGCTTATCTGGGCTTCAACATCGGCTATCTGGAAAAGCTTCCCCAACATATTGAAGCCTTCAAAATCAAACTCGGTTTGGTGCCTGAGGCCGAATACGGTAAATACAAAGAGCCCGCGATGGATCAGGTCGTCGCCACCGCGCGGCAAGGCAGCCCGCTGTGGCACAGCAGCGCGAAGCAGATTCGCGCGCTCCATCAGGACACCCAAAAGACACTGGCCGACATGATCGCACTGCTGGACAGCAATCCGTTTGACAGCCGAATTGCGCAGCTCACGCAGGATATGCTGCGCCACGAGGCAGCGTTCAAGCGGCAACAGGCGGAATGCGACCGCATCATCGAATGCGCCACGCAGACCATTCCACGGTTCATGGACTTCATGCACGTGAGGGCCTATGAATACGCGGAACGCAAAGGGCTGCTGGTCAAAGGAACGTCCAGCAACGTACCAGGAACGCTTAACAGCGCGGTGACCGACGAGAGCAGTCTCGCTTCGGCAAGAAGCAGCCTGGAATGGCATCGTCGCGCCTACAACACGGCGATCCTCTCGGCGGGGAATATGGGGGCCTATTGTTCGCGGCTGTCCGGCCTGTTGAACGCCACCGTCCTGGAGATCCGCACGCTGAAGGCCAATCAACCTGCGCGGCGCATGACTGTGTCGTGTCAATCAGCGGCCAGCTCGGCACGCGAGGCCCAGCGCCTGATCGATTACACCTTCGACAACATTCTTCGATTCGTTATTTGAAGCGCAAAAAAAAAGCGGCACCCTACTGGGAGCCGCTCATTGCTACAGCAAACGCTTAAACGTAGAACGATTTCAGCGGCGGGAAACCGTTGAATTCAACAGCGCTGTAACTGGTGGTGTACGCACCGGTGGACAGCCAGTACAGGCGGTCACCGATAGCCAGGTTCAGTGGCAGGCCGTACTTGTAGTTTTCGTACATGATGTCGGCGCTGTCGCAGGTCGGGCCTGCAATGACCACTTCTTCCATTTCGCCTTTCTTCTCGGTCCAGATCGGGAACTTGATGGCTTCGTCCATGGTTTCGATCAGGCCGGAGAACTTGCCCACATCCGTGTACACCCAACGCTCGACGGCAGTGCGGGATTTACGCGACACCAGCACCACTTCGCTGACCAGAATGCCGGCGTTGGAGATCAACGAACGGCCCGGCTCCAGAATGATTTCCGGCAGGTCATCACCGAAGTCTTCTTTCAGGTAGCGAATGATTTCTTCGGCGTAGGTTTCCAGGCTGTTGGTGCGGGTGATGTAGTTGGCCGGGAAGCCGCCACCCATGTTGATCAGCTTGAGAACGATGCCGTCTTCTTCTTTCAGACGCTCGAAGATCACTTTTACTTTGGCGATCGCGGCGTCCCAGACGCTGATGTCACGCTGCTGCGAACCGACGTGGAACGAGATGCCGTAAGGCACCAGGCCCAGTTCGCGGGCGAGGATCAAAAGGTCCATCGCCATGTCGGTCTGGCAGCCGAATTTGCGTGACAGCGGCCAGTCGGCCGTGGTCGAGCCTTCGGTGAGGATACGCACGTAGACTTTCGAACCCGGCGCGGCCTTGGCGATGTTGCGCAGGTCCGCTTCGGAGTCGGTGGAGAACAGACGCACGCCCTTCTCGTAGAAGTAGCGGATGTCCTTGGATTTCTTGATGGTGTTGCCGTAGCTGATGCGATCCGGGCTGACACCGCGATCCATCACTTTATCCAGCTCGTAGATCGAGGCGATGTCGAAGCTCGAACCTTTTTCCTTTAGCAAGTCGATGATCTCGACCGCAGGGTTGGCTTTCACGGCGTAGTAGATGCTGGCAAA
Source organism: Pseudomonas sp. HP_01 (assembly GCF_055284355.1). Classification (NCBI taxonomy): domain Bacteria; kingdom Pseudomonadati; phylum Pseudomonadota; class Gammaproteobacteria; order Pseudomonadales; family Pseudomonadaceae; genus Pseudomonas; species Pseudomonas sp. HP_01. Next base: position 16,603 of record NZ_JBTOPV010000045.1, on the reverse strand, counting down.
TTCGAAGCCTGCACGCAGGTCGTCGTAGGCCTTGCTGATCATCGCGGTGTCGATGACCACGAACGGGGTTTCTTGCTTGTCGGCAAACGCCTTCATTTTCTCGAAGGTGCTTTTCTCGAAATAGTCTTCGACCTGGATCGACATGCGGGGACTCCTGTTGGCAAACGGTAAAAAACAATGGGTGTGAGCGCGCGGCTCGTGAACGTCCTCCGTATCCCCACTTTGGTTCGCCTACTTCCCAAGGCTGCTCGGCCGAAAGCAAAAAGGCCATCCGGTGATACACCACGGTTGGCCTTGCTGTCTCGTCGTCAGTACTTGAGCCGGATGGATCGTTTCCAGCATGGACGTTCGGCGCGAACTGTAGGACCTGAGGGGCCGGAGATCAACTAAAAATGTCGCGTTTCTGCCCGTTTTTGCCAGACGGGAATTCCACGCGCGTTCAATCAACCCGTAGTAACCGACCGATGTGACAGGGTGATGTTCCCGGTGATTGCCAATGTCGGAGTTGTCACCCGCCCTTGTAGGAGCGCGCTTGCCCGCGAAGGCAGTGTGTCAGTTGACTCGTCTATCGCTGACACACCCCAATCGGGGGCTAGCGCGATCCTGCTAAGCGCTCGCGCTACCTCAAGCCGAAGCAGCCTGCTCCACCAAATCCGCCGGCGAGACAATGCTGGTCTTCATCCCGCGCGACTGGCCGGAACTCAGATAAGCCGCGATGGACTCCTGCGTCACTTCACCCAGGAACACGTTTTCGGCATCCAGGACCGGCAGCCACGAGCGGTTGAACTCGTACATGCGCGACAGCAGGATGCGCAGGTGTTCGTCGTAGGCGGCGGTGGCGTTGAACGGGCGCAGGTATTGGTCACAGGTGCCGGCCTGACGGTGCAGGTCGCGGCGGCGGACGTAGCCCATCGCCTTGTTTTCGGCATCGGTGACGACCACGTAGCGGCGGTCGTTTTCGTCCATGATTTCCAGCGCATCGGCGACGGGCGTTTCCGGGCTCACGGACGGTGCGTTGTCCGCCGCGTCTTCGGCCTTGACCAGCAGCAGACGCTTGAGCGTGCTGTCCTGGCCCACAAAGTTGCTGACGAAATCATCCGCCGGGTGCGCCAGCAGCGTGTCCGGGTGGTCGATCTGCAGCAGCTTGCCGGCGCGGAAGATGGCAATCTTGTCACCCAGCTTGATGGCTTCGTCGATGTCGTGGCTGACCATGATCACGGTCTTGTTCAGCGCGCGCTGCATCTCGAAAAACTCATTCTGGATCATCTCGCGGTTGATCGGGTCGACCGCACCGAACGGCTCGTCCATCAGCAGCAGCGGCGCGTCTGCGGCCAGCGCACGAATCACGCCGATGCGCTGTTGCTGACCACCCGACAACTCGCGCGGGTAGCGATGCAAATACTGCTTGGGTTCCAGCTTGATCATGCTCATCAGTTCGCGGGCGCGGTCGTGGCATTTCTGCTTGTCCCAACCGAGGAGCTTGGGCACGACCACGATGTTTTCTTCGATGGTCATGTTGGGGAACAGGCCGATCTGCTGAATCACGTAACCGATGTTGCGGCGCAGGGTCACTTCGTCCAGGCCTGTAGTGTCCTCGCCATTGATCAGCACCTTGCCGGAGGTCGGCATGATCAGGCGGTTGATCATCTTCAGCGTCGTACTTTTGCCGCAGCCCGACGGACCCAGGAACACACAGATCTCGCCTTCATTGACGGTCAGGCTCACGGAATCGACGGCCTTCACTTCCTTGCCGTTGCTCTGGAAGGTCTTGGACAGGTTTTGCAGTTCGATCATGGTTTTGACAGTCATTTGAGCAATCCTTTTGGAGTCAGCGAGCGTTGCAGCCATTGCAGAAGCAGGTCGGCGAAGATGGCCAGAATGCTGACCAGTACGGCGCCGACGATCAGCATCGACATATCGCTGCGGCTGATAGAAGCAAGAATAAGTACACCCAGACCACCGGCACCGATGGTCGCGGCGATGGTCATGACACCGATGTTCATGACCACGGCGGTGCGCACACCGGCGAGGATCACCGGCACGGCGATCGGCAGCTCAACCATGCGCAGACGCTGGCCGAAAGTCATGCCGATGCCTTTCGCGGCTTCGCGGATACCAGGATCAACGCCCGTCAGCGCCAGATAGGTGTTACGCATGATCGGCAGCAGCGAGTAGAGAAACACTGCGGTGATTGCCGGCATCGGGCCCAGGCCCTGACCGAACTTCGAATAGAACGGCAGCAGCAAACCAAACAAGGCAATCGACGGAATGGTCAGCAGCACGGTGGCGCTGGCTTGCAACGGCCCGGCAAGGGTCGGAAAGCGCGTCATCAACACGCCCAGTGGAACGCCGACGACAATTGCCAATGTCACTGCGATGCCGACCAGAGTGATGTGTTGCAGGGTCAGGTGCATGACCTGATTCCAGTCCAGATGGGAGAAAGCGCTGAGGAAACTCATGGTTTCTCCTCCTGTTTTGCCGCCGGCGTCGGCGGGACCGGCACGCTGTCGGCGGAAGGGTTGATCGGATGCTCGCGCAGGAATTCAGCCGCCACTACGGTAGGACTTTCGTGGTCGACGTCGATGCGCGCGTTCAGCGTACGCATGGTCTGGTTATCCAGCAGCGCGGCGAGCGGCTTGAGCAAATCGGCCAGTTCCGGGTGCTTGTCCAGGTACTCCTTGCGGATCACCGGCGCAGCGGTGTAGTCCGGGAAGTAGTGCTTGTCGTCCGCCAGCACCTTGAGCTTGAACGCGTTCAAGCGGCCATCGGTGGTGTAAACGAGCCCTGCAAAAACCTGCCCGTTGCGCAGCGCGGTGTAGACCAGGCCCGCGTCCATCTGACGGGTGTTTTCACGCCCCAGGTTCATGCCGTAATGCTTGACCATGCCCACCAGACCGTCGGAACGGTTGGCGAACTCGGTGTCCAGCGCCACGATGTGGCCCTTGTCGGCCTCGGCCTTGAGCACCGTGGTCAGGTCAGACATGGTGTTGACCTGCGGATACTGCTGGGCAATCTTGTCCGGCAGCGCCAGCGCGTAGGTGTTGTTGAACTTGGAGGGGGACAGCCAGACCAGCCCCTTCTTGGCGTCCAGCTCCTTGACGCGCTGATAGGTCTGCTCGCTGTCGAGCTTCTCATCAACATGGTTGTAGGCAACCAGCGACACGCCGGTGTACTCCCACAGCAGATCCAGCTGGCCGCTTTCCTGAGCACTGCGCGCCAGGTTACTGCCAAGGCCGCCGGTGATCTGAACCTGATAGCCCTTGTCGCGCAGGTATTGCGCCGTCAGTTCGGCCAGCATGGTCTGCTCGGTGAACACCCGCGCGCCGATGCGCAGCACCGGCATTTCAGCCGGAGCATCCGCGGCCTGGGCGAAACCGGACAGCAACATCCCGACGCCCATGATTAATGTGCATAACTTCTTCATACCAATTCCTTTCTCAGCGGGGCTCGACTTATCGAGCCAGGCCGCGTTCCAGCCAGAGACGGCTTGCCAGGGTCACGGCGCCATCGAGCAGCAGCGCAAGCAACGCGGTACACGCGGCGCCCAGCACCAGTTGCGGCTGATTGTTCAGGGCGATGCCGGGGAAAATCAGGCTGCCCAGGCTGTTCGCGCCAATGAGGAACGCCAGTGGCGCGGTCCCGACGTTGATCGCCAACGCCACGCGCACACCGCCGATGATGATCGGCACGGCGTTGGGCAATTCGACACGCCAGAGCACCTGACGCGGTGTCATGCCGATGCCGCGCGCGGCTTCTTTAAGGGAACCCTGAACGTTTTTCAGGCCTTCGTAGGTGTTGCGCACGATGGGCAATAACGAAGCGAGGAACAAAGCGAAGATCGCCGGACCGCTGCCGATGCCCAGGATGCCCAGAGCGATGGCCAACACGGCGAGAGGAGGAACGGTGTTACCGATGTTGAAGATCTGCATGAAGCGTTCGGCGCGGCCAACCATGTTAGGTCGGCTGAGGACAATGCCGGTCGGGATCCCGACTACCAGTGCCGCCAGCATCGAAGCCAGCACAAGCCAGACGTGGGCTTGCAGATAAAACAGCAGATCGTCCTGATATTGCCTGATGGTACTGATGCCGATCCATTGGACCAGCAGGGCCAGGAGTGCGATGACAATCACACCTCCCAACAGCCCCTTGCCATAGCGATTTGCCACGGGCGGACTCCTTATTTCAGTCGGCGAACGTCTGGCGTGGAACCGGCCTTTTCAGGCAGCACGCGAACGTTCGCGAAGAGCAGCGGGTGGGTCGCCGGAAAGGTTGATACCTCGGCGAAAACACAAGCCATGAGCGCAGCTTCGTCAAGCTAACTTGCTGATTTTGCAACCCTTGGCATGTAGCGATACCAGGGAATGGACGTCTCCTTAACCGCAAAGGTTCCCACGTGCGATGGTATCTGGCCACCCTTTATTGACTGAACGGTTCGGTTATTGCTCTGGTTTGGGCTATAATCGCCGCCCTTTTTTTGAATCACCTCTCGGGCGATTTCCCATGACCAGACAGGCCGCCGAAGTCGCGAAACGCCGCACTTTCGCCATCATTTCCCACCCCGATGCGGGTAAGACCACCATCACCGAAAAGCTGTTGCTGATGGGCAAGGCCATTTCCGTCGCCGGTACGGTGAAGTCGCGTAAATCCGACCGTCACGCCACTTCCGACTGGATGGAAATGGAGAAGCAACGCGGCATTTCCATCACCACCTCGGTCATGCAGTTCCCGTATCGCGATCACATGATCAACCTGCTCGACACCCCGGGCCACGAAGACTTTTCCGAAGATACCTACCGCACGTTGACCGCTGTCGACTCGGCGCTGATGGTGCTCGATGGCGGTAAAGGCGTTGAGCCCCGCACCATCGCACTGATGGACGTCTGCCGCCTGCGCGACACGCCGATCGTGAGCTTCATCAACAAGCTCGACCGCGACATTCGCGACCCGATCGAGCTGCTCGACGAGATCGAAGCGGTCCTGAAGATCAAGGCCGCACCTATCACCTGGCCGATCGGTTGCTACCGCGACTTCAAGGGCGTTTATCACCTCGCCGACGACTACATCATCGTTTACACCGCCGGTCACGGTCATGAGCGCACCGAGGTAAAAATCATCGAGAAGCTGGACTCCGATGAAGCGCGCGCTCACCTGGGTGATGAGTACGATCGCTTTGTCGATCAGCTGGAACTGGTGCAAGGCGCCTGTCATGAATTCAACCAACAGGAATTCCTCGACGGCCAACTGACGCCAGTGTTCTTCGGTACAGCGCTGGGCAACTTCGGTGTCGACCACGTACTTGATGCGGTGGTGAACTGGGCGCCGGAGCCCCTGGCCCGCGTCGCCAACGAGCGGACGGTGGAGCCGGTCGAGGAGAAATTCACCGGCTTCGTGTTCAAGATCCAGGCGAACATGGACCCCAAGCACCGCGACCGCATCGCATTCATGCGCATCTGTTCGGGCAAGTACGATAAAGGCATGAAGATGCGCCATGTGCGCACCGGCAAGGATGTGCGCATCGGTGACGCGCTGACCTTCTTCTCCAGCGAGCGTGAACAGCTGGAAGAAGCCTACGCCGGCGATATCATCGGTCTGCATAACCACGGCACGATTCAGATCGGCGACACCTTCAGCGAAGGGGAAGCCTTGGGTTTCACAGGCATCCCGCACTTCGCCCCGGAGCTGTTCCGCCGCGTACGCCTGAAGGATCCGCTGAAATCCAAGCAGCTGCGCCAGGGTCTGCAGCAACTGGCCGAGGAAGGCGCCACGCAGGTGTTCTTCCCGCAACGCAGCAACGACATCATCCTCGGCGCCGTCGGTGTGCTGCAGTTCGATGTGGTCGCCAGCCGTTTGAAGGAAGAATACAAAGTGGAATGCGCCTACGAGCCGATCACTGTGTGGTCAGCCCGCTGGATCGACTGCAGCGACAAGAAGAAGCTCGAAGAATTCGAGAACAAGGCGGTGGAAAACCTGGCAGTGGACGGCGGCGGTCACCTGACTTACCTCGCGCCAACCCGGGTCAACCTGGCCTTGATGGAAGAGCGCTGGCCAGACGTGAAATTCCGCGCAACGCGGGAGCATCACTAGGGCTCACTCCTCCGAGTGATCGTTCCCACGCTCTGCGTGGGAACGCCGCTGCTGACGCTCCACGCGATTGGACTGCGGACGCGGAGCGTCCAGAGATGCATTCCCACGCGGAGCGTGGGAACGATCAATCAGCCGTCATGCCCTTACTTCACAACCATCCCCACACCCCGCCCACGCGGATCGGACGCGGTTTCGACTTTCGTGCCGTCGATCTTGATCACCTGCACATTGCCCATAGACCAGCCCTGGTCCTTCAGCGTGTAACCCATGCTGGTCAGCTCGTCAGCCACCGGGGTCGCCAGCGGGGCAAATTTCTCGGTGTAGATCGTGTCTTTCGGCAGCAACTGGTGATGAACCCGCTGCGCGGCAACCGCATCTTTCAGCGGCATGTGGAAGTCATAGATATTGTTCAGCACCTGAAACACCGTGGTGAAAATCCGTGAGCCGCCCGGCGTGCCCAGCACCAGGGTGACCGCACCGTCGCGGGTGACCAGGCTCGGGCTCATCGACGACAACATGCGCTTGCCGGGCTGGATGGCGTTGGCATCCCCGCCCACCACGCCGAACGCGTTGGCAACGCCCGGCTTGGAACTGAAATCATCCATCTCGTCGTTCATCAAAAAGCCTGCGCCCTTCACCACCACGCCGCTGCCGTAATCCCAGTTCAGGGTGTAGGTGTTGCTGACGGCGTTGCCCTTGGCATCGACGATGGAGAAGTGCGTGGTCTGGTGCGATTCAAGCCCGGCCTTCACGTTTTCCGTGGGTGAAATCGCCGTCGGGTTGACCTCATGGGCGCGCTTGGCCAGATAGGCGTTGTCAGTCAGTTGGCTCACCGGCGGCACGGAAAAGTCCGGATCGCCCAGGTAGTTGGCGCGATCGGCGAACACCCGTTTTTCGATTTCTGCCACCAGATGGATATAGCGCGCCGAATTGAGAGGCACGTCCTTGAAGTCATCGGCCAGCTGCTGCTTCATGCCGATCAACTGCGCCAGCGCGATGCCGCCGGAGCTGGGCAGCGGGGCGGTGTAGAGCGTGTTGCCGTTGAAGTTGACGTGCAACGGCTTGCGCCAGATCGCCTTGTAATCCTTCAGATCCTCTTTGGTGATCAGGCCGTTGTCGTGTTGCATCTGCGCCACCAGCAGGTCGGCCGTCTGGCCCTGATAAAACTCGTTGGCGCCTTTGTTGGCGATGCGTTCCAGGGTCTTGGCCAGCTCCGGTTGACGGAAGGTCTCGCCGGTCTTCATGTCGCCGAAGTAATCCGCGAAATTGGTCTTGCCGTTGAGCTGTTTGATCGCTTCAGCGCCATACATGTATTGCTTGTCGGCGACCTTGAAGCCGTTTTTGGCATAACCAATGGCCGGCGTCAGCAGCTCGGCCCACGGCAGCTTGCCGAATTTCTCATGGGCTTCCCACAGCCCCATGACGGTGCCGGGCACCCCCGAGGCACGCGCGCCGACCAGACTCATGCCCGGAATGACCTCGCCCTTGTCGTCCAGGTACATGTTGCGGGTGGCCGCTTTCGGCGCGGCTTCGCGGTAGTCGAGAAAGTAAGGCCGGCCGTTCATGAACAGGGTCATAAAGCCACCGCCGCCGATGTTGCCAGCTTCAGGGTAGGTGACCGCCAGCGTGAACGCCGTGGCGACAGCGGCATCGACGGCGTTGCCGCCCTTCTTGAGAATCTGTGCAGCGACCTGAGCACCGTATTGATCGGGAGACGCGACGGCGCCGCCTTCAAGCACTACCGCATACACCGGCGAACTCGCGGCGAAGATCACCGACAGGGCAAGGGTTTTGAGGATCACTGCACGCATGGGGCTTCCTTGATGACAAATACGACAGCTTGTTACTGATGTGCTGTCTGGAGGCTGAAGAGACTAACGGTCCCGCTGCACATTAATGATGAAACTTGCCGCAAACGCAAACGGCCACACGCGGGTAACCGGCTTGCCCCGTGATGAGTTTGGCCAGTCCTGTGGTGTAACGCCGTTCGTGGTCTGACCTGAAGCACTCGATAACTGATTCAACCTGCCGCACATCATCCCTGCGGTCCGAAATCAATCGCAATAACAGCCCTTGTCTGCATCGCCAACGAATCTAATACAGCGTCTTGAAATACCTACGATCAAGTAAAGCCACTGGGCGTTTAACCAGAACGGAGCACCACCGTGATAAGGATATTGGCCTGGTTAGTATTCCTGATGCCCCTGGCGGCGGGCACACCGGCAACGGCCGCTGAGACGCCATTTCTGAAATCAGGCCGGCCACTTGATGAGCGAGATTTCGACGCATCAGCGACGTTGAAAGCGCAGCATTCATTCCCAGGGACCATCAAGATAAGCGAAGCGCATATCGACGCCAGCCAGATTAAAGATCATTCGACCCTGGCGCTGGAGGTGGATGGAGCAACGCTGTTGGCCACATTCGTTCGCAGTGAACAACTGAACCAGCCTTCCAAAGTGTCTGTTCCGCGTGATGAAGCGCGCGAAAAGGACGTGTCAGACATGACTGTCTGGTATGGAAATCTAGAGCCGCATATCAATATTGAGCCGTTCAACGCAGCACGACAGGATCCTCTCAATTCAATCACGCTGGTTAAGTCGAAGACCGGTGTAACGGGCGTCATTCGTCACGGCGCCAGACTCTTCTGGCTATGGCCTATGAAAAATGGCAAGCACCTCATCGTGGAACTGGACGAGTCGGAAATGCCCCATGAGGTCAATGCACCCATGCCATCTGGATCTGGGGCTGTCCTGGAAAAATCATCACCGACCGAATCGGCGGGTAATGTGGTTATAGACGTATTCACCGTCATCATGCAGAGAGCCGTGGACGCCTATGACGGCGACATGCTCGCCTTGATGCAGCTGGCAGTCGCTCAGGCGAACCAAAGCTATATCAACAGTGATATCGGCATCAGCCTCAGGTTGAGTGCATACCAAGTGACGAACTACAGCTCATCCAACTTTTTGGATTTGGACATGAATCGCCTGATGGATCCCAAGGATGGGTACATGGACGACAGTATGGTCATCAGGGAGGAGTCCTTCAGCGACGTGGTCATGCTGATTGATGATTACGGCCGCGTTATTGAGGGCGATTATCTTTGCGGCCTGGCAAAACAGGTAGGCTCGACTGCCGCTACAGCAGTCGCTGCCGTGAACTATCGATGCATCTTCAACCAGACATTCGCCCATGAGCTGGGTCATTTACAGTCTGCTCGCCACAACCCTGAAAACGACTCAGGACAGGGCCCGTATTCCTATGCCCATGGATATCGCTACACAGTTGACGCTGCACAATGGAGAACACTCATGGCTTATCCCTGCGTGCCATGGTCGAGTGGTTGCCCAGTCCTGAACGCCTGGTCCAATCCCGATCTGCGCTACAACGGCGTCCCTATGGGCGACGCTCAGAACGCTGACAACCGCCGCGTGCTGGAGCTGACTAAGCAGAGCATTTCAAAATACTACAGCCAATAGCGGCACCAGGTTTCAGCCCGAAGCTTCGTACGATCAGCCGGGTACGATCAGCTCGCCACGATCAGCTTTACCCGCTCCCGCCGCAGGTTCAGGGCCAAGACGCTCGCAAGCACCACTATCGACCCGACGATGACCTGCGCGGAAGGCATCTCGCCCAGCATCACCGAGGCAATGGCGATGGCCATCGGTGGTGTCAGGTACAAACTCATCGACGCGCGGCTGACGTCCATGTGCTTTAGAACGTAGGCCCAAGCCAGATACGCCAGTGCGCTGGGGAACAGCCCCAACACACCCACTGCCACATTGACCCTCAGCGGCGCGTTGAAGACTTCCCCAATCAGACCCGGCAAGTAAATCAGCAGGAACACCGTGCCCGCCCAGACCGTATAACAGACCATGGTCAGGCCGTCGTACCGATGGCTGTGACGCTTCTGCAGCGAGAAATAAACGCTCCATGAAAACGCCGCCAGCAGAATCAGCAGCCCGCGCGCGTCCATGTGGCCAATGCCACGATCACCGGTGACGACAATCGCCGCGCCCACCAAACCGAGCGCCACACAGCCCCAACGCCAGGCGCTGACCCGCTCCTTGAACACAAAATGCGCCAGCAGCGCGGTAAACAAAGGCGTCGATTGCACCAGCACACTGGACGCCCCGGCACTCACGCCGGCCTGGCCGAAGTTGAGAGCGATGTGGTGCAGGCTGACGGCGAAGAAACCCAACACCGCGAGCAACGGCAGATCCTTCAGGCGCGGTAACGCGATGCGTTGCGATGAGGCGATTAGCAGCATGAACACCGATGCAATCAGGAAGCGCAGTAGCGCCAGATGCCCCGGATCATAGGCCTGCAAACCGATACGAATGCCGGTGGGCGAAAAGCCCCAGCAGGCGACCACGAAGAACGTGGCGAGGGCAACTTTCATCCCTTGCCACGGCACCGCAGCACTCATCGGTGTATCCGAACTGCAAACAGGTTCAGCCACCACGCTCATTTCGATAACTCCTGCCGACAGGCCCGACGCCTGCCCATGGCTGCGAGTATCGAAACAACTTATGCTCACCACAACCGAACAATAATGACGTAAACACTCACTTTTGGTGATGCATGGAACTGGCCCAGATTCGCATGTTCAAGACCGTGGTCGACACCGGCAGCATTGCCCGCGCCGCGGAGGTGTTGCACTGCGTGCCGTCGAACATCACTGCGCGGATCAAGGCGCTTGAGGCGGAGTTGGGCACCGAGTTGTTCTACCGTCAGGGCCGAGGGTTGCGCATCAGCCCGGCGGGGGAAATCTTCCTGACTTACGCCGGCAAAATGCTCAGTCTGGCCGACGAAGCCAGACGCGCGGTGCATCCCGATGCCGCGCCCTCCGGGCCGTTGCGTATCGGCGCCATTGAATCCTCGGCCACCGCGCGGCTGCCGCGACTGCTGGCGCGCTTTCATGCGCGTTATCCGCAGGTGTCACTGGAGCTGACGACGGGCACCGGCACGCAACTGCTCGACGCGACGCTCAACCAGAAGCTCGATGGCGCCATTGTTGCCATCGACGTCAAACGCCCACGGCTCAAGCGCACATCGATGTACCGGGAGGATCTGGTACTGATTGCCGCCGAGTCGATGGGGCCGATTCGCAGCGCCGCGGATCTGCAGGGCAAATCGATTTTCATGTGGCCCGAAGGCTGCCCTTATCGCGCGGCGCTGGAGCGCTGGTTGCAGCACGACGGCCAGACTCAGCCCATCGTCAGCATTGCCAACTACGGCACCATCGTCGGCTGCGTCAGCGCCGGGGCAGGCGTGGCGCTGGTGCCCAAAGGGGTTTACGAGCAGTACCGGAAAGGCTCGGGCTGGGTCGGTTATGAATTCCCTGAACTGACCTCCATCGATAACCTGTTTTACTGGCACGAGAACGCCGAGCATCACCCGGCGCGGGAGGCGTTTGTGGAGATGTTGCGGGCGGAATTCAGCGGGGTGGCCCAAGATTGACGGCGCACCGAAACCCAATCGACCACGCGCATCCAGCTGGATGAACAAGACGTCGAATGCCTCGGGTGTTTCCGAAATCTTGAAGGTTCACACGACACACTGTAGGAGCGCGCTTGCCCGCGAAGGCGGTGGGTCAGATTGCATTTTCGTCATAGACACACTGCGTTCGCGGGCAAGCGCGCTCCTACAATGGACGTGCGCGAGCAAACTTCTGCGGTAGGAAGTGAGTGCGAAAGATGCAGTGCCAAGTAAGCAGCCTTAAGCCGCGTACACCGCCAGCTTTTTCTGAATGAAATCCAGAAAGCACTGAATCCTCAATGCCAGCTGCGAGTTGCGGTAGTAGACGGCGTGGATCGGCTGGCGATAGCCGCTGTTGGCCTGGGGCAGGATGACGTTGAGGCGGCCCTGGCGGATGTCTTCGTGAGTCATAAAGTGCGACAGGCAAACGATGCCCTCACCCGCCAACGCCAACTGGCGCAACGTCTCGCCGCTGGATGCCGAGACCGTCGGCTGAATGAACAACCGATCCCCGTCGGCGTGGCGCAACGGCCAGTGATTGAGCGTTTCTGTCTGGGTGAAGCCGAGCAGTGAATGTCCGCTCAGCGCCTCCACGGTTTTCGGCGTACCGTGTTTTTTGAGGTATTCCGGGCTGGCGAGGATGTTCAGCGGACTGCTGCCGAGGGGCCGGGCATGCAGGGTGGAATCGGCCAGCACGCCAATGCGGATCGCCACATCGGTGCTCTGTTCCAGCAGATCAATGATCAGATCGTTGCTGTTCAGCTCCAGCTGGATGTCCGGGTACTGCGCACGAAACTCGGCGACGTACGGGACGATGGAATGCAGCATGAAGGGCGAGGCCGCATTGATCCGCAAACGACCGGACGGCGTCTGCTGGCGCACCGACATGCGTTCTTCCAGCTCTTCCATCTGGTCCAGAATCTGCCTGGCCCGCTCGAGAAAATACTTGCCCTCCTCGGTCAGGTCCATGCGTCGGGTGGTGCGGTTGATCAACGTCGTGCCCAGCTTGCCTTCGAGTCGCGACAAGGTGCGGCTGATCGCCGAGGGCGTCTGCCCGACCTGCTCGGCCGCAGCGGAAATCGAGCCGCTTTCGATCACCGTGACAAACACCTGCAACTCATCCGACCTGACTTTCACTGTTGTCTCCCGCTCACAAGAGACCGGATAGTAGCGCGCTTGCTGGCAAGAGCTACAAGCTACAAGCTACAAGCTACAAGCTACAAGCTACAAGCTACAAGCCCTGAGCTGCAGGCCAGGCGCTAAGAGCCGTACGCCGTGAGCTTGCCGCTTGCCGCTTGAAGCTAGTAACTCGCTCCTCGCGCTCAGATTCCGAACACCGAGGCCAGATGCGCCTCATACCGCTTAACGTCCGCCGCCACGTTCGGCATCTTCATCACGTCCACCGCCAGAAAGGTCGGCAGGCCGGTCATGCCCAGGAATTGGTTAGCCTTGTGGAACGGGAAGTACACGGCATCCACGCCCTTGGCTTCGAAGAAATCCGCCGGGTCGTCGAAGGCTTGCTGGGGCGCGTTCCAGGTAGCGGAAATCATGTACTGCTTGCCGTGCAGCAAGCCGCCGCTGCCGTACCGTTGGGAGGCATCGGAACGGGTGCGACCGTCGTTGGCGTACAGGCTGCCGTGCCCTTCGGTGAAGACTTCGTCGACGTACTTTTTCACCGTCCACGGCGCGCCCATCCACCAGCCTGGCATCTGCCAGATGATCACGTCCGCCCAGAGAAACTTCTGCACTTCGTCGGCCACGTCGTAGCCGCCGTCAATGAAGGTCTGCTGCACGTCAAACCCGGCGCGATCCAGAAGCGCCAGGCCGGCTTCATGCAGCGTGGTGTTGTAGCGGCCGTCGGAGTGGGCGAATTGTTTGCCGCCGTTGAGAAACAGTACTTTTTTCATATCAAGCCTCGTCCGTCGTCAATGCAGCCCGCTGTTTAGCGGTGCCGGATTGAGGATCTTCAATTGGAATGGACGGCAGAATATCGATCAGGCGAGAGGGGAATAAGCCGCAGAGGGGCAAAATACATTTGCGCCTGAATCACGAGTCAGGCGGCTATTGATGAATTTACGTTGATTGGCCTAACGCGTGAATGCGGGCCGGACACCGCGTAATCAGCCAGCAATCATCAGGTGCGCGCCCAGCAGCGCCATGCCAATGAAGAACATCCGCTTGAACACAATGGCGCTGATGCGCTGGCGCAGCCACTGCCCGAACATCATCCCCAGCAACGCAGGAACCAGCGCCAGCAACGAGGCGCCCATTTCGGCGCTGCCGACTGCGCCGTTCCAGAACAGACCAGCACCCAGTGCCAGGGTCGAGACAGTAAACGACAGACCCAGCGCCTGCACCAGTTCATTGCGATCCAGCCCCAGGCCCTGAATGTAGGGCACCGCCGGAATCACGAACACGCCGGTGGCCGAGGTGACCAGGCCGGTGATCAATCCGCACAACGGCCCGAGCCAGCGCTCGGCAGCGGGCGGTACTTTGAGCGTCGGCAGAAACAGGCCGCAGAGCGCGTACACAAACAGCGCGCCGCCCAGCGCCTTCGCCATGCCGTGCCCGTTGCCAAGCCCCAGCGCGTAGGAGCCAAGCATTGTGCCGATGACGATGGTCAGCAGCAGCGGCCACAACCGCGCGCACAGGCCCCGCAGATGCCCGCCGGTTGCCAGCTGCCAGAGATTGGTCAGTGTCGAGGGAATCAGCAGCAGCGCCGCCGCCTGGGTCGGCAGCATCATCGCGCCGAGCAAGCCCATCGCCACGGTCGGCAACCCCATGCCGATGACGCCCTTGACCGTCCCCGCCAACAGAAACGTCAGCATCACCAGCACTGACAAGGTCCAGCCGAGGTGTTGATAAAGCGATAGGAAACCATCCATGGGCGCATCCTGCGATAGGTCGACGTGGGGAACATCGGGTTGTGCAATCGGCGCCACTTCACCACATTCAGGCACCTGGGGTAACAGAAAAATAGTCGCTACCACGCTTCTGCTCAGCAGGCCGAACCAGGCAGCTTTCCATTTCTGCCAACCCGACTTGCCATTTGTAACGTTTCAACGGCAGCCGGTTTTTTCTAGGATCCCCTGACGTCGTCGACGCCTGGCTCGCCAGCAATCACGTGTTTGAGGGGGAATGCATATGTCCGATGCAACGGATCGTCTGTGGGGGGCGCGCTTCAAGTCAGCACCGGCTGAACCGATGGCCAACCTGTCACGCTCGCCCGCCGTCTATTTCCGCATGACGCCTTATGACGTCGCAGGGTCCAAGGCCCACGCCCACGAGCTTGAGCGCGCCGGTTTGCTGGATGCCGACGAAACCCGCCGCATCATCGAGGCGCTGCAATCGATCGACGAGGATTTTGCCGCCGGCAGCATTCAGCCCATTCCCGCCGATGAGGACGTGCACACATTCATCGAGCGCCTGCTCACCGAACGCCTCGGCACACTGGGCGGCAAGCTTCGCGCAGGGCGCTCGCGCAACGATCAGACGGCCAATGACATGCGGCTGTTTCTCCGTGACAGGATTCGCGTGCTGACCCTGTCAATTCTCGATCTGCAGCAGGCATTGGTCAGTCAGGCCGAAGCGCATATCGAGACCATCGCGCCCGGCTTTACTCACCTGCAACAGGCGCAGCCGATTGTGTTTGGTCACCATTTGATGGCCCATGCCCAGGCGATTCATCGTGACATCCAGCGCCTGCAGGATTGGGATCAGCGTTTCAATCTATCGCCCCTCGGCGCCGCCGCCATGGCGGGTTCAGCCATCGCCCGCGACCCTCAACGTTCGGCGGCGGAAATGGGTTACGCCGGGCCGTGTGAGAACTCCATCGACGCGGTCGCCAGCCGCGATCACGTGGCCGAATTCCTGTTCTGCGCGAGCATGCTGGGGATCAATGTTTCGCGCATGGCCGAGGAGTTCTGCATCTGGACGTCGCGGCAGTTTCGCTGGGTCGAGCTGGACGATGCCTACGCCACGGGCAGCTCGATCATGCCGCAGAAGAAGAACCCGGACATCGCGGAGCTGGCCCGGGGCAAATCCGGTCGTTTGATCGGTTCGCTGACAGCGATTCTGTCGGTGCTCAAGGCACAGCCGCTGTCGTACAACCGGGATTTGAGCGAAGACAAACACGCCATCTTCGACGCCGTGGACACGCTGAATCTGGTGCTGCCCGCCTTTGCAGGCATGGTCCGCACGATGAAGGTACGCAAGGACGAGTTGCTGCGTCAGGCGCCATTGGGGTTTACCCTGGCGACAGAAATTGCGGACTGGCTGGCCGTTCGCGGTGTGCCGTTCAAGGAAGCCCACGAGATCACCGGGCAGCTGGTTCAGCTGTGTGAGGCGCAGGACATCGGGCTGCCAGAGCTGACGCCGAAGATGCTCGCTGACACCGACCCGCGCCTGACGCCGGAGGTGCTGGAGAGCCTGACGCTGGAAGCTGCACTGGCGGCGCGCAGCGGCTGGGGCGGCACGTCACCGGTGCGGGTGGCCGAGCAAATCGCGCGGTTTAAACAACACTTGGTGGCGCAGGAGCAGTGGGCCAAGGATTACTGCGGCCCGCGGGGTTAATTGCGCGCAGCCAGTCCCACTGACTGACCGCGCGCACATTGTAGGACCGGCTTTAGCCGGGAAGGCGTCGGATGTCACGCCGTGAAATCGCGGGTGTTCGTGCTGGCCTCTTCCCGGCTAAAGCCAGTCCCACTGACTGACCGCGCGCACATTTTGGGACCGGCTTTAGCCGGGAAGGCGTCGGATGCCACGCCGCGAAATTTGGGGTGTTTGTGCTGGCCTCTTTCCGGCTGAAGCCGCTCCCACTGACTGACCGCGTGCACATTGTAGGACCGGCTTTAGCCGGGAAGGCGTCGGATGTCACGCCGTGAAATGGCGGGTGTTCGTGCAGGCCTCTTCCCGGCTGAAGCCAGTCTGCAGTGGTCTAATTTCCCCGGACACCTCGATAAGTGGAAAATACATTTATCGAGGAGTTTTTCATGACCAGAAAACGCAACAGGTTTGATGACAGCTACAAACTGGAAGT